>JBFGIM010000164.1:0-4169 GCA_041577695.1 Myxococcota bacterium | reverse complement strand
GCCCGGGTGCCCGTGGGCGCCGTGCTGGTGGAGCCCGTCCAGGGACGCGGCGGCGAGCGGGTGCCGCCTGCCGGCTTCCTCGGCCGCCTGCGCGAGCTCTGCGATCGCGAGGGCTGGCTGCTGATCGCCGACGAGGTGTACACCGGCTTCGGTCGCACCGGGCGCTGGTTCGCCTGTGATCACGAGGGTGTCGTCCCGGACCTCCTCTGCGTGGCCAAGGGGCTGGCATCGGGCATGCCGCTCTCGGCCTGCATCGGACGTGAGGAGGTGATGGACGCCTGGCCGCCCTCGCGCGGCGAAGCGCTCCACACCCAGACCTTCCTGGGACATCCGCCGAGCTGCGCCGCGGCGCTGGCCGCCATCGCCGTGCTCCGCGAGGAGAAGCTGGTCGAGGCCTCGGCCGAGCTGGGCGCCTTCGCCCTGGGGCGCCTGCGCGAGCGGCTGGCGAAGGCCGTAGGCGTGGCGGAGGTACGCGGGCTCGGCCTGATGATCGGCGTGGAGTGCGATGGACCCGAGCGAGCCGGCGACGCCTGCCGCGAGGCGCTCGAGCGCGGTGTCATCCTGCTGCCCTCCGGCGAGGACGGTCGCGTGCTCTCGATCACCCCGCCCCTCTCGATCGATCGCGACGCCCTCGCACTCGGCATCGACCTGCTGGCGGAGGTGCTCACATGAGTGCGGATCCCGCGCGAGCGGCGCTCGACGCGCGCGTGCTCGCCTGGATGCGCGAGCCCGACTGGCGCGAGGACGACGAGCGCTTCGACGCATTGGCCCGCGCACTCTGGGCGTTCCAGGTCGAGCACTGCGAGCCCTACGCCCGCTTCTGCGGCGCGCGCCTGTCCGGAGCCAGTCCCCGCTCCTGGCGCGAGATCCCCGCGGTGCCTACCGGCGCCTTCAAGGAGCTGGCGCTGCGCAGCTTCCCGGAGTCGCGCCAGGTCCACACCTTCCGGACCAGCGGAACCTCGACGGCGCGGCGGGGCGAGCTGCACCTGGACACGCTCGCCCTGTACGAGGCGTCGCTGCTGCCGACCTTCCGGCGCTTCGTGCTCCCGGACCTGCCGGCGGGACGCCGCATGCGTCTCCGGGTGCTGGCCCCGTCGCCGAGCGAGGCACCGGACTCCTCGCTGTCGCACATGTTCGGCTGCGCCCTCGACGCGCTGGGAGATGCGGGCAGCGGCTTCGACGTGCGCGACGGCCGGCTCGATCTCGACGGTCTGCTCGGGTCACTCGAAACCACCTGCGAGCAGGGCGAGCCGGTGGCGCTCTGCGGCACCGCATTCGCGTGGGTGCACCTGCTCGAGGAGCTGGAGCGCCGCGAGGTGCGGCTGGCGCTGCCGGCGGGCTCGCGGGTGATGGAGACGGGCGGCTTCAAGGGGCGCGCGCGCGAACGATCGGCCGATCGCCGGTACGCCGAGATCGAGGCC
The DNA here is from genome assembly GCA_041577695.1 of Myxococcota bacterium. Lineage (GTDB taxonomy): Bacteria > Myxococcota_A > UBA9160 > UBA9160 > PR03 > JASJBO01. The sequence continues at coordinate 2,748 of JBFGIM010000164.1, read as the reverse complement.
GCCCTGGGCATCCCGCCGGCCCGGGTGGTGAACCAGTACGGGATGACCGAGCTGGGCAGCCAGTTCTACGACAGCGTGCTGCGCGATCGCGCCGGGCCGCGCCGCAAGCAGGGTCCGCCCTGGGCACGGGTCCGGGTGATCGACCCCGAGACGGGCCGAGACACCGCGCCGGGCGCCGTGGGCGCGATCTCGATCGTCGACCTCGCCAATACGGGCAGCGTGCTGGCGCTGCAGACCGCGGATCTCGGCCGCCGCGTGGGCGACGGATTCGAGGTGCTGGGGCGAGCCGAGGGCGCCGAGGCGCGCGGCTGCTCGATCGCGGCCGACGCGATGCTGGCGTCGTGAACGCCACCCGCGTGCGCGAGTTGCTGGAAGGGCTCCGCGCCGCCGGAGAGGTGCTGCGGCGACGCCCCGCCGCGCAGACGCTCGAAGCGCTGGCGCAGGTACTCGACGCCTGGAGCGACCCGGACGGTCCCTGGCAGAAAGCGCTGTGCGAGGCGCTTCCGCGGGCGACCGGCTTCCACCCGGAGACGGTGCGCGCGGGGCTCGCGGCCGGCCTGGCGCCGTACCGGGGTGAGTCGCTCCTGCGCCTGGTCGCCGAAGAGATCGGCGGCCCCGAGGCGCTCGATGCCGGCCGCGCGTCCGGCTTCGACGTCACCGCAGTGGTGCTGGCGGGCGCCGTCCCGATGCCGACCCTGGTCGCGGCGATCGCTTCGCTGGCGCTGCGCTCGCCGCTGGTGTTGAAGCCCGCATCGGCCGATCCCGTGACCCCGTCCCTGGTTGCCCGGTCGCTGGCGAGCGCCGACCCGGAGCTGGGCGCAGCCGTCGCGACCGCGGACCTCGAGCGCGGCGATGACGACGCCCTCGACGCCCTGGTCCAGGCGGATTGCGTGGTGGCCAACGGATCCGACTCCGCGGTATCGGCGCTGGCAGCCCGACTGCCGGCGGCCCGTCGTTTCGTTCCGTACGGGCACCGCTTCTCGGTCGCGGTGCTGGGCCCCGAAGCCGGGCGCGGCCCGGCGCTCGCGGCTGCCGCGGCCGGTCTCGCCCGGGACGTCTCGTTCTGGGACCAGCTCGGCTGCCTCTCGCCGATCGCGGTCTACGCGGCCGGACGCCCGCTGGCCGACGCCTTCTCGGAGTCGCTGGCGGAGGCCCTCGAGCAGGCGCAGGAGCGCTGGCCGCGCGGTGCGGTGGATGCGGCCGCGGCAGCCCAGGTCGCCAACGAGCGCGGCGAGGCGGAGATGCGCGCGGCCGCCGGCAGACCGGTTCGGGTGTTCGCACCGGGCTCCGGCGCCGGATGGACCGTGGTGCTCGAGTCCGACGCGGCCCCGCGACCGGCACCGCTGCATCGCTTCGTCCGGGTCCATCCCTGTGAAGGTGTGGATGGCTGCCTGGCGGCGTTGCGGCCGGCGCGACGACACCTGGCGGCGGTCGCCCTCGCGGGCTTCGGCAGCGGGACGGACGCGGTGGCACGGGACTTGGCGCGCCTCGGCGCCTCGCGAGTCTGCTTGCCGGGCGAGCTCCAGACGCCCCCGCTTGCCTGGCGGCGCGACAACCGTGGCGTGCTGCTACCGCTGGTCCGGGGCTGCGACTTCGAGCTGTAGGCTGCGAGCTGGGAGCTACGCTCGCCGACGCCTGCGCGTCAGCGAGAGGCCTCCGACCACCAGGCCGGTCCCCAGCAGCGAGATGGCAGCCGGCTCGGGCACGATGACCAGGGCGGGGAAGGACACCGGCCTCCCATTGGGATTGGGCATGTAGGCGAAGTCGAGCGTGCTGCCATCCGAGTAGCTGACCGAGATCGTGGCGTTCCTCATCGACCCGTCGTAGACGCGGGTATCGGTGTTGCCGCGGCCGCTCGGGAACACCTGGGTGCCATCGCGGGTGTCGTAGTCGACGAAGAAGCCCCAGGACTCGCCGGGGTCGAAGCCGGTGAAGGCGAAGCTGACCGTGAAGGCGCCATCGGCGATGCCGAAGACCCCGACCAGTCCCACGTCTTCGCCCGTCACCTCGAAGTCGAAGCCGAAGCCGCCGGGATTCATGTTCGGCATCGGGTTGAGCGCCGTGGCCAGCAACAGCGGCTGGATGACCGGATCGACATCCCCGTTGCCGGACGCGCCCGCAGCCGTGTCGAACAGCGCGTTGTCCCCGAGCGTGATGGTGATCCCGGTGATGTTGGCGCCGAACGAGAGGTTGTGGATCGCAAACTTTCCATTGTTGCCCGTGTTGATCTCGGCCACGAAGCCCAGGTCGCCGGGCATGGCGATGTGGTTGGCGCCCGCCGGCGCGGCCAACAGACACCAGGCCGCCAACACCAGCGCCGCCCCCGAGGGCCCGGCGCGCCGTCTGCCTCGGCGAGAAGTCCCCCATCCCCTCAGCATCGATTCGCGCACCCGTCCTCTCCTTGCCGCACGTCGGCACCTGCCGCGCCCGAGCGCCATCCGCCGACCCCGGCGAATGGCGATTCGCGTTGGTTGTTGTGTGGGGAAATTCCGTGCGGCGTGGCAAAGAAAACCCAGAGCACTGCGCCGGCTCCCCCTGGGGGATTCAATCCAGACCGGAGAGGTCCCGTTGTTTACAGGACCGCATGAGTCCTCTATTTTTCGGGTCGACGGAGGAGCGGAAATGCTGCGTGTAAGCCGCCTGACGGATTACGGGATCGTGCTGCTGGCCCACCTGGCCGGACGCCCCGGCGGCGAGGTCCACAACGCCCGCGAGCTGGCCGAGGAAGCGGGGCTCCCGCTGCCGGTG
>JBFGIM010000163.1:0-4551 GCA_041577695.1 Myxococcota bacterium | reverse complement strand
GCTTCCAGGGCGACTTCCAGCTCGTGTTCGTAGCTCACGGCCGCCCAGTATACTGACGCGCGTGCAGAGCGCCGAACTCGAGCTCGGCTTCCTGGCGCACCCGGACGTTGGCGCCCATCCCGGCGTGGTGATGATCCACGACGTGTGGGGCCTCGCCGATCACACGCGCGCGCTCGCGCGTCGTCTCGCGGAGGCGGGCTACGCCGTCCTCGCGGTCGATCTGTATCGACGCGAATCGAGCGTCGAGATCACCGATCCAGGGATCTGGATGCGGGGCCTCTCGGATGTGCAGGTGCTCGCGGATCTCCAGCAGGCGCGCGATTTCCTGGCCGAGCATCCCGCCGTGGCCGGTCGGCCGGTCGGCATCACCGGGTTCTGCATGGGCGGGCTGTACGTGCTGCTGGCTGCCGCCGGCGTGCGCGGACTCGGCGCCGCGGTCTCCTACTACGGGCTGCTCTCCTCAGAGCACGGCCTGCTGGCGCCGCAGGAGGGCTCGTCGCGCGATCTGGCGCGAAAGCCCCGCTCGCCGTTGGAGGCGGCTCCGTCGGTCGCTTGTCCGGTGCTGGGACTCTTCGGCGAGGACGACACCTTCGTGCCGGTGGACGACGTGCGCGCGCTCGAGCGCGCGCTCGCCGCGTCCGGCCAGGACCACGAGCTGAAGATCTACCCCGGGGCCGGGCACGCGTTCATGAACGACACGCGTCCCGAGATGTACCGGCCCGAGGTGGCCGACGACGCCTGGGAGCGCATGCTCGGCTGGTTCGCCCGCCATCTGGGCGACGGCGCTCGCCGCGAGCGCTAGAGCGTTCGCGCCAGCAGCAGTGCCAGCGGTCGGCTGCGCGCCGCATGGCGGGTGGCGCTGATCTCCACCGCCAACGGTCGCGCCAGGCTGTCCATCCAGACGGCGCGGAAACGGCGCGGTTCCGGACTCTCCACCAGCGCTTCGAGGTGGGCTCGCCAGGTGTCGCGGCTGTCGCCGTGCAGCCAGCGTTCGGCGCGCGAGCCCAACAGGTCGACGCGTTCGGTGCCCAGCAGCGCGGTGGCGGCCGGGTTGGCGTCCGCCACCTCGCCGGTTTCGAGATCGACGGCGAGGTAGGCGTCGCCCACCCGGTCGATGGCGCTGGTGACGGTGCGGCGCCCCATCTTCACGGTGCGCCGCGCGCGGCTGGCAGCGCCGGTCTGCAGCAGCGCAGCGCGGAAGGGCGGCAGCAGCGGCTCGAGCCAGCCGCGCAACTCGCCGCCTTGCGGGCCGGCCAACTGCGCGGCCGCGTCGCACCACACCTCGATCAGTCGCCCGGCTCGCTGGGCATCGCCGCGCACCCCGTCGAGCGACGGCGGCGGCGGCGCCCCGCCCCGGCGCAGCGCCGCGGCCGCGTGGGAGCGGAAGCGCCGCAGCGCCTCGCTCTCCGGAGTCGACGGCCCGGGCAGGTCCGCGGCCAGCCGCTCGGCGAGGATACGGTCGATGGCGCGACGTTGGGCCACGAGCCAGCGCGACCACTCCGGACTCGCCTGCTGCATCCGCCGCCTACTTGACCGTCTTGAAGATCGGCAGGTTCGATTCCGTGGCCACGTAGATCACGTTGGGGTTCTGGCTCAAGGTCTGGATCCAGAGATAGTGCAGGTACGGCTCCGACAGCGTGGCGCGGATGATCTCCTGAGCCCGCGCCGCACCCTCGGCCCGGGCCACCTCGATCTCGGCATCCTTGCGGGCCTGATCCAGCTCGAAGCGCTTCTGTTCCGCCTTCTGCTCGGCGGCGAGCTTGGCCTCGATGCTCTCCTTGAAGCGCTGGGGCAGCTGAACGTCGCGCATCAGGACGCGCTCGACCTCGATGCCCCGGGAGTCGAGGTTCTCGCGCAGGTACTCGAGCATGCGCGCCGCGATCTCCTTGCGCCCCGACTCGCTGTAGATGTTCTTGACCTCGTACGCCGAGACGACGTCGCGCACGGCGTTGCGCAGATACGGCACGACCAGGATGCTCAAGTAGTTGCGTCCGACCTTCTTGCGAAGCGCAGGAGCCTGTTCGGGCTTCACGCGGAAGAGCATCGAGGTGTCGAGTCCGACGATCAGACCTTCGGAGGAGGGCACGTTGGCCTGCTCCTTGATCTCCTGGGTCTTCACGTTCCAGGTCTCGATCTCACGGGCCACCGGCAGCACGAACTTCACGCCAGGACTGACCGGCTCGTCCGAGATCGTGCCGAAGCGCTTGGAGACGCCCACTTCGCCGTCCTCGATCACGGTGCAGCCGGTGGCGGCCACGCTCAGGACCAGCACCAGCACCCACGCCGCCCGCTGCCCCGGCGAATTTCGATCTTGTGTCGACATGCAAACTCCTCCATTACGTCGGGCGGATTCACCCGGCCGGGAAGATAGGACAATCGCGCGGCTCTGTAGACGCTTTGGTACCCTGTCGGCCCCAGGCCCGGGCCCGAGGAATCCACCGATGCGAGACCACGACCTCTTCGCCCCCAGCCCCGAGCACGCCATGCTCGCCGATACCCTGCGCGAGTTCGTGGAGCGAGAGGTCGAGCCGCAGGCGGCGGCCCACGACCGCGACGAGCGCTTCAACGTCGAGCTGTTCAGGCGCGCCGGTGAGCTGGGGATGCTGGGCGTCACGATTCCGGAGGAGTACGGTGGTGCGGGCCTCGACGCCGTGGCCGCCGTGCAGGTCTGCGAGGCGCTCTCCAGCTCCGACCCCGGCTTCGCACTGTCGGCGCTGGCCCACTCCTACCTTTTCGCCAACAACGTCGCGGTCAACGGCAGCGAGCTCCAGAAGAAGCACGTGCTCCCGCGGGCCGCCACCGGCGAGTGGATCGGCGGCCTGTGCATGACGGAACCCGAGGTCGGGACCGACGTGCTGTCGCTGCGCACCCAGGCGCGACGAGAGGGCGACGTCTACCGGCTGACCGGCACCAAGACCTTCATCACCAACGGCGGCATCGCCGATGGAGAGCTGGGCGATTGCTTCATCGTCTACGCCGCCACGGCTCCGGGCCAGATCACCTCGTTCCTGGTCGAGAAGGGCATGCCCGGCTTCCGGCTGGGCCAGCAGTGGAAGGACAAGCTCGGCATGCGCGCGTCCTTCACCGCCGAGCTGGTCTTCGACGACGTGCCGGTTCCGATCGGGAACAGGATGGGCGAGGACGGAGAGGGCACGCTCCACATGATGCGCAACCTCGAGATCGAGCGGGTTACGCTGGCCGCCATGTCGGTCGGAATCGCGGCGCGCTCGTTGCGGGTGATGGTCGACTACGCCAACCAGCGCAAGGCCTTCGGCCGACCGATCCGCGACTTCGGCCAGATTCAACGCTACATCGCCGAGACCTACGCCGAGTACCGGGCGGCCCGCTCCTTCGTCTACGACTGCGCCGGCCAGCTGTCGCTACAGGGCTCGGGCCAGCGCCTGGACGCCGACGCCACCAAGCTCTTCGCATCGCAGGTCGGCAAGCGCGCGGCCGACGCGGCGATCCAGGTGCTCGGCGGCTACGGCTACATGGGCGAGTACGTGGTGAGCCGGCTGTGGCGCGACGCCAAGCTGATCGAGATCGGTGGGGGCACGCTCGAGGCCCACCACAAGAACATCTCCAAGGAGCTGGGTCGCAACCCGGCCATCCTGCGCGGCTGAAGGCCCGGCGCCCGGATGAGCGACGCCGTGAGCACCCTGCGCACCGAGACCGGGGCCGGTGTGCGCCACCTGGTGCTGTGCCGCGCCGCGGAATACAACACCATCACGCCCGCCCTGCGCGACGAGCTGGCGGCCGCGATCGACGCTGCCGACGCCGACCCCGCCGTGCGCGTCATCCTGCTGCGCGCCGAGGGACGGGCATTCTGCGCCGGTTACGGCCTCGACTGGGCCACCCGCGCCGAATCACAGCAACGCGTCTACGACCACGCCGCAGCTCCGAGCGCGCCCGAAACGCAAGCTCCGCCGGCGTCCGGCGAAGCCGGCGAGCGCAGCGAGCCGCTGGCGAGCGGAGATCGGAGAGTCTGGGACTCGGTGGCGGACCTGCGCATGATGGGACGCTTCGTAGACACCTACCTGAAGCTCTGGTACGCGCGCAAGCCGACGATCGCGGCGGTCCAGGGCTGGTGCATCGGCGGGGGCACCGACATGGTGCTCTGCGCCGACCAGATCATCGCCGCCGACGACGCGGTGTTCGGCTATCCCCCGTCCCGGGTCTGGGGAACACCCACCACTGCGATGTGGGTCTACCGGATGGGCGTCGAGCGGGCGAAGCGCTACCTGCTGACCGGCGACGAGATCCCCGCCCGCACCGCGGCGGAGATCGGCCTGATCCTCGAGGTGGTGCCGGCCGCCGAGCTCGAATCCCACGCGCGCGCCTACGCCGAGCGCATGGCTCGGCTACCGCTGAACCAGCTCGTCATGCTGAAGCTGCTCTGCAACCAGACCGTCGAGAACATGGGTTTCGCATCGAGCCGCACCCTCGGCACGCTATTCGACGGCATCGCGCGCCATACCCAGGAGGGGCTCGACTTCGTCAAGCGGGCCGGCGAGGTGGGCTTCCGCCAGACGGTGCGCGAGCGCGACGATC
>JBFGIM010000162.1:0-4783 GCA_041577695.1 Myxococcota bacterium | reverse complement strand
CGAACCGGACAGCTTCGCCGCGGCCCTCGCCGCTGCCGGCGGCGAGACCGCCGGCCCGGTCCCCGAGGCGGCGCTTGCCGCCCTGGTGACCCGACAGCTGGGCTCGGGTCGCATCGTCGCCGAGCCGTCGGCCGCGCGCCGGCTGGGAGCGGGACCGTGGGGCGTGCCACCGGCCGGAGTCGCACCCCACGGCTTCGAGGACGTCGAGGTGGCCATCGCCGAGGGATCGGTCGGGGTCGCCGAGAACGGCGCCGTCGCCGTGGGAGTGGACGACGCTCCCCATCGCGCGCTGCTCTTCCTGGCGGAGCGCGTCGTCCTGCTGCTCGACGCCTCCCGCATCGTCGGCGACCTGCACCAGGCCTTTCGCGCCGTTCCCGAAGCGGCGCGCACCGCGCATCACCTCACCTGGATCTGCGGCCCGTCCAAGACCGCCGACATCGAGCAGACCCTCGTCCACGGCGCCCACGGCCCGAGAGCGCTGCTGGTCGCGCTCTACGAGAGCGGCGGAGATTGACGGGTCGGCGAATGCCGCGACTCAGAACTCGGCAGCCCCGGGCGTCCGGGGGAAGGGGATCACGTCGCGGATGTTCGCCATGCCGGTGGCGAAGAGCAGCAGCCGCTCGAAGCCGAGCCCGAAGCCGGCGTGGGGCACCGAGCCGTGTCGCCGCAGCTCCAGGTACCACCAGTACTCGTCCGCCGACAGTCCGGCGTCGTCCATGCGCGGCCGCAGCTTCTCGAGCCGGTGCTCGCGCTGCGAGCCGCCGATGATCTCGCCGATCCGCGGCACCAGGACGTCCATGGCGCGTACCGTGCGCTCGTCCTCGTTCACGTACATGTAGAACGGCTTGATCCCCAGCGGGTAGTCGGTCACGACCAGCGGACGGCGCGCGTGCTCCTCGGTGAGGTAGCGCTCGTGTTCGCTCTGGAGGTCGGTCCCCCAGCGCACCGGGAACTCGAAGTCGCGCCCGCTCCGCTCCAGGATGCCGATGGCCTCCGTGTACGTGATGCGCTCGAAGGGCGCCGAAACCACCTGCTCGAGCGTCTCGATCGCCTTGGGCTCGATGCGCTCGCGGAAGAAGTCGAGGTCGTCCGGGCACTGCTCCAGAAGGTCGGCGCACACCGACTTGAGGAAGCGGGTAGCGAGCTCGATGTTGCCGTCCAGGTCGAGGAAGGCCGCCTCGGGCTCGACCATCCAGAACTCGGCCAGGTGGCGGCTGGTATTGGAGTTCTCGGCGCGGAAGGTCGGACCGAAGGTGAACACCCGCGACAGCGCCAGCGCCCCGATCTCGGCCTCGAGCTGGCCGGACACGGTGAGATAGGCCTGCCGCCCGAAGAAGTCGCGGCTCCAGTCGACCGCGCCCTCGGCGTCGAGCGGCGGCTGGGCGGGGTCGAAGCCGGTCACCCGGAACAGCTCGCCGGCACCCTCGCAGTCCGAACCCGTGATCACCGGCGCGTGCAGCTCGAAGAAGCCGTTCTCGTGAAAGAAGCGGCGGATCGACCGGGCCGCCGCGTCGCGCACCCGCATCACGGCGCCGAGGGTGTTGGTGCGCATGCGCAGGTGGGCCAGGGTGCGCAGGAACTCGAAGGAGTGGCGCTTCTTCTGGAGCGGGTAGTCGTCGCCAACCTCCCCGATCGCCCGGACCGAGTGGGCGCGGATCTCGTGGCGCTGGTCCTTCCCCGGCGAGGCGACCAGCTCGCCGCTGGCCCGCACCGCGCAGCCGGTGCGCAGCGTTCGCACCTCGTCTTGGTAGTTTTCGAGCTCGGGGTCGGCCACCACCTGGATGCCGACCAGACTCGACCCGTCACTCACCTCCAGGAACGAGCAGCCCTTGGCGTGTCGCGCCGTCTTGAGCCAGCCCTCCACCGTGACTTCACCGCCCGGCTCGACCCGGCCCAGCACTTCCGCGACCCGAGTGCGCTGCGTCAACGGCCCCCCTCCGTCCCGGTCCCCAATCTCGCCGCCAGCAGACGCGCCGCTTCCGCCACCGCATCCGGTGGCGCCGCGGTGTAGCAGAGCCGCACCCAGCCGCCGTAGTCGGCGCCGCTGGAGGCGCCCGGCGCCAGCAGCACGCCGTCCTCGAAGCAGTCCTCGAGGAAGCCGGTGAGCCCGCGCTCGTCGAGGTGATGCCGAACGTCGAGAAACAGGAAGGTCGATCCCTCGGGCGCGGGCAGGCCCAGCTTCGCCGCGGTGTCCCTTCCCGCACGTTGGTAGAGCTGACGGCTCTCCTCCAGCCAGGCGTCGGCGCCCTCCAGCGCCCGCAGGGCGGCCCACTGCGAGGCGGTCGGGCAGTTGTAGACGCTGTGCGTGGTCAACTTGTGGATCGGGTCCATCACCCCGGGCGGCGCCACCAGGTAGCCGGCCCGGTTGCCCGCCATGCCGTAGGCCTTCGAGAAGGAGAACGCGGTGATGGTGCGCTCCGGTGCGAAGCGACCGAGCGAGACGTGCTCGGGGCCGTAGCGCAGCGCCTCGTAGACCTCGTCCGAGAGCAGCCAGAGGTCCTCGCTCCGAGCCAGCTCGGTCAGCGCCTCGAGCCACGGTCCGGGCAGCACGCGACCGGTGGGATTCGACGGCGTCGAGACGTAGAGCGCCACGGTGCGGGGCGTGATGCGGCTGCGCACGGCTTCCACGGCCTCGCCGATCGAGTCCACGCGATCGTAGAACGGAACCTCGACCGGTCGGGCGCGCCATGCCTGCACTATGCCGCGAATCAGCGGCCAGAAGGGCGCCAGGATCAGCACCTCGTCGCCCGGATCGACGAGAGCTCCCACCGCGGCGAAGAGGCCTGCTGTGGCACCCGCGGTCACGACCAGCGACTCGCGCTCACAGGGCAGCTCGTTGCTCGCCCGCACCTTCTCCACCAGCGCGTCGACCAACGCGGGCACGCCACGTGTCTCGCTGTAGCGATTGAGTCCGGGGATCTGGTCCTGACGCAGGTCCTCCATGCGGCCGCCCTCGAAGGGTGTCCGCCAGGTGTCGCCGACGTGCAGCGGATAGACCGGCCCGCTGTGGTCGCGCGCGCGATCGGCCAACGGCGAGTAGACCGCGCCGGGCATAGCCTCGACGGCCGACGCCGCTCGCGGCGGTCGTGTCATTCGATGCAACCTCCCCCGGATCGAGTAGGATAGTTTCTCGCAACTTTCGACCGGGAGCACGAACCGTGCGCGAGATCACCAGCGGCCTCGCCTTTCCCGAGGGTCCCATCGCGTTCCCCGACGGCAGCGTCGTCCTGGTCGAGATCCGCGCGGGACGGGTCACGCGGGTGTCGGCCGACGGACGCAGGGAGACGATTGCGGAGCCGGGCGGTGGGCCCAACGGCGCTGCCATCGGCCCCGACGGCAAGTGCTACGTCTGCAACAACGGCGGCTTCGAGTGGCACGAGGTGGGGGGCCTCACGCTGCCGGGCAACCAGCCCGCCGACTACGGCGGCGGCCGCATCGAGCGCGTCGACCTCGAGACCGGCGCCGTCGAGGTGCTCTATCGCGAGTGCAACGGCAACCCGCTTCGAGGCCCCAACGACCTGATCTTCGACGAGAGCGGCGGCTTCTGGTTCACCGACCACGGCAAGATCCGCCCCCGCGAGCGCGACCGCGGCGGCATCTACCATGCCCGCGCCGACGGCAGCGGGATCCGCGAGGTGATCCATCCGCTCGACGCGCCCAACGGCATCGGCCTGTCGCCGGACGGCAACACGCTCTACGCCGCCGAGACCTTCACCGGTCGGGTCTGGTCCTGGCAGGTGGCGGGGCCCGGCGAGATCCGGGAGACGCCGGGCCTCGGCACCCAGGGTGGCACGCTGCTGGCGGGACTCCCCGGTTTCCAACTGCTGGATTCGCTGGCCGTCGACGGCGAGGGCTACGTCTGTGTCGCCACGCTGGGCAACGGCGGCATTACCGTCATCGCGCCCGACGGGAGCAGCGTCGAGCACCTGCCGACGCCGGATCCGCTGACCACGAACATCTGCTTCGGCGGACCGGAGCGGCGGACCGCCTTCGTAACGCTCTCGGGCAGCGGCCGGCTGGTCAGCCTCGAGTGGCCGCGTCCGGGCCTGCCGCTGGCCTTCGAGCCGAAGGCCTGAGCCGCGTGCTCGATTTCGCCACCTTCGCCGACCTGCTGCTGCGCAGCGCCGAATCGGCGCGGCAGGATGCGCGCCGGATCCTCGACGAGCTGCGCGAGCGCGGCGATCTGAGCGACGAGGAGGCCCGCGCCTTCGAGGAAGCCGTCGGGCGCGCGGCCTCCGCCGGCCACCGGCTGTTCCGCGAAGCGCTGGCGGCGCCGCTGCGCCGGGCGCTCTCGATGCTGCGGGCCACTGGCGAGTCGGGAGGGGAGTCGGACGGGGGCGACCGCGTCGCTTCCTTCGACGAGCGGCTGGCGGAGCTGGAGGCGCGCCTCGACGCGCTGGCCGCCCAGCGGAACGAGTGAGCCACCACCGTGCAGCTCACCGCCCTGGTCAAGATCCCCCAGACCTACAAGAACCTGCAGCGCCTGCGCGAGATCCTGGCCGTGGTCGCCACCTACGGCTTCGGCGACATGGTGGCCCGCCTCGATCTCGAGAGTGCCCTGGCGCGCGGCCGCCGCGTGCTGCGGCTGCGCCAACCCGAGCCCGAGGCGATCCAGGCCACCACCGAGGAGCGCATCCGGCGCGCCTTCGAGGAGCTGGGGCCCACCTTCGTGAAGCTGGGCCAGATCCTGGCGACGCGGCCCGACCTGATCCCGATGAGCCTGGTGACCGAGCTGCGCAAGCTCCAGGACGACGTGCCGCCCTTCGCGCCCGAAGCGGCGCGG
>JBFGIM010000161.1:0-4900 GCA_041577695.1 Myxococcota bacterium | reverse complement strand
CCGGCGCGTGGGGCGTCGGGAAGAGGCGCTCCAGCGGGACGCCCTCGTAGACGACGAGATCGTCGAGCGTATTCCGGGGCCGGGGTCGGACCCACTGGGCCAGACGGGCGAGGGTGCCGACCGCGTCGTCGAGGTGGGCCATGGCTGCGCGAACAGGCTCCTTCGTGCCGGGAGCGCATCACGGGGCCGTCAGGAGCGTGCCGGCCCGCCGCCGCCAGTCGCGAAGGCGACGCCCGAGCGGCACGGCGCGCTCCAGGACCCGACGGAGCTCGGGCAGGGCCGCCTCCATGGCGAGCCGGCCGACCGCGACCAGCTCGGGCGTTCGGTGGAGGTCGAACATGCCGACTTCGGGAACGGCGATCTGGAGCAGGTAGCCCGGGCGGTCCTCGCGAAGCCGGGTGGTGGCCACCTGCGATGCCAGGATGCGCGACGCCCGCCAGACGACCTCGACGAGCCCGAGCTGCTCCTCGAGCTTGGCCTGGTCGGTGGCTGGCTTCTCGTTCCCGGGCGTCGGGTCGACGAGCCGGAGATGTTCGTGTCTCGACCGCGTGGGCCGCTGCTCGGCGCGGAGGGGAAGCACGTTGATCGCGATCACGAACTCGGCGCCCAGGACGCGCGCCGCCGATACCGGCACCGGATCCACGAGGCCGCCGTCCACGAGCAGCGCGCCACCGACCCGCCAGGGCGTGAAGATGCCGGGGAGAGCGATGCTGGCCCGCACGGCGTCGAAGATCGGGCCGCGGGTCAGGAGCACCTCGTCGCCGCTGCGAAGCTCGGTGGCCACGGCGGCGTACGGCCTCGCCAGGTCTTCGATCCGCTCGCCGAGATAGGGTCGCACGAACTCGATCCCGCGCCGCCCGTGCAGCAGCCCCTGCCGCGGCCAGGCCGGATCGAAGAGCCGCAGGACCCGGCGGCGGGACAGCCCGGACAGCCCGTCTCGGAGCGCGGCGAGGTGACCACCGGCAAAGGCCGCGCCCACGATTGCCCCCGCGCTGGTGCCGGCCACGGCGTGGACGGGAATGCCCGCTTCCTCGAGCACCTCGAGGGCACCGATCTCCGCGAGGGCCGCGGCACTGCCGGCCCCGAGCGCAACGCCGATGCGAAGCGGCAAGTCCTCATGCATGTTCGTCGTCACCTCTCCCGTTTAGCACGCCGCTCGCCCGGGTTCGAACCTCACATGATCTGCGCCTGCGGTACCTTCCGGCCATCGGGCGGCGCGCGAGCGGAGCGAAGCCCTCGACGCCCCGAGTCAGGGAGACTGCGATGACCACCGACGCTCCTGCCCCGTCCGGCTCCGGCGCCCCCCCGCCGCGCTGGCTGATCAAGGCCATGACGCGCACCCATGTCTTTCTGCATCGCCTCAGCGGCGGCCGGCTTTTCAACAAGCTGGCTGGGGACGAGGTCTGCTTCGTCACGATGACCGGTGCCAGGAGCGGCCGGCGGCTGACGATCCCGTTGATGTACGTGCCCTACGAGGGCGGCGTGCTCCTGGTGGCCTCGCTCGGCGGGGCCCCGAAGAACCCGGTGTGGTATCGCAACCTCGTCGAGCACCCGGACATCGAGGTGAACCATCGCGGCCGGCGCATGAAGCTGCGCGCGCGTCTGGCCACGCCCGAAGAGAAGCCCGGTCTCTGGCCGATCTGCGACCGGCACTACGCGCCCTACGCCCAGTATCGGAAGCGGACGACACGCGACATTCCGATCTTCGTGTGCGAGCCCATCGCTCGACCCGTCGTCGATCCGGGACGGCCCGAGCGGGTCTAGCTCCCGATCACCTGCCGCAGCCGTCGCCGTTGCCACCAGAGGAGCGGCGGCAACGCGAACGCCAGCTCGAATCCGAGACCGCACGCGACTCGTGTCGCGCGCCCGCGCGCCGCGAGGCGCGCAGGAGTTGCGGCCGCCACGCCATTTTGGGGGGGGGATCGGCGTGGGCGTGATCACGCCACCGCGCAGCGGAACGAGCTCTTCCATCGACCCGGCGAAGAATCCCCCCGCCTGCGGCGGGTCGAAGCTGTCGGAATCACTGGCGGTGTCACAATCGCGGCAGCCGAGGCGCCGGAATGCTCATCGCGATCCACAACAGCGCCACCACTCCCCCGGTCACGACCACGCTCGCTCCGCGGGTGACCGCCGCTAGGAAAAGGTGTCGCTTCGAAGTTGCGCTCATCTCGGCTCCCATTGCAGCCCCCATTCGGCGGTCCCGCCGCCGTTGCCCGGCCCAGCCCACGCCCCGCTGGTCTGGGTGCAAGGGTCAGGCGAGCCGTGGGCCGGTGACCGATGGGCACGTCCCAAGGGCGTGGCATTCTGAGACTGACGCGGGGCCAATATGCCACAGTCGGCCCTGGCAGGGCGGTTCGCTTCGGGAGGAGATTGCGCCGCGGGGTGGCGCCGGCGGGCAGTCGCGATCCGTGGCATGCTCGATGGGCGGAGTGAGAAGGCCGAGGGCGAGTGGCGTGCACACCAACGCCGTGAGCTTGGGCAAGACCATCGAGCGGGCCCGCGCGCTGCTGCGTCGGAACGAGCGACTCTCACTCCGCTCCCTGAAGCGCGAATTGGAGCTGGGCGACGCGGGGCTCACCGAGCTGATCGCGGAGCTGGTGGATGTGCAGCGCGTGGCGCTGCGCGAAGGCTCGTGGCTCGCCTGGGCGCCATCTCCCGTGCAACCCAGGACGGGAGAGCGCCGCCTGCTGACCGTGATGTTCTGCGATCTGGTCGGCTCCACGGACCTGTCGCAGTGCCTCGACGCCGAGGAGCTGAGCGACGTCATCCACCTGTACCAGCAGCAGTGCCTCGAGTCGATCGAGCGGAACGTGGGTCACGTGGCCCAGCTGCTCGGAGACGGATTGCTGGTGTTCTTCGGCTACCCGGAGGCGCACGAAGACGACGCGATCCGCGCCGTCCACACGGCCCTGGAGATCCTCGACGGCGTTCCGCGGCTCAACCAACGCGTCTCGGAACGGCTGCCGCGGGCGCGGCACGAGCCCCTGGAGCTGCGGATCGCCGTCCACACGGGCCCCGTGGTTCTCGATGCCATCCGGGCCGGCGCCGGATTCCCACACGACGAGCTGGCCTTCGGCGAAACCATGAACTTCGCTGCGCGCGTGCAGGGAAAGGCCGCTCCCGGACAACTGCTGATCAGCGCAAGCACCCGCCGGCTCGTGCAGGGTCGCTTCGAGATCGAGGAGATCGGCCTGCACGAGCTGCGGGGTTTTCCGAAGCCCGTCCCGTTGTACCAGGTGTTGCGCGCCGGCCGAGCGAGCACGCGGATCGAGGTCCAGCGGACTGCCGGGCTCACACCGCTCGTGGGAAGGGAGAAGGTGCTCCCCATGCTGCTGGAGCGATGGGAGCTGGTGAAGCAGGGTCGCGGGCAGCAGCTGTCGATCCGCGCCGGCGCGGGAATGGGAAAGTCGCGGATCGTGTACGAGCTGCAGCAGCGTCTGGCCGGGGAATCGGTGCAATGGTTCGAGGTGAGCTGCACCGAGCACAACGAACACAGCGCCTTCCACCCTGCCATCGCCGCTCTCGAGCGCGCGCTGGGCTTCGAGGTCGACGAGGCGCCAGCGCAGCGCAGCGCGAAGCTGGCGCGTGGGCTCGACGAGTACGGGCTCACACGGGCCGATCTGATGCCGGCCCTCGCCGATTTCCTCTCCCTGCCGAGCGCCGACTCACAGGGCGTCCGGTCCGACGATCCCGAGGTGCGGCGCCGCGAGATGCTCCGGGCGCTCCGGGCGCTGGCTTCCTGGCTGTTCGGCATCGCCCGGGAGACACCCGTCGTTCTGGTCGTGGAGGATCTCCACTGGATCGATCCGTCGAGCGCCGAGCTGTTGGCGGAGCTGCTCGGGCGCGTCCCCGAGGCCCCGATCCTGCTGCTCGTCACGCTGCGAACGGGGTTCGAGCTGCCGTGGACCGAAGCCCTGCTGACCCCCTGCGATCTGGAGCCCCTCGACCGCAGTCAGACGGTTGCGATGATCGAGGCGATCTGCGCCGGCCGGCCCCTGCCCGACTTCCTCGTAGAGAAGGTCGTGGAGCGCGCGGACGGCGTACCCCTCTTCGTGGAAGAGCTGACCAAGGCAGCCCTCGAGGCACCCGGCGCCGCGACGAGCAGCGTCCCGATGACCCTGCAGGGCTCGCTGATGGCCCGGCTCGATCGCCTGGGTCGCGCCAAGGAGGTGGCACAGCTGGGAGCGGTCCTGGATCGGGAGTTCCGCTACGAACTGCTCCGCGCCCTGGCCGGCCGGGACGACGCAACCCTCCAGCAGGACCTCGGACGCCTGGAGGAGTCGGAGCTGCTGTTCCGTCGCGGCGACACGTCAGAGGGAGCACGCGCCACCTACGTCTTCAAGCATCAGCTGGTCCGCGACGCCGCCTACCGGTCGCTGCTCCAGCGCACTCGCCAGGATCTCCACGCGCGCATCGCCCGCGAGCTCGAGCGGAGCATCTCCGAGCGCATCGCGCCCGAGTCGATCGCGCGCCACTTTGCAGAGGCGGGCTTGCTGGCCGAGGCCGTTTCCTACTATGCCCGCGCCGGCGAGCGCGCCGTCGAGCGATCGGCGCACCTGGAGGCGATCGCCCATTGGAACCGGGCGCTGGATCTGCTGACGCAGCTCCCCGAGTCGCCGGACCGGACCCGACAGGAGATCGAGCTCAGGATCGGGCTCGGCGCGCCTCTCGTCGCGACCAGGGGCTACGCGAGCCGGGAGGTCGAAGAGACCTACAAGCGCGCCCGGGAGCTGTGTCGGGAGCGATGTCGGGCGTCGGGCGAGACGAGGCAGCGGTTCCAGGTTCTGCACGGCCTCAGCTCCGTCTACGAGGCGCGCGGAGAGATCGCACTGGCCAGGGAGCTCGGCGACCAGGCTCTCGAAGTCGCCGAGGGATCGGGCGACCTCCCGGAGCTCGTCGT
>JBFGIM010000160.1:0-4961 GCA_041577695.1 Myxococcota bacterium | reverse complement strand
GGCGAGTTGGCGGTGCGCGCGCTCCACCGCGAGGTGCTCGACGGCGTGTTCGGGCTCGACGACGCAGCCGTGCGCGAAGGAGCGGTCGCCTTTCCGAAGAGCGCGCTCGAGGCGGCGCGCGAGGTGCGCGCCGGGCGCGGCACCGCGGCGCTCTACCTGAACCCGCTGGCGCCGGACGACGTGTTCCGGGTGACCGGTGCCGGCGAGATCCTCCCGCAGAAGTCCACCTTCTTCCATCCGAAGCTGCCCTCGGGCCTGGTCTTCCGCCTGCTGGGCGAGGAGGGCGCGTGAAGCCGCGACGCAGCAAGCCGCGTCCGCTCAGCGCGCTGGTGCCCCGCGTGCTCGAGGACCTGGGGCTGAACGACGCCACCGCCATCCTGCGCATCTCCGACTGCTGGGAGCGGGCGGTGGGCCGCGAGGTGGCCCTCCACTGCCAGCCGCGGGCGATGCGCGGTCCGGTGCTGGAGGCCACCGTCGACAGCAGCGTCTGGTGCCAGCAGCTCCAGATGCGGAAGGCCGACCTGCTGGCGGCGCTGGCCCGCGAGCTGGGCGACCAGGCCCCCGCAGACCTGCGCCTGCACGTGGGTTAGATTCCCGCCCGCCGAGGAGTCTCGTCATGCCCGAACCGACCCGATCCAAGCCGGGCCCCCCGGCCCGCTCCGCACCCGGCCTGCGCTGCGATTTCTGCGGTGAGGCGGCGCCCAGCGTGCGCCGCATCGCCCTCGACGGCGACTACGACCGCCTCCAGACCCCTCATCGAGAGCTCTACGCCTGCGATCCCTGCTCGGAACGCAAGGAGAAGCGGCGGCTCGGGCTCTAAGCCCCGGCGCTTGCGGGTTTTCCGGCCGTCCCGTAGAGTCAGCGCCCGCCTCACAGGGGTCCTCCAGAACATGGTCAAAATCCGACTTTCGCGCGTGGGCGCCAAGAAGCGCCCCTTCTACCGCATCGTCGCCATCGACGAGCGCGCCCGTCGGGACGGGCGCCCGCTCGAGTATCTCGGCACGTACAACCCGGTGGTGACGCCCAAGCTGGTCGAGATCAAGACCGAGCGCGTCGAGCATTGGGTGGGCCAGGGCGCCCAGCTGAGCGACGCGGTGGCCGGGCTGATGCGCCGCGCCAAGCGCGCGGCGGCGGCCGCGGGAGCCACCGATGCCTGAGAGCAACCCCGCCGCCGAGCTGGTCGAGTTCATCGCCAAGGCGATCGTCACCGAGCCCGAGAACGTGCGCGTGGTGGAGCAGGAGGACAACCTGCTCGAGCTGGAGACCAGCGAGCGCGATCGCGGTCGCGTGATCGGCCGCCAGGGCCGCGTCGCCAAGGCGATGCGCGCGGTGTTGGGAGCGTCGCGAGCCGGGGGTGACTTCCGGCTCGAGATCGTCGACTGACGCCAGCCCTGCATGCGGCGGCCTCGGCGCGTGGTGCTGGGCGAGGTGGCCGGTGCGCACGGGCGGGCCGGCGATCTGCGGGTCCGCTTCTTCGGAGACGGTCCCGAGAACTTGCAGCGGGTCGCGCGCGGCGCGCGGCGGCTCGCACTGGGCGGCTCCGGAGCGGATGGGGTTGCGCGCGAGTACACGGTGATCGGGCTCGAGCCCGGACGTACCGGGGAGGTCAGGCTTCGACTCGAGGGCATCACCAGCCGCGAGGGCGCCGAAGCCCTGGCCGGACTGCTCGTCCTCGCCGATCCCGACCAGCTCGAAGCGCTACCCGACGGCGAGTACTACTGGTACCAGCTGGTGGGCTGCGCGGTGGAGACGGAGGACGGCAGCCCGGTGGGCACCGTCCGCGAGATCTGGGAGACCGGCGCGCACGACGTGCTGGTGGTGGAGGGCGAAGAGGGCCGAGAGATCCTGCTGCCGTTCGCCGAGTCTCTGCTGCGCCGGGTCGACCTGGAGGCTGCGCGGATCGTGATGGAAGTGCCGCCGGGCCTGCTCGACCCCGAGTAGCGCCCTCCGGAGCGCGAGGGTTCCGTGCAGATCGACGTGGTCACGATCTTCCCCGAGCTCTTCGAGATCTTCCGGCGCACCTCGTTGCTGGGCGCCGCGTGCGAGCGGGAGCAGGTTCGGATCGGGGTGCACGACCTGCGCCGGTGGACCTCGGACGTGCACCGGACCGTGGACGACGCGCCCTACGGCGGCGGCCCGGGAATGGTGCTGAAGCCCGAGCCGGTGGTGGAGGCGATCGAGGCGCTGGCCGGGCCGAAGGGGCCCGAACGGAAGGCGCGGGTGCTATTGCTCTCGCCCCAGGGTCGGCGCTTCGACCAGGAACAAGCCGCCCGGCTCGCAGCCGAAGCCCACCTGGTGCTGGTCTGCGGGCGCTACGAGGGCGTCGACCAGCGGGCCATCGAGCTGGCAGTGGACGAGGAGGTGTCGATCGGGGACTACGTGCTGTCGGGCGGCGAGGCGCCGGCCATGGTCGTGATCGAGGCGGTGACGCGTCTCCTTCCCGGCGTGCTGGGCAACCCCGAGTCGACGACGACCGAGTCCTTCCAGACGGGCCTGTTGGAGGGCCCCCAGTACACGCGGCCCGCCGCATACCGCGGGCGCGAGGTGCCGGAAGTGCTTCGCTCGGGCGACCATCAGGCGATCGCCCGCTGGAGGGCCGAGCAGGCCCGGGAATTCACGAGGCGACGCAGACCCGATCTGGGGTCGGGCGCGCCGGGAGAGGAAGAGCGATGAATCGCATGGACACCATCGAGCGCGCCAGCGAGCGCCGCGACCTGCCCCCCTTCCGCCCCGGCGACACGCTGCGGGTCCACGTGAAGGTTCGCGAGGGCGAGAAGGAGCGCACCCAGATCTTCGAGGGCGTGTGCCTGCGCCGTCGCGGTGCCGGGACCTCCGAGACCTTCACGGTCCGCAAGATCTCCTACGGCGTCGGCGTCGAGCGGGTCTTCCCCACCCAAGCCCCGGTGGTCGAGAAGGTGGAGATCAAGAGCCGCGGACACGTGCGACGCTCGCGGCTCTACTACCTGCGCAATCTGCGCGGCAAGAAGGCGCGGCTGCGCTCGAAGATTCGCGACCTCTCGGCGCTGGTAGCACCCGAGGAAGCCGACGAGCCGGCGACCGCAGCCGAGGCCGCAGAGGCAGTCGAGGCGGCGGAGCCTGCGCCCGAGGCCGAGGCGGAGAAGCCCGCCGGCGACTGAGGGTATTTCGCCTCGCCGATGAGCACTCGACAGTAGTACCGCCCGGAACGCTCGCCAACATGCCCGCGGGCTCCCCCGGGTCGGCGGCGCAATCACCCGCTTTCCTCAGGTTTTCGCAGCACATGCCGATCTCCCTGCCGGAACCCTGCGCTCAGGCGCGGGTCTTCGGGGGGAGTATCCATGAGACGTTCGGACCGACGTTCGGAGTCCGTGCCGCTTTGGTGCGCCGCGACGCTGGCCCTGGCACTTGCGCTCGTCGCCGTGCCCGCCGCCGCTGACGACGACCTGACCAGCCTCAGTCTCGAAGCGCTGATGGACATCGAGGTGACCTCGGTGAGCAAGCGCGCCGAGAAGCTGTCCGAGGCCGCGGCCGCCATCACCGTGATCACCGGCGACCAGCTGCGGCGCTCGGGCTTTCGCAGCATTCCCGAAGCGTTGCGCATGGTGCCCGGCCTCGACGTGGCCCGCATCGACGCCAACAAGTGGGCGATCAGCTCGCGCGGCTTCAACGGCCGCTTCGCCAACAAGCTGCTGGTGATGATCGACGGGCGCAGCGTCTACACGCCGGCCTTCTCGGGCGTGTACTGGGAATTCCAGGACGTGATGATCGAGGACGTCGATCGGATCGAGGTGATCCGCGGACCGGGCGGCACCATGTGGGGCGCCAACGCGGTGAACGGCGTGATCAACATCATCACCAAGCCGGCCATCGACACCCAGGGCGTGCTGGTCTCGGTGGGCGGCGGCACCCACGAGCTCTTCGGCGCCACCCGCTTCGGTGGCAAGCTGGGCGACGGCGTGCACTACCGCGCCTACACCCGTGGCTTCGACATGTCCGACTACGATTCGCCGTCGGGCGGCGACGCCCACGACGGCTGGTACGCGGGCCGCGGTGGCTTCCGGCTCGACTGGGACATGGGCGACCAGGATCAGCTCACCTTCCAGGGCGACTACTTCGACGGCGAGGCCGACCAGACCAACCAGAACCCGCTGATCGGCCGTGACACGGCCGACTTCCGCGGCGGCAACCTCCTGGCCCGCTGGTCGCACACCGTCTCGGAGCGCTCGAGCACCCAGACGCAGATCTTCTGGGACCGCTACCACCGCGACGAGGGCTTCGTAGGCGAGACACGCGACACCCTCGACTTCGACTTCCAGCACGACCTGACCCTGTCCGTGCGTCACGACCTGACCTGGGGCCTGAGCTACCGGCTCACCACCGACGACATCGACCCCACCGGGTTCACCACGCTGATGCCGACCTCCCAGACCGACCACCTGGTGGCCGGCTTCGTGCAGTCGCAGTACGAGCTGGTGGAGAACCGGCTGGTGGGGACCCTGGGCACCAAGCTCGAGTACAACGAGTACTCCGGCTTCGAGGTGCAGCCCTCGGCACGGTTGCTCTACACGCCCCATGCGAACCACACCTTCTGGGGCGCCGTCTCGCGCGCGGTGCGCACGCCGGCGCGGATCGACCACGGCATCAGCATCGTGACGCCGATGGACGCGTTGACCATCGCCAACTTCGTCGGCGACACCGACTTCGACGCCGAGGACCTGATCGCGTACGAGCTGGGCTACCGCGCCGTGTTGCGGCCGGACCTGACCGTGGACGCGGCGGCCTTCGTCTTCGACTACGACGATCTCCGCTCCTTCGAACAGGGCGCGCCGATCCCGGCAGGCTTCATCATGGGGATTCCGATTCCGCCCTTCACGGTGCCGCTCACCTTCGACAACCGGGTGGAGGCCCGCTCGCGTGGCTTCGAGCTGGAGGCGGCCTGGCAGCCGCGCGACTTCTGGAACCTGACGCTCGGCTACACCTAT
>JBFGIM010000159.1:0-5116 GCA_041577695.1 Myxococcota bacterium | reverse complement strand
GTCTCCGCGTCGAGCGCCGCGCGCACGCGCGCCGAGAAGGGATCCTCGGCCTCCTGGGCGGAGACGCCCGGAGCCATCGCCAGCAGCGGAAGCAGAACGAGCCAAGCGGATTTCATCGATCCCCCGGATGGTTGGGTGGCCTGTTGGAGACGGCCGTGTCCTCTGGCGGTCCACGGACGCGAGCCTATGAGGCAGTGCAGCGAGCGTCAACGCTGGCCGGTCCCCTGGAAGCTTCCACGCGGCCCGAGCATAATGACCGGGATCCGTGGGGGAAACATGACTTCGATCCTTCTCATCGCGATCTGCCTGGTCCTCTCGGCGTTCTTCTCGGGCAGCGAGACGGCGCTGCTCCGCCTGCGCGAGGCGGACATCGAGGCCGAGGAGCGGCCCGGACCGGTGGGCGCCGCGATCCGCGTACTGGTCTCGTCCACCTCGCGCCTGCTGGTGACGATCCTGCTGGGCAACAACGTGGTCAACATCCTGGCCGCGTCGCTGGCCTCGGCCTTCGCCGTGGCGGCCCTCGGCCCCGAGGTCGGCGTCGTCGCCGCCACCGCCGTGATGACGGTGCTGGTGCTGATCTTCTGCGAAATCCTCCCAAAGGCGGTCGCCGCTGCCCATCCGTGGGGCGTCTCGCGACTGGTGGGCCTGCCGCTCTACCTGTTCCACCAGATATTGCGGCCGATGCATCTGGTCTTCGACCGGGTGATCGAGCCGCTCGTCAACCGGATCGCCGGCGGCTCCGACCACGGTTCGGCTGCCGAGGACGTGCTGCGCATTGCGCGCCGCGCGCGGCTGAACCTCGACGCGGGCGACCCGGTCGCGATCATCGGCGCCGTGGCCACGGCCTCCGGGCGCACCGTGGACGAGATCATGGTGGGCCTGCCGGACATCTCCGCAGCATCCGCCGACATCGAGCCCAGCGTCCTGCTCGATCAGCTGATCGAGGAGCGCTACACGCGCGTGCCGATCTACCAGGGATCGATCGACCACATGCTCGGAATCGTCCACTTCAAGGACCTGACCAAGCTGGTGCGCAGCGGTGAGGGGGAGCTGCGCGACATCGTGAAGCCGGTGCTCCGGGTGCCCGAGCGCAAGCCCATCCTCGAGCTGCTGGCCGACATGCAGAAGAGCTTCATCCACGTGGCCATCGTCAAGGACGAGCACGGTCTGACCCGCGGCCTGCTCACCCAGGAGGACATCCTGGAGGAGATGGTCGGCGAGATCCGCGACGAGTTCGACCGCGAGGAGCTCCAGGCCATCAAGAGCCACAACGGCGAGTTCGAGGCGCTGGGCCGGGTCAAGGTGCTCGACTTCAACCGCGAGACGGGCTGGGCGCTGGCCGCCGAGCCCGGCGACACGCTCTCGGGCCTGGTCTTCAACGCCCTGGGCCGCGCGCCGCGCAAGGGCGACGCGGTGCAGGTGGGCGACCATCAGGTGATCGTGCTGGACGTGTCGGGCACCCGGATTCCGCGCGTGCGGGTGCGGCGATGCGTCCAGGAGGACTGACCGGACCGCGGAGCCGCCCACCCGATACCCGTGATCGGGAATCGGCGCCGAAGGCGCTTCCCACGCAGCCTTCGCGACATGTCGCGCTTCCCGGCGCTCGGAGGCGGACGAGCCGGCTTCGCTCGACTCCGGCTTGATCGCCGTCGCGCCGCCGTGGTATTGCAACGGCGCGGGGCGTCGCGAGAGCGGACTTCCGGGAGGAGTCTATGCGATACGTCGGCAGCCGGGTGACGGGCAAGACCAACCGGCTCCTGGTTGCGGGTCGCGGTACCTATGTCGCCGACATCGTGTTGCCGGACACGGTCCACATGGCCGTGGTGCGCAGCACCCACGCCCACGCGGGTATCCGCTCGATCGACACGATTGGGGCCTCGGCGCTGCCGGGCGTGCTCGACGTCGTCTGCGGCGACGAGATCCAGCGCGAGACCCGCCCGATTCCGGCGCACAGTCCGGCGCTCGGTGAGAAGAAGTTCCCGGTCTACGCGCTCCCGGTGGATCGCGCCCGCTACGTCGGCGAGCCGCTCGCGGTGGTGGTGGCCGAAGATCGTTTCACCGCCTGCCGAGCCGCCGAGCGGGTGGAGGTGCACTACCAGGCACTGGAGCCCGTGGTCGATCCGCTCCGGGCCCTCGAGCCGGGCTCCCCGCTCGTGGTGGACGCGTGGGGCGACAACGTGATGAGCGGCGCCCGACAGCGGCACGGCGATCCGGACGCGCGGCTGCGCGAGGCGGCGGGCACCGTGAGTGGCACCGTGCGCACCCAGCGCTACACCGGCGCCTCGATCGAGCCGCGCGGCTACCTGGCCGCGTGGGACGCGAACGAGGAGCGCCTCACCTTCTGGGCCTCGACCCAGTCGCCCCACTCGCTGCGCCTCTTCCTCTCCGAGGCGCTCGGCCTGCGCGAGCGCCAGGTGCGCGTGCGCGAGCCGCACGTGGGCGGCGCCTTCGGGCTCAAGCTCCCCACCTATCCGGAGGAGCCGCTGGTCGCTTACATGGCGCGCAAGCTCGGCCGCCCGGTGCGCTGGATCGAGGAGCGCTCGGAGAACCTGCTCGCCGGCGGGCACGCCCGCGAGATGCAGCTCGACTTCGAAGCGGGCTACCAGCCCGACGGCCGCGTCACGGCCCTCAAGGTGCGGCTGGTGGCCGACCTCGGCGCTCCTTCGGCGCTCTGTGGTTGGGGCATGGCCAACGTCGCCGCCTTCCTGATCCCGGGCGTCTACAAGATCGCCGATGTCGAGGTGGAACGTTTCTCGGTGGTGACCAACAAGTGTCCGTGGAACGCCTACCGCGCTTACGGCAAGGAGGCCGCCTGCTTCATGCTCGAGCGCATGATGGACCTGGTCGCCGAGCAGACCGGGCTCGATCGGGCCGAGGTACGCCGGCGCAACTTCATCCAGCCCGATGAGTTCCCCTACAAGCAGGTCTCCGGCGCGAGCCTCGACAGCGGCAACTATCCCCAGGTGCTCGACCGCGCCCTCGAGGCAGGAGGCTGGGGATCTTTCGAGGAGGAGCGTGCGCGGGCGCGCGAGCGCGGCGAGGTCCTCGGCATCGGGCTGTCCTTCGAGCTCACGCCCGAGGGTGGCTGCATTCCCCAGTCGTCGCTGCTGTCGGCCTACGACGGCACGCGCGTCCAGGTGACGCCCCGCGGCGAGGTCGTGATCATGACCGGCGTCACCTCGCCGGGCTGCGGCAACGAGACCGGCATCGCCCAGATCGTCGCCGACGAGCTCGGGATGCCGGTGGATGCGATCGAGGTGGTCCAGGGCGACACCGACCTCTGCCCCTTCGGCCTGGGCAACTCGAGCTCGCGGAGCGTGATCTTCGGCGGGTCCGCGGCGAAGCTGGCCGCCGGCGACATCCGCGAGAAGGTGGTGCGCGTCGCCGCGCGCATGCTCGAGGTGGAAGCCGCCGAGCTGGTGCTCGAAGAGGGCCGCATCCACCCGGCGGGGGCGCCGGTGCGCTCGGTGGGCTTCGCCGAGGTGGCGAGCGCGATCTACCGCGACGCCTTCAACCTCGACGTCTGCGACGAGGAGCCCGGCCTCGACAGCACCCGCTACTTCCGCCACGGCAACTTCGACGCCATGAACAAGGAGCCGGATCCCGAGGGCAGGCTCAACTTCTACTCGACCTGGCCGAACGGTGCCACGATCGCCGTGGTGTGCGTCGACCCCCAGAGCGGGCGCGTCGTGGTGCGGCGCCTGCTGAGTGTCCACGACGCCGGCGTGCTGGTGAACCCGCTGCTGGTGGACGCGAACTTGCACGGCGCCTTCGCCCAGTCGCTGGGCGGCACCTTCTACGAACATCTGGTCTACGACGAGGCGGGTCAGCTCCTCACCACCTCGTTCATGGACTACACGATCCCCACTGCGGTGGATACGCCCGCCTTCGAGATCCACCACGAGTGCACACCCGCCCCCTTCAACCCGCTCGGCGCCAAGGGCGCCGGCGAGTCGGGGATCTCGGGGCCGATGGCCGCGGTGGCCTCCGCCATCGACGACGCGCTGGCCCACGCCGGCCTGCCGGTGCACGTGATGGAGATGCCCTTCACGCCCGCGCGCCTATGGCGCACCTTCGACGAGGCCCGCAACCGCGCATGATCATCGACGCCCACGCCCACTGCGACGTCCGCTTCGGATGGGTCCACACCCCAGAGGTGATCATCCGCGTGATGGACGAGGGCGGCATCGACAAGGCGTGCGTCACGGGCCTGGCCGACATCCCGGGCGACGACCCCGACGCCTACGACCGTTTCGTGTCCGCGCTCCGCGCCCATCCCGAACGCCTCGCCGCCGGCTACCTGCGGGTCAATCCCTGGTACGGCCAGACCGCCCGCGACCTCTTCGTGCGCTCGGTGCGCGAGGACGGCATCCGCGGCATGAAGCTGCACCCAACCACGATCATCCTGCCGCCGAACGCGCCGGAGGTGATCGATTTCGTGCGGCTGGCGGGCGCGGAGGGGGTGCCGGTGCTCTTCCACAGCGGCGACGACCCGAACGCGTTGCCGCTCCAGATCGGCCAGTGCGCGGCCGAGGCACCCGAGACGAACATCATCATGGGGCACATGGGGGGCGTCTTCTACTGGGAGGACGCGCTGCGGGTTGCCGAACGCCATCCGAACGTGTACCTCGACCCGAGCGGCAACCCGCTGCCGGACATCGTGCGCCTCGGGGTCGACGCGGTGGGTGCGGAGCGTGTCGTCTTCGGCACCGACATGCCGGCCATGCATCCGAGCGTAGAGCTCAAGAAGATCGAGCTCGCCAATCTCACCGAGGACGAGCGGGCACTGGTCTGCGCCGGCAACATCGCACGGCTCATGGGCCTCGAGATCGGAGACCCGAAGCCGTGATCTTCGACGCCCACGCGAGCCTCGGCGATAGCCTCTACGGGCCGCGACAGACGGTCGAGGATCTGCTGGCCCGCATGGACGAGCACAGCATCGATCGCGCCGCGGTGAGCCCCTTCACGCCGCTGGACCTCGACCTGCGGCGCGCGAACGCCGCCGTGGCCGCGGCGGTGTCGAAACACTCGCGGCTGGTCGGCTTCGCGCGCATCGATCCGCGCCGGCCGGACCTGGCCGGCACCGAGCTGGCGACCTGCCGGGCCGAGGGCCTGC
>JBFGIM010000158.1:0-5120 GCA_041577695.1 Myxococcota bacterium | reverse complement strand
GGTGTGGATCGACGAGCGGGGTCGGGTCGTTCGACCGAACGACGCCCAGTTCGGCACCGACACCTTCACGGCCTTTCACGGCAAACACTCGGAGCCCTACCTGGCGGCGCTGCGCGCCTGGGTGCGCGACGGCAGCGGCGCGCTCGGACCCGATGTGGTGCGCGAGCACCAGCTGATGCCCTCGGCCGAGACCCAGCTCGCCCGCGCCGAGCGCGCGCTGGCGTGGCACCTGCACCAGCACGGGCGCGAAGAAGCCGCGGCGCGCCACTTCGCCCGGGCCGGCGAGCTGTCGCCCGGCGACTGGACCATCCGCCGTGGCTCGATGCCGATCCTCGGCGCCAACCCGATGGGTCCGGAGTTCTTCAAGCTGGCCGAGGAGGGCGTGCCCCTCTATCCGATGGAAGACCTGGGCGGAAGTGACGCCTAGCGCAGCGCCGCGTCCACCAGGCGTTCCACCAGGGCTCCGCCCAGCCACGAGCCCAGGCCCAGCAGCAGGAAGAGCCCGAAGCGGACCAGGGTCGGCACGTCGAAGGGCCAGACGCTGATGTGCTCCACGCGGCTCTCGTAGGCGAGCAGCGCCGGCATGCGGGTGGCCGCGTCGCCGCGGTCGCGGGTCGGGTCGGCCAGCACGTGGCGCGCCTCCTCCAGCTCGCGTCGCAGCCAGGTGAGCTCGCGCGTCTTGGCCTCGCGCAGGCGCCGGTGGACGCCCAGGCTCGGCAGCAGCAACGCGAAGAGCCCGAGCGAAAGCGTGACTGCAACCACCGCGAAGACCAGGGTCGGGGCGCTGGAGTCGAGCGCCAGCAGCGAGGCCAGGGAGCTGCCGACCAGCCAGTAGGCGGCGGAGCGAAGACCCGTTCGCGCGAAGGGCTTCACCGCATCGCGCTCGAGAAGCTTCACGCGGACGTAGGATCCCATCTGGCCGAATACCCGCGCGCGCCGCAGGCTGGTCACTCCCATCAGCGCCAGGCAGGCGAACTGCAGGGGATCGAGCAGCTGGATCCAGACCCGGTGTCCTCGCCACCCTCCCGGCCGAACGTCGCCGAGTGCCGCGCCGAGCTCGTTGATGCCCACGCCGAAGAGCACGCCGCCCAGCAGAACCGCGAACGCGCTCCAGCCGTGCGGCCGGGCCAGCCCGTCGCGCCAGGCGGTCCAGCGCTCCTCCGGCGCTTCGACGCGGCTCTTCAGCTCGGCGAAATCGCGGGTCGTGGCTCGATTGTCGAAGAGGAGCGCGGCGATCTCGAAACCGATCAGCAGGATGAGCACCGCGTTGAAGCGCAGCGGTCGCGGGAGGGCGCCGTTCTCGTCCCGAAACAGCGCGCCGGGGTCGGCGAACACGAGTCCACTGAGCAGGTAGAGACCCGTCAGCGCCAGCACGATTGCGAGACCCCACGCGAGGGGCCCGCCACGCGCGCGCATCGTCGGGATCGAGAGCAGCTCTCCCTGTGCCACGCGCCGAGGATATCGCCCCGTTCGCGGCGCGCCGAATCGGCTCGACTCGCCGCCGGGCCCGCGCCATCTTCCCGGCCCCATGACCGCCTCGATCGATGTCGCCAGCGAAGAGGCCGCGGGCTCCGCGTGGTCTCCCGGTTCGGAGCTCTGCAATCCCCGTCTCGACGGCGTGCGCGGCCTCGCGATCCTGCTGGTGATGCTCTACCACACCACCCACTACGCCCTGGCGCGGGGGCCCTTCGAGGAGGCGCTCACCTGGATTCCGGCGGTGGGCTGGTCGGGCGTCGATCTCTTCTTCGTCCTCTCGGGCTTCCTGATCACCGGCATCCTGCTGCGAGCCAGGAACGGAGGGCACTACTTCCGCGCCTTCTATGCGCGGCGCGTGCTGAGGATCTTTCCGCTCTACTACGCGGTGCTGATCTTCTTCTTCGTCGTGGTGCCGCGCATCGACCTCTTCGAGACCGTCCACGACTTCTGGCAGCCGGACTCGACGCGTCAGAGCCTGTGGTTCTGGCTCTATCTCTCCAACGTGCAGGTGGCGCTCACCGGTGCCTGGCAGCACCAGGCACTCTCGATCACCTGGTCGCTGGCGATCGAGGAGCACTACTACCTGCTCTGGCCGCTGCTGGTCTACTGGATCCCGGAGCGACGGCTGCTGTGGGTGTGCGGCGTGGCCTTCGCCGGCGCCTTCGCGCTGCGCGCCGCACTGATCGCCCAGGGCGTGGACGTGCTGATCCCCTACACGCTGACGCCCTGTCGCATCGACACGCTCGCCACCGGGTCGGCCCTGGCCGTGTGGGCGCGGCGGCCCGGCGGGATGGAATGGCTGACGGCGCGGTCGCGGCGCGTCCTTCCGGCGGCGGCTCTCGGGTTCCTGGCCTGTACCGTCTACGTGCGTCTCGACCGTCCGTCCCAGGGCGGCGAGAGCTGGCAGGCACTGACCGAGCAGGCGCTCGCCTTCGTCGGCCACCCGGCGATGCAGACCGTCGGCTTCTCGCTGCTCTGCCTGCTCTACGGCGCATTGATGATCTGGGTGCTGTCCTCGCCGGCCGGGACCCTCCGGGCCCGCCTCTTCGAGATGGCGTGGCTGCGCAGCTTCGGCAAGTACAGCTACGCCATGTACCTGTTCCACTTCTTCGTGGGGTTGATGGCGCTCAACCTCTTCGCCCCGGGTCGGTATCCCGACCACTACGTTCCCGCCCAGCTCTTCTTCTGGACGCTCTCGCTCGGCATCACCTACGGCCTGGCACGGCTGTCGTGGTGGGCCCTCGAGGACCGCGCGCTGCAACTGAAGCGGTACTTCCCCTATCTCGATGCCCCAGCCGGAAGACGGCCGACGCCGGGCGCCGGGAGCGCCTGACCCTCAGGGAATCAGCAGCAGCTTGCCGGTCGAGTTGCGACCTTCGAGCGCGCGGTGGGCGGCCGCCGCCTCGCTCAGCGCGAAGCGCGCGCCGATCCGCACGTCGAGCGAGCCGCGGGCGATGGCCGACAGCACGTCGTCCGCGCGCTGTTCGAGCTCGCGGCGGTTGGCGACGAAGTGGGCCAGGGACGGGCGCGTGATCGACAGCGAGCCGCCGGTGTTGAGCCGCTGGAGGTCGAAGGGCGGCACCGGCCCGCTGGCCTGGCCGAAGAGGGCCAGCAGCCCTCTCGGCCGCAGCGCCGCCAGGCTGCCGTCGAAGGTGGCCTGTCCCACGCCGTCGTACACCACGTGGACGCCGAGTCCGTCGCTGGCGGCCCGGGCGGCCTCCACGAAATCCTCGCGGTCGTAGCGCACCACCCGGTCGCAACCGGCGGCGCGCGCCAGGGCCGCCTTCTCCTCGTTCGAGCAGGTGCCCAGCACGCGCACGCCCGCGTGCTTGAGCAGCTGGACCAGCAACAGCCCGGTGCCTCCCGCTGCGGCGTGCACCAGCGCCCACTCACCCGGCTGGAGCGGGCGCAGCGCGTGGGTCAGGTAGTGGGCGGTCATGCCCTGGAGCATGGCGGCCGCGGCGAACTCGTCGGAAACGCCGTCGGGCACCCGCACCAGGAACGCGGCCGGAATCCGCGCCACCTCCGCGTAGGAGCCCGGGCCCAGGGCCCATGCCACCCGGTCGCCCGGCGCCAGCCCCGTCACGCCTTCGCCGACCGCCTCGACCCGCCCGGCTCCCTCGACACCCGCCACGAAGGGGAGCGGGCGCGGGTAGAGCCCCGTGCGGAAGTAGACATCGATGTAGTTGACGCCGGCCGCGGCGATCCGGACCCGGGCTTCGCCGGGGCCGGGGGGGCCCGGGTCGTGTTCGGACACCGCCAGCACCTCGGGTCCGCCGTGCTTCTCGATCCGGATGGCGAGCGTCATGGCGCGGATTCTATCCGGTGAAGCCCGCCGCAGAGCAGATGAAATCTTAGATGCAGTCTTGACTGTATCTATCGCCGGGGTAGGCTGGCCCGCCGTGAGCCAGAGCTCCCTCGCCGAACGCCCCCGCCGCACCCAGGAGGAGCGCAGCGCGGCCACCCGCGGCCGGCTGCTGGACGCCACCCTCGAGTCGCTCGTCGACGTGGGCTACGCGGGCACCACCACCACCGGCGTCTGCCAGCGCGCACGCCTGTCGCGCGGTGCCCAGGTCCATCACTTCCCGAAGAAGGCCGACCTGGTGCTGAGCGCCGTCGCCCACGTGGCCTCCCGTCAGGCCGACGAGCTGCGCCGCCGTGCCCGCAGCCTGCCCGAGGGCGGCGATCGCCTGGAGCCGCTGCTCGACCTGATCGCCGAGACCTTCTCGGGGCCGATCTTCTACGCGGCCCTCGAGCTGTGGGTGGCCGCGCGCACCGACGCCGACCTGCACCGCTCGCTGGTCTCCTTCGAACGCAAGGCCGGCCGCAGCATGGGCCAGCTGTGGCGCGAGCTGGCCGGTGATCTCGCCGACGCCAACCGCTTCGACGACGTGCTCGAGCTCACCCTGCACTTGAGCCGCGGCATGGCCCTGCAGAAGATCCTGCGCCGGGACGACTCGGCGCGCCGCCGCCTGCTGGACACGTGGAAGGTCATGGCGGCCGCCGCGATCCGGAGCGGCGTGTGAATCGGAACCCCAACAGGAGAAGAGATCCAATGGCTGGCAAGGTCTACGTGGTCGGCGTCGGAATGACCAAGTTCGAGAAGCCCGGTTCCAAGGACTGGGACTACCCGCAGATGGCGAAGGAGGCTGGCACTCGGGCGCTCGAGGACGCCGGGATCCCCTACGACGAGGTCGAGCAGGTGGCCGTGGGCTACTGCTACGGCGACTCCACCTGCGGCCAGCGCGCCGTCTACGAGATCGGGCTCTCGGGCGTGCCGATCTACAACGTCAACAACAACTGCTCGACGGGCTCGACGGCGCTCTTCATGGGCAAGCAATTCGTCGAGGGCGGCATCGCAGATTGCGTGATGGCGCTCGGCTTCGAGAAGATGGAGAAGGGTTCGCTCGGCATCAAATACACCGATCGCACCATCCCGATGGATCGGCACATGAAGACCATGATGGACCTGCGGCCGCTGGCCAAGGCGCCGGTGGCACCGCAGATGTTCGGCAATGCCGGTCGCGAGCACATGGAGCGCTACGGCACCAGGCCCGAGACCTTCGCCAAGATCGGCTACAAGAACCACAAGCACTCGGTCAACAACCCGTACTCGCAGTTCCAGGACGAGTACACGCTGCAGG
>JBFGIM010000157.1:0-5183 GCA_041577695.1 Myxococcota bacterium | reverse complement strand
GGACCACCGTCCGTACCTGCTCGAAGGGGAAGGGCGGCACGCGGTCTCGCAGGGTGGCGAGTTCCTCGATCACCGGCGGTGGCAGCAGGTCGGCGCGGGTCGAGGCGATCTGGCCCACCTTGATGAAGGTGGCGCCGAGCCGGTGGCAGAGCGTGACGGCGGCGTGTGCGCCGGCGCCCAGCCAGCCGTCGCGACCCCGGCCCCGGCGGCGCCACCCCTCGCGCACGAAGACGCCGAAGGCAGCGATCGCAGCCACACCCAGCTGCAGGGCGCGGCGCACCGCGTGTCGGCGCGGCACGGCATGCGCCGAAGCCGTCGCGACCGGCTCGTATCGGCCGTCGTCCATGGCGCGCAGCCTAACGAAGCGCCGCAGCGTGTCCGAGTGGCGCCGATGGACCTCGTCGGGATAGGCTTGCGACCGCGTGTCCGCGTCCGCCGCTGCCCGGGGCGGCCTCCGGAGGAAAGATCCCGTGAGTCGAACGTTCCCGACCGACGATCCCACGCTGACCGGCGCCTGGGAGCCCTGGCCGATGGAGGGCGAGGTGCTGGACGCGCCCGTGCTGGGAGAGATCCCGCGCGATCTCCACGGCACGCTCTACCGGAACGGCCCCAACCCCCAATTCGCGCCGCGCGACTCGTATCACTTCTTCTTCGGCGACGGCATGATCCACGCCTTCCACCTGGAAGACGGTCGCTGCCACTACCGCAACCGCTGGGTTCGCACGCCCAAGTTCGTGGCCGAGCGCGAGGCGGGCGAGGTGCTCTTCGGCAACTTCTTCGCGGGCGAAGCCAACGACCCGCGCGTGCTGGGCATCCCGAACGGCCCCGCCAACACCAACATCGTCTGGCACGGCAACCGCCTGCTGGCGCTGGTGGAGGGTGGCCTGCCCCCGGTCGAGCTCGACCCGGACACCCTGGAGACCCGCGGCGTGTTCGACTACGACGGCGCGCTGCGGCGGCCGATCGCGCCGGAGCTGGCCAAGGCCATGGGCATCGAGACCGCGGACGGCAAGACGCCGGGCATCTTCACCGCCCACCCCAAGCTCGATCCCGAGACCGGCGAGATGCTGGGCTTCGGCTACAACGCGGTGCCGCCCTACTTGATCTACTACGCCATCTCGGCCGACGGCAAGAAGGTGCGCAACGTCGAGATCGACACGCCGTTCCCGAGCATGATCCACGACTTCATCACCACGCCGGACCATGTGATCTTCCCGGTCTTCCCGGCCACGCTTCGGCCGGAGCGCATGGCGCGCGGCGAGTCGGTGCTGGGCTGGGAGCCGGATCTGGGCACCCACGTCGGGGTGATGCCGCGCGACGGCGGCAAGGACGACGTGGTCTGGCTGCGAACCGACTCCTGTTACGCGTTCCACCCGGTCAACGCCCACAGCGAAGGCCGGCGGCTGACGGCAGAGCTGGCGCAGTATCCGAAGCTGCCGATCCCGACCGGACCCGAAGACCGCAACTTCGAGGTGGGTGCGTCGCTGGTGCGCTGGAGCCTCGACCTGGACGCGGGGACCATCAAGCAGGAGGCGCTCGACGACCGCAACATCGAGTTCCCGCGCCTCGACGAGCGCTTCGCCGGGCTCGACTATCGCTACGGCTACGCCGGCGGCGAGGGCCACGGGGCGGTCGACGGCTTCGGTTCGGTGCTGCGCTACGACATGCGCGACGGCGGTTGCGAGGCGCACGAGCTCGCCGATGGCGCCAGCACCGGTGAGCCGATCTTCGTGCCGCGCAGCGCCGACGCACCCGAGGGCCAGGGCTACCTGCTGTCGGTGGTGTACCGCCCGCAGGAGCGCCGCAGCGACCTGCTGATCCTCGACGCCGAGAACGTGGGCAGCGAGCCGTTGGCCACCGTGCGCATGCCGCACCGGGTGCCGGCCGGGTTCCACGGCAACTGGCGTCCGGGCGCGTGAGCGCAGGGCGCTTCGCGGGAAAGGTCGTGTTGGCGACTGGGGCGGCGTCGGGCATCGGCGCCGCCTCGGCGCGTCGCTTCGCTGCCGAGGGCGCCCGGCTGTGGCTGGGCGACCTGGACGCCGAGGCCGGCGACAAGCTCGCCGCGGAGCTGGGCGAGAACGCTGCCTTCCGGCAGGTGGACGTGCGCGAACGCGAGCAGGTCGAGGCCTTCACCGAGGGCGCCGTCGAGCGCTACGGGCGGCTCGACGTGGTGTTCAACAACGCCGGCATCGGTCACTGGGCCCAGACGCCGGACCTCGATCCCGAGGTCTGGCACGACGTCATCGCGGTGGACCTGCACGCGGTCTTCTACGGCTGCCGCGCCGCCATCCCGCACCTGCGCCGGGCGGGCGGCGGCGCCATCGTCAACACCGCGTCCATCTCGGGAGTCGCGGGCGACTACGGCTTCGGGGCCTACAACGCCGCCAAGGCCGCCGTCGTCAACTACACCCGCACCCTGGCGCTCGACCACGGAGAAGACGGCATCCGCGCCAACGCGGTCTGCCCCGGCGTGATCGACACGCCCCTGGCGCGGGCGCTGCTCGATCAGCCGGTGATCGTGGAGGAGTACCGGCAGCGCGTGCCGCTGGGCCGGCCGGGTCGGCCGGAGGAGGTGGCGTCGGTGGTGACCTTCCTGGCTTCCGACGACGCTTCCTACCTGACCGGCGCCGCCATCGTGGTGGACGGCGGCATCACCGCACACACCGGACAGCCCCACTTCACCCGCATCATCCGCAAGCTCCAGGGCGGCGCCTAGTCCGGTGAGCTGCGCCGCGCGCATCGGCGCGGGTCTCGCGCTTCTCATCGTGGTGGCCTGCGCGGCGCCGACCGGACCGGACCGGCCGCTGCTGCGCGTGGGCACCAGCGGCGACTACCGTCCCTTCAGCTACGGTGGCACCGGCTTCGACCTGGAGGTGGCGCGGCGGCTCGCGGCCGACTGGGACTACGGGCTCGAGTGGGTGCCCTTCGCATGGCCCGAGCTGGCCGAGCGCGTGGCGGCCGGCGACTTCGACGTGGTGATGAGCGGCGTCACCTGGCTTCCCGAGCGCGCCGTCGTCGGCCGGATGAGCCGGGCGGTGGCGAGCGGTGGCCCCTGCGTGCTGGGTAGCCCCGACCCGGCGCGGGTCGGCGTCAACCGGGGCGGGGCGCTGGAGCGCTGGGCGCGCGAGCACTACGCCGCCGCCGCGATCCGCGCCGTGGACGACAACGCGAGCCTCGGAGAGCGTCTGGCAGCCGGCGAGTTCGACGCCGTGGTGACCGACCGCTTCGAGCTGCCGAGCTTCCGGCGTTCGGTTCCGGACGCGCCGTTCCGCTGCGGGCCCGCCGCCGATCGCAAGGTCTACTGGGTGAGTCCCGCGCGGGCAGCCGATCTGGGGCCGGCGCTCGACGCGTGGATCGCGGCGCGCGAGGTCGCGCTCCAGCGGCTGCGCGTGCAGTGGTTCGGCACACCGGCACCCCGGAGCGAGCTCGACCACCTGATCGATCTGCTGGCCCGGCGCCTGGCGCTGATGCCCGCGGTGGCCCGCTACAAGAGCGAAGGCGGACACCCGCTGGCAGATCCGGTGCGGGAGGAGGTGGTCGTCGACGCCGCCCGCAGCTCGGCCACCGAGCGCGGCCTGGATCCGGCTTCGGTCGAGCCCTTGTTCCGCACCCTGATCGAGCTGGCCCTCGCGGTGCAGCGCCGCAGCGGCGACGGACCCGCAGCGCTCGATCTCGATACCGAGCTGCGCCCGCTGCTGCTGGCGCTCGGCACGCGTCTCACCGATTCGCTGGCGAAGCTGGCGCCCCTGGACGATGTGGCACTGGCCGACGCCGACTGGGCGCCGGTGGACGCCTGGCTCTCCCCCAGCGAGCGCGAGCGGCTGCTGTCGGCGCTGCGCGCGGTGCGTCCCGCTCGCTGAGCGGCCCCGCATGGCTGTGGCTCCCATCGGGTGCTATCCACCCTCCACTTGACCCGGGTCGCCCACAGGGGGCGCCAAGAGGGAAGGCCGTGAAACTCGGCCGCGGTCGCGCCACTGTGATCGGGGAGCTTCGCCCGCAACGATGCCACTGAACGGTTCGCGCCGCGCGCGAACCGCTCGGGAAGGCGCGGACGAAACGCGGTGGATCCGAGCATCCATCACACCCGAGAGCCAGGAGACCTGCCCGGGTCGGAGCTGCAACCAACTGCTCTTCGCGGAAAGAGTGGTGCGGCGTCGTCCCCGAAATGGTGTCTCCCTGCCGAGCGCTCGTCGCGTTGCGACCAGGCGCCCTCGCAAACACTCCCGGGACCACCCTTCACCGCAACCCGTGGAGGGCGAAGGAGACGGCCGTGGGCCCGATTCCCTTCGCCCCTCGCGCGCTGGTCGTCGCCGGCGTCTTGGGCACCCTCTCGTTCCTCGCGGACGCCGGGTATGCCCGGGCCAGCGAGGACCCGATCGCGCCGCTCACGGAGCCGGCATCCGCGACGGACGTCGCCGACCCGCTGCCGCTGCGGCGCGTGCGCGAGGTCGCCGTCACCGCGGCGCGCTCCGAGCGCGACGTGCTCGAGGTGCCCGGCAACGTCACCGTGATCGACCGCGAGGCGATCGAACGCAGTGGCGTCGGCCTGATCGGCGAGCTGTTGCGCCGCGAGGCCGGTCTCTTCGTCACCAACGACATCGGCAGCCCCGAGGGCTTCACGGTCGAGGCGCGCGGCTTCAACAACGGCGGTGGCAACGGCTCGAGCCTGCTGGTGATGGTGGATGGACGCCGCGTCAACGAGGCCGACTCGAGCCAGGTGGACTGGTCGCTGATACAGCTCGATCGGGTCGAGCGCATCGAGATCGTGCGCGGCTCGGCCAGCGCGCTCTACGGTGACAACGCCACCGCCGGCGTGGTGCACATCGTCACCCGGCGTGCCGAGGGCCCGCTGGGAGCGCGCGCGAGCACCCGGGTGGGCAGCTTCGACACCCTCACGGGCAACCTCTTCGTGGAGGGCGGCACCGGCCCCTGGAGCGGCACACTCTTCCTGGACGGTTACAACAGCGACGGGTTCCGCGACAACAGCGGCTACCGCGCCAAGTCGGCGGACGGCAGCGTGCGTTTCACGCCCGGCGAGAACGTGGTGTTCGAGCTCTCGGGCGGCTACCACAGCGACAACCGCAAGCGGCCGGGTACGATCACCGACGCGGAGATCGACGCGCTCGGGCGCGACGCCGCGCCCAACGCATCGGACGACCGCGACCGGGCTCGTGTGCGTTACG
>JBFGIM010000156.1:0-5275 GCA_041577695.1 Myxococcota bacterium | reverse complement strand
GGCCTCTGCGGCCGCGCGCGCGGGATCGCCGCTCAAGCCCGGCCCCGACCCGGAAGCAGCGCGCAGTGCACGGCCCGCTCCTCGGGGAATTCGCCCGCGAGCGTGCGCACCGCGCGCTCGGCTTCGCGCAACGGGAATCGATGGGTCTGCATCTTCGCCAGCGGAATGCGCCCCGACTCGATCAACCGGATGGCGCGCTGATAGGCGCCATGGGTCACGCCGATGGCTCCCTGGATCGTGAGCTCCTTGAGCACCACCTTGTCCGACACGAATCCGTCCACCGGCTTCATGCCCTTGACGCCTGCCAGCACGATGGTGCCGCCCGGAGCGGCGAAGTCGATGGCGTCCCGCACCGGCTCGGTGGCGAAGGCGGTCACTTCCACCACGACGTCGGCGCCGCGCCCGCCGGTCTCCTCGCGGACCCGCGCGCGGGCGTCCTCCTGCTCGACGTCGATCACCGCGTCGGCGCCGAACTCGACGGCGAGCTCGAGCTTGTGGGCGTCGCGCGAGAGACCGGTCACCAGGATCTTGCCGGCACCCGCCTCGCGCGCGGCGATCACGCTGGCGAGCCCGCGCTGGCCGGGTCCCAGGATCAGGACGGTGTCGCCGGGCTGGGTGCCGGGCATCTCGACCGCCCAGCGGAAGCCGGCGCCCAGCGGGTTGAAGAGCACGGCGATCTCGGGCGGCAGGTCCCGGTCGACCTTGTGGACGATCGCGTTGGAGGGGAGATAGAGGTATTCGGCGTAGGCGCCCCACAGGCCGGGCGGCTGGTCGAGCGGGATGTAGGAGTAGATGCGGCGCTCGCCGCACAGATGGTAGTCGCCCTGGAGACAACGCCCGCAGCAGTGACACGGCAGCATGGTCTCGACCGCCACGCGCTCACCGCGCTGCACGTGCCAACGGCGCGCCGCGCGCTCGCCGATCTCCTCGATCACCCCGAGTGGTTCGTGTCCCGGAACCAGCGGCAACGGCACCTTCAGCACGCCTTCGAACTGTTCGACGTCGCTGCCACAGATCCCGCACGCCTCGACGCGCAGCAGGGCGTCGTCGGGTCCGATCTCGGGCAGCGGAAGCTCGCGCGGCTCGAGTGTTCGGGGTGCGGTCTGCACCATGGCGAGGGCGGTTCGAGTCAGGGTGGGGGATCTCCCGCGCGCATCGGGCCGCGCGATTGTATATGTTCCGGCCCACGGGAACCAGCGACGCGCCCAGAGGTGACCCGATGAATGCCGAGCAGCGGGCCCACTACGACGAACGCGGCTACCTGATCGTGCGCGGTCTGTTCGAGAAGCACGAGCTCGAACCCTGGCTCGAACGACTCCGGGCCATCGCCGAAGGCGAGGTGGCGCCGGCACCCGGCATGACCGTGATGCGCGACGTGATGGTGGCGAAGGGAGCCGTCGTTCCCGGCACGCGACTCGAGGCCGTCGCCAAGCTCCAGGACTTCCACGGCGATCCGGTGCTCTTCGCGTACGTCACCGACATGCGCATGCTCGACTGGGCCGAGTCCTTCGTGGGCCCCGACGTCAAGGCGATCCACAACATGCTGATCAGCAAGCCGCCCGGCGTGGACGGACGTCACCCGCTGCACCAGGACCTGCTCTATTTCCCGTTCCGCCCCGCCGACGCCATCGTCGGCACGTGGACCGCGCTCGAGCCGTGTAGCCGGGAGAACGGCTGCCTGGTCGTCGTGCCCGGTACCCACCGGGGCGAGCTGCTGCCCCACGAGAACCCCGATTGGGACTACCTGAACTTCGCCTACTTCGGCGCCGCCGGAGTGGGCGACCAGACCGAGCGCGTCCACCTGGAGATGGATCCGGGCGACACGGTCTTCTTCCACCCGCTGCTGCTGCACGGTTCGGGGCGCAACCGCACCGCCGGCTTCCGGCGCGCCATCTCCACTCACTACGCCAGCGCGCGCTGCCAATTCCTCGACGGCGCTCGACCTCTGGACGGGCGACGGCCCTACACGTTGGTGCGCGGACGCGAGCACGCCGGCTGCATCTGAAGCCGGCGCGCGCGGCTCAGCGCCAGGCGAAGACCGGCTGTTCGTAGTGCGACACCCGGGTGTCGCGGCCGCGGATCACCACCTCGCGCAGCTGGTACACCACCGCGGCGGTAGGGGCGTGGACATCGGCGCCGGCCATCGGGATCGAGATCACTGGCCGGTCGCTCTCCGGAATCCTGCGCAGCCGGGGCACCTCGGGACGTTCGAGGTCCGCCAGCGGCACGCGGTGGATCTCCGCCACTTCCGACGGGTCCGCCACCATCTCCTGCCGGTCGCCGCCCCAGATCACGACGGGCGTGATCAGATAGCCCGAACGGGTGGGGTAGTCGTCGAGCAGGCCGAGCACGTCGGCGGGCGACAGATCGAGCGCCACCTCCTCGCGCAGCTCGCGCAGCGCAGCTTCCGCCAGGCTCTCGCCCGGATCCACGCGGCCGCCGGGCAGCGCCCACTGGCCCGAGTGGCGCCGCAGGCTGCTGGCGCGCCGGGTCAGCACGAAGCAGGGCCGGTGATCGGGTCCCGGCACCAGCGCCAGCACCACGGCGGCGGCACGGCGGCTCTCGAGCGGCTTCGGCCGGCGCTCGAAATCGGCCAGGCGCTGCGCCGCGATCGTCCGCAGCGACGGCGTGTAGCCGCCGGGTCCCAGGTCCGGCGCGGGATCGATCGTCATCGGGCGGAGGATAACGACTCCCGGGGCCGCGCTCGCGCCGGGCGTGTGCTTCGTTAGGCTGCGCCCCGCAATGCTGAAGGACGTCACGCGCAGGCGCATGCTGCTGGACGGTCGGGGCGTGGAGATCGCGCTCCTCGACTGGGGCGGCGACGGTCCGTTGCTGCTCATGCACCACGCGAACGGATTCTGCGGCGCGACCCTCGCGCTGGTGGCCGAGCCCCTGCGCGACCGGTACCGCGTGGTGGCCATGGACGCGCGAGGGCAGGGCGATTCGTCGCCGGGCCCCGGTCCGGATCCCTACCGCTGGGACGCCTTCGCCGAGGACTACCTGGCGGTGGCCGAACGGCTGGCGGCGGAGCAAGCCGAAGATCGCGTGGCGGTCGGCTTCGGCCACAGCTTCGGCGGCACCTCGGCCCTGGGCGCAGCGGCGCGCCGGCCGGCGCTCTTCGGCCGGCTGGTGCTGGTGGACCCGGTCTTGCCGCCGCCGCCCGAGGCCATCGATCCCGGCCGCGGCGAGCGGCTGACGACCCTGGTCGAGGGCGCGCGTCGTCGGCGCGCGGTGTGGGCGACGCGGGAAGAGGCCCGCACCCACTTCGCCGAGCGTTCGCTCTTCGCGGATTGGGACCCGCGCGCGCTCGATCTCTACGTCGCCGAGGGGCTGCGCGAACGCGCGGACGGGCGCGTCGAGCTCAAGTGCCCCGGCGCCGTCGAGGCCGCCGTCTTCGGCCAGAGGACGGGTGTCGACGTGGCGGCGCTGGCCGCGCGCGCCACGCTGCCGGCGCGCGTGCTGTGGGCCCGCGGTGGCAACTTCCCGCGCTCGATCTACGAGCGTGTATTCGGCGGCATGAAGCAGGCTCGGATCGTCGATGTCGAGGCCGGCCACCTGGTTCCCATGGAGAAGCCCGGGCTCGTCGTGGACGAGGTCCTGAGCGGGGCAGAAACGGACTGACGCCGCCGGCAGGCGCTTGGCGTCGGGCCCGTGTACCCTCGCGAAACCGCGCCCAGGGAGATTCGCATGGCGAGCAGCGCCGACCCGCAGTCCACGCCCACGACGGACTCGTCCTCGCGAACCGAGCCCGGCTGGTACGGGGTCGACATGACCAACCCCGAGCCGGAGCGCCGGGACGACCCCTATCCCGCCATCCACCAGCTCCGCAGCCAGGCGCCGGTCAACCTGACGCCCCTGGGCTTCTGGCGGCTGTCCCGCTACGAAGACTGCGTGCGACTGCTGCGCCAGGTGCCGTGCGGCGTGCGCCATCTGGATGGAACCATTCCGTGGCGGCGCAACGAGGAGGGGGTCCAGGCCGGCGGCGACTTCATGCTGCAACAGGATCCGCCCACCCACACCCGGCTGCGCAAGCTGGTGAGCAAGGCGTTCACGCCGCGCGCCACCGAGAGCTGGCGCACGCGGGCGCGCGAGATCGCCGACGAGCAGCTCGACCGCGGGCTCGAGGCGGGTCGCATGGACCTGGTCGCCGACCTGGCGCTTCCGGTGCCCTCCACCCTGATCTGCGAGATGCTGGGCGTGCCGGTGGTCGACCGGCCGAGCTTCACGCGCTGGACGTCTGACGCCACCCACGCGTTGGCGGGCGTGCTGTCACCGCCCGAGATGCAGCAACGCGCGATGGCCGCGGCGCTCGAGCTGGGCGGCTATTTCGAGGGGCTCATCGCCGAGCGCCGCAAGGACCTGCGCGATGACCTGTTGAGCGTGCTGATCCGCGCCGAGGAGGAGGGCGACCGGCTCTCGGCCGAGGAGCTGCTGGTGCAGGCGATCGGCCTGCTGATCGCGGGCTTCGAGACCACGATCGGACTGATCGGCAACGGTGCGGCCGCGCTGATCCGAAACCCGGACCAGCTCGAAAAGCTGCGCCGCCAGCCGGAACGGATCGAGAACGCGGTGGAAGAGTGCTTGCGCTACGACGGCCCGATCGGGTTGACCATCCGCGTGCTCCACGCCGACGCCGAATTCGGCGGCTTTACGATTCCCGCCGACACCCAGGTGCTGGCGCTGCTGTGGGGCGCCAACCGGGATCCGGCGGTTTTCCCGGACCCGGATCGCTTCGATCTGGAGCGGCCGAACAGCCGCGAGCACCTCGCCTTCGGCGGCGGCGCGCACCTCTGCCTCGGCGCGCACCTGGCGCGCATGGAGGCCCAGGAGGCGCTCGGCGCGATGGCGCGTCGCACCTGCGAGATCGGTCTCGAGGTCGACACCATCGAGCGGGGTCCGTCGCTGTTCCGGGTGCCGGCGGCGATGCCCGCGCTGCTGCGGGCGGCCTAGCCCGCAGCGTCAGCGCTCGACCGGGTAGTTCCGCTCGGTCCAGCCGGTCCAACCTTCCGCCATCGAGCGCACGCGCTGGAAACCCATCTGCTGCAGGGTGCGGGCCGCCAGCGCGCTGCGGTTGCCACCGCCGCAGTAGAGCACCAGCTTGCGGTCGCGGTCCTCAAGCCATTCGTCGCGTTTGTGGTGCTCGAGGTCGGCGCGCACCTCGAGGAAGCCCCGCGGCGAGCTGCGCGCCCCGGGCACGTGTCCCTCGGCGTACTCGTCGGGTTCGCGCACGTCGACGAAGTGCCAGCCCTCGCGCCCCGGCGCCTCGAGGCGCCGC
>JBFGIM010000155.1:0-5431 GCA_041577695.1 Myxococcota bacterium | reverse complement strand
GGCCGGGTTGGTGACCTGGGCGAACAGCTGCTTGAAGTAGTGGTAGAGCAGCCGCGGGCGGTCCGAGAGGCAGGCCAGGGCCGCATCCTCGCCCATGGAGCCGAGGGCCTCGACCCCGGTGGCGAGCATGGGCGGCAGCACGATGCGCAGGTCCTCGAGGCTGTAGCCGAAGGCCTGTTGCAGACGGAAGCGGCTCTCGGGATTGGGGCGGTGCACGACCTCCACCGGCGCCACGTCGTCGAGGGTGACGCGGTTCGCGGCCACCCACTTGCCATAGGGCCGGCGGCGCACCAGCTCGCCCTTGACCTCCTCGTCCTCCACGATGCGA
Organism: Myxococcota bacterium; assembly: GCA_041577695.1. Classification (GTDB taxonomy): domain Bacteria; phylum Myxococcota_A; class UBA9160; order UBA9160; family PR03; genus JASJBO01. The sequence continues at coordinate 5,103 of JBFGIM010000155.1, read as the reverse complement.
CCCTGCTCCGTGTCCACGAAGAAGATGCGACCCGGCTGCAGGCGTCCCTTGAGCAGCACGTTCTCCGGCGGCACGTCCACCACGCCCACCTCGGAGGCCATCACCACCAGGCCGTCCTTGGTGACCACGTAGCGCGACGGCCGCAGCCCGTTGCGGTCCAGCACGGCGCCGATCTTGCGACCGTCGGTGAAGGCGATGGAAGCGGGACCATCCCAGGGCTCGAGCAGGAACGAGTGGTACTCGTAGTAGGCGCGCCGGTCCTCGTCCATCTCGGTGTGATTTTCCCAGGCCTCGGGAATCATCATCAGGATGGCCTGGGGCAGCTCGCGGCCGGTCAGGCACAGGAACTCGAGCATGTTGTCGAACTGCGCCGAGTCGCTCGCCCCCGCGCGCATGATCGGGTAGAGCTTGCGCAGGTCGTCGCCGTAGACGTCGGAACGCAGCGTGCCCTCGCGGGCGCGCATGTAGGCGCGGTTGCCCTTCAGGGTGTTGATCTCACCGTTGTGGGCCATGTAGCGGAACGGCTGCGACAGGTCCCAGGTCGGGAAGGTGTTGGTGCTGTAGCGCGAGTGCACCAGGGCCAGCGCCGACTCCACCGCCGAGTCGCGCAGATCGGGATAGAAGCTCTCGATCTGCGTGGACATCAGCATGCCGGTGAAGAGGAAGGTGCGGCTCGACAGGCTCGGCACGTAGAAGAAGGCGTCGCGTTCCGCTACGGCGGTCTCGATCCGGCGGCGGATCACGTAGAGCTTGCGCTCGAAGGCGTCCTGGTCGAACCCGGCTGCCGCGCCGATGAAGACCTGACGGATCGCGGGCATCGCGTCGCGCGCCACCCAGCCGATGGCGGACGGATCGCAGGGAACCTGGCGCCAACCGAGCAGCTGCTGGCCCTCGGCGGTGACGATCTCCTCGAACTTCGCCTTCTGCCAGGCGCGGGTCTCGGCGTCGGTGTCGAGGAAGACCATGCCCGAGGCGTAGGCTCCCGCCGCGGGCAGCTCGAGGTCCAGGCGGGTGGCCTCCTGGCGCAGGAACTTGTCGGGGAGCTGGATCAGGATGCCGGCACCGTCCCCGGTTTCGGGATCGCAGCCGCAGGCGCCGCGATGTTCGAGACGCTCGAGCGCGACGATGCCCTGGTGCACCAGCGAGTGCGACCGTTCGCCGTGGAGGTTGGCGACGAATCCGACACCGCAGGCATCGTGTTCGTTGGTGGGGTCGTATAGACCCTGGGCCCGGGGTCGCCGGAGGCGTGCCGTCATCGTTCGCGTCCTCCTGACTCGTGCAGCGCGCTGGAGCGAGCGCGCCGGGAGCGTCCCCCGGTCCGGCGGCCGCGGCGCTCCGCGACCCCGGCGCTATCGAGGGCGATGCGGCTGCGCTCGGTGTGGGTGGACAGCACGACCATCGTCTCGGTCCGCGTCACACCCTCCCACGAGCGGATGCGATCGATCAGCTGCTCGAGCGTCTCCGTGTTGGCGGTCTTCACCTTCACCATCAGCGTGTGCTCGCCGGTCACGTGGTGGCACTCGAGCACGTCGTCGGTCTGCTCGATGTCCTTCTCCAGGGCCTCGAAGCCGCGCGGGTGTCCCACCGAGACCCCGATGAAGGCAGTGACGTCCTTGCCGAGCGAGCGCGCGTCCACGCGCGCCACGTAGTCGAGGATGACGCCGGCGCCCTCGAGCTTGTGGATGCGCTCGACGACCGAGGGCGCCGTCAGGCCGACCTGTTTGCCGATCTCTGCCAGCGGCTGCTTGCAGTTGCGTTGCAGCAGCTCGAGGATGCGGAGGTCGGTCCCGTCGAGCCCGGGATCCGGCTGCACTGACTTCTCGAATTTCATTAGGCGGAACCCCGTAGACGCCTAATAGATATGGAAAACCGGCCGCATGCGTCAAGCCTTTAGAAGGCAGAACGGGGTTATGAATCAGCACCAGGCGGCGCCGACTGCCCCCCCGGGGAGCCCAGCAGGGCTCTGAGGCGATCGGGGTGGTTCGTGATCAGCCCCTCGACCTGGAGCGCCAGCAGGCGCTGCATCTCCGTGAGCTCATTGACGGTGTAGACGTTCACCGCGAGCGCCGCAGCGTGGGCGGCCTCCACCAGCGGCGGCTCGGCGAGGAGCGTCTCCGGGTGCAACGCCTCGGCGCCCAGCGCTCGCGCCCGCTCCACCGCCCGGTGCGGATAGCGTTTCGAGATCAGCAGCCCGAGCCGGACTGCCGGCTCCTCGTGTCGCAGCCGCGCCAGGACCGGATCGTAGAAGGACGAGAAGAGCGTTCGCGCGAGCAGCCCGCGCTCGCGCACGGCATCCAGCGCAGCCCGCTCGAGGCCGGCGTAATCGCCGCGCGTCCCGCGTTTCAGCTCGAGGTTGAACGCGATCCGGTCGCCGAACCCGTCGAGAACCTCGTCGAGGGTCGGGATCGGCTCGCCGCCGCCGGCGTCGAGCCGGCGCAGCGTTTCGAAGTCGGTATCGGCGATTTCGCCCGTGCCGCCCAACCCCACCAGCTCCTCGTCGTGGGTCACCACCACGACGCCGTCCCAGGTGCGGTGCAGATCCACCTCGATCATGTCGGCGCCCTGCTCGACGGCCAGCGCATAGGCCGCCAGCGTGTTCTCCGGCCGATACGCCGACGCGCCGCGATGGGCGATGACCAACGTCACTTGCGGACTACTCGGCCCAGTTACGCGAGCGCTCGACGGCCCGCTTCCAGCCCGCATAGAGGCGATCGCGTTCGCTGGCACGCAGCATCGGCTCGAAGCGGGTTCCCCCTTCGGCGGTCAGGCTCTCGAGCTCGGCGCGGTCGCGCCAGAAGCCGACGGCGAGCCCGGCCAGGGCCGCCGCGCCGAATGCCGTCACCTCGAGCAGGGCCGGCCGCTGCACCGGTATTCCGAGCACGTCGGCCTGGAACTGCATCAGGAAATCGTTGCGGCAGGCGCCGCCGTCGACGCGCAGCACATCGAGGGGCCTGCCGGCATCGGCGGCCAGGCACTCGACCACGTCGCGGGTCTGGTAGGCGATCGACTCGAGCGCAGCGCGAATCACGTGCTCCCGGCCGGTGCCGCGGGTCAGCCCGACCAGCACGCCGCGGGCGCGCTCGTCCCAGTAGGGCGCCCCGAGCCCCACGAAGGCGGGTACCAGATAGACACCGCCGGTGTCCTCCACCGCGCGGGCGGCCGCCTCGGTCTCGGCGGCATCCGCCACCAGGCCCAGGCCGTCGCGCAGCCACTGCACCGCCGCGCCCGCCACGAAGATCGAGCCCTCGAGCGCGTAGCAGAGCCGACCGCCGATCCCCCAGGCCACCGTGGTGAGCAGACCGTTCTGCGACACGCGGGCCTGCTCGCCGGTGTTCAGCAGCAGGAAGCAACCGGTGCCGTAGGTGTTCTTGGCCCGGCCGGCCTCGAAGGCGCCTTGCCCGAACAATGCCGCCTGCTGATCGCCGGCAATGCCCGCGATCGGGATCTCGGCGCCGAACCATTCCGCGTCGGCCATGCCGAACACGCCGCTCGAATCGCGCACCTCGGGGAGCAGCCCGCGGGGCAGGCGCAGCTCGGAGAGCAGCGCGTCGTCCCATTCGCCCTGGTGGATGTTGTAGATCATCGTGCGCGCCGCATTCGAGGGCTCTGTGGCGTGGACGCGTCCGCGCGTCAAGCGGTGCACCAGCCAGCTGTCCACGGTGCCGAAGCAGAGCTCTCCCCGTTCGGCTCGCGCCTGGGCGCCCTCCACCGCATCGAGGATGAAGCGGATCTTGGTGCCGGAGAAGTAGGCGTCGATCACCAGGCCGGTGCGCGCGCGCACCTCGTCGCCGAGCCCGCGCGCACGGAGCTCTTCGCACAGCGGGGCCGTCTGGCGCGATTGCCACACGATGGCCGGGTAGATCGGATCGCCAGAGGCGCGCTCCCACACCAGCGCCGTCTCGCGCTGGTTGGTGATCCCGATGGCCGCCACGTCGGCGCCGCTCGCGCCCGCCTTGGCGAGCGCCCCGCGCGCGGCGCGCAGCTGGCTCTGCCAGATCTCCTCGGGATCGTGCTCGACCCATCCGGGTTTGGGGAAATGCTGGGGAAACTCGTGCTGGTCCACCGCCGCCACCGTGCCGCTGCGCTCGAAGAGCAGCGCTCGCGAGGACGTGGTGCCCTGATCCAACGCCAGGATGTACCGGCTCATGCCTCGCCCTCTCCTTCGGCGAAGAGCGCCTCGACGAACTCCTCGGCGTCGAAGTCGCGCAGGTCGTCCAGACCCTCGCCGACACCGACGAAGCGAACGGGAATGCCGAACTCGTCGGCCAGACCGATCAGGACGCCCCCCTTGGCAGTACCGTCCATCTTGCTGAGCACCAGGCCCGTCACGCCGGCCGCTTCAGTGAAGATCCGGGCCTGCGAGATCGCGTTCTGTCCGGTGTTGGCATCCAGCACCAGCAGGGTCTCGTGGGGCGCGTCCGCCGCGCCCTTCCCGATGACGCGTACGATCTTGCGCATCTCCTCGATCAGCGGCGCGCGCGTCTGGAGCCGTCCCGCGGTGTCGATGATCGCCACGTCGCATTCACGCGATTGAGCTGCCTTCAGCGTATCGAAGGCGACCGCGGCCGGGTCGCCGCCGGGCTGCCCCTTGACCAGCTCGCACCCGACGCGTCCGGCCCAGACCTCGAGCTGCTCGATGGCGGCTGCGCGAAAGGTGTCGCCGGCGCCCAGCACCACGCGCTTTCCGGCCGCCTGGTAGCGCGCCGCCAGCTTCCCGATCGTAGTTGTCTTGCCCGAGCCGTTGACGCCCAGCACCAGGATGACGTGGGGCGACGCGTCGCAGCGAATCCCCGCTTGCTCGGGCTCGACGCGCCTGAGCTTCTCGAGGATCGCGGCGCGCAAGACGTTCCGAACCGCGGCGGCGTCGCCTCCGCGCGCCCCCGAGCGTACCGTCTCCAGCAGGCTATCGGCCGTCGAGACGCCCAGGTCGGCACCGAAGAGCAGGGTCTCCAGCTCCCCGAGGACGACGTCGTCCACCACGCGTCCCGCAAGCATGCCGCCGACGCGACCGACGAGGGCCTCGCGGGTGCGCGCCAGGCGGTCGACGAGGCGCAGCCGCGCTGCGGGCGGGGGCGCCGGCGGCGGTACCGGCTCGGGCGCGGC
>JBFGIM010000154.1:0-5458 GCA_041577695.1 Myxococcota bacterium | reverse complement strand
GGCGATTCTCGCGTTGGTGTGACGGCGTCGAGGGGGCAGCCACGGAACCTTTCTCCCGAGCAGTAACGCTATTCTATAGAGGATGAGGTCAGCGTGCCGCTCGGTTTCGTCGCCTTCGGCATCGTGATCCGGGAGGCGCTCGGAAGGCGGCTCGTCCACGCTCCAGTCCCACGCTGCGGCCTTCGACTGGTGGTACACCAACGACGACGCCGCCAAGTCGGCAGAGCAGCTGAATGCAGCGGCCAGCTGCGATTCGGGGGCGATCTACCGCGGCACCGACTGACGGGACGCCCACGCCGGTTCGGCGCGATGTGGCCTGCCGCATGGCGCGCGCGTCCAGAGGTGTTAGTCCTCTAGGCCATGGAACGCGACCAGAGGGCGTGGGCGCTTCTCTTCATCTGCTGGCTCGTCGTCGCCGCGGCGACGCTCGGGAGCCTGTTCTTCAGCGAGGTGATGGAGCTGCCGCCGTGCTCGCTGTGCTGGTACCAGCGGGTGTTCATGTTCCCGCTCCCCTTCGTGGTGGGTGCCGGCCTCTTTCCCTTCGACCGTCGCGTGGTGCGCTACGCGCTTCCGCTCGCATCGGTGGGCGGCGCCGTGGCGCTGTACCATCTGCTGCTCCAGCTGGGAGTCATTCCGGAGGCTGCCGCGCCGTGCCGCCAGGGCGTATCCTGCGCCGATGCGCAGCTCCAGGTGCTGGGCTTCCTCTCGATCCCCATGCTGTCGCTGATGGCCTTCGCATCCGCGGTGGTGCTGCTCATCCTCGTGCACAGGAGCCACTCCGAGTGACCCGACGAACCGTTGCCATCCTGGGTGTGGTGGGCCTCTGCGCTGCATTCGCGCTCGCCGTGTTTCTCTACCAACGCCAGCAGGCGGCGAACGTCGCGGCGCTCACCGCCCGCCACAACGCCCCGCCGCTGGTACGCGACCATTCGCAGAGCCTGGGCCCCGACGACGCACGGGTGGTGCTCGTGGAGTTCTTCGATCCCGGCTGCGAGACCTGCCGGTCCTTTTCCGAGCCGGTGAAGAAGATCGTGGAGTCGCACGCGGGGAAGGTGCGGCTGGTGCTGCGCTACGCGCCCTTCCATCAGGGCGCCGACACGATGGTCAAGGCGCTCGAGGCCGCGCGGCGACAGGGCCGGTACTGGGAGACGTTGCAGCTGCTCTACGACAAGCAGCGGGAGTGGGCCGACCACCACCATCCCCGTCCCGACATCATGTGGACGTACTTCCCCTCGATCGGGCTCGACCTGGCGCAGCTGGAGCGGGACATGAAGAGTGCGGAGATCGAGGCGATCCTGCGCCAGGATGTCGCCGACGCCACCGTGCTGGGCGTCCGCAAGACACCGACCTTCATCGTCAACGGTGAGCCCCTGCAGCGCTTCGGGCTGAGCGAGCTCGAAGCGCTGGTGCGCACGAAGGTCGACGAGGCGTACGGAGGCTGATCACCGCGCGCAGAGCTTCGCTCAGCCCAGGTCCGAGATCTTGACCACCCGCGTCATGGGCTTGGGGTGCTCGTCCGCGCGCACCCAGCGCACGCCCATGATGCCGTGGTGGTGGCCGGTCGTGTCGAGCCAGTTGGGCTGGCCCGGGTCCTGGTGGGCGACGACCATGCGGACCGAGCCGTCGGCCCCGAGCTGGGCGCGGCCGCTGTTCAGGTGGGTCTGGTGGAACTCGTAGTCGAGCGACTCGGCCCAGATGTTGCCGAGCTGGATGTTCCAGTAGTGGCAGCGCGGCGGCGTCATCTCGATCACCAACGCCTCGTCGGGGGCCAGCTCCCAGAAGCCGAGCCACATGCGGATGTTGGGGTCGCCGCCCATCTGGATGTGCTTCTCCATGGGCGGCAGGTGGAACTCGTTGCTCGGCGCCTGCTCGCGGAACCCGATCACCCAGTCGTAGAACCACTGGGCGCAGCCGATCGCGTAGAGCGCGCTGCCCAGCAGGCGGCCGGGAACCTGGGCGGGATCGAGCGGCGGGCGCGGGCTGTCGTGGTCGAGGCACTCGATCTCGAGCTCCACCGGCTGCTCCGCGCTCCGGTCGAGGAAGGTCTGGCGCACCAGGATCTGCTTGGTGTCGGGGTTCATGCGCAGCCAGTTGCCCGGCTGCTCCTTCTGGCTGGCGATGATCTCGAAGCGGCCGTCCGGGCCGAGCGCGAGCTCGGAGTCTTCGAGGTGCCCGGCGCCGCCGCTGATGCGCTCGCGCGCCGCGAAGTTCTGGTTCTGCGCGGCGAAGCTCAGGTAGTGGATGCTGCCGCGCTGGCCGCGGATGCGGTAGGTGAGCGCCGGGTCCACCGAGGCACTGCGGTAGAAGTTGTCCGGGTTGTCGAGACCCATGCGAACCCCGGTCGGCATGGTGCGGAACACCGGGTGCTCGGTGCCCGTCGCCTCGGCGAACGACAACATCCCCGCCCGCGCCAGGCGCGACAGGTAGAGCAGCCCCTCGCCGCGATCGAAGAGGGTGGGGTCGAGCTCGCCGCGCAGCAGCACGTCGCCGGCCTTCTTGAGCAGCTCGCAGAACTCGGTCCACGCCTCGGCGGTCTCGACCTTGTGCAGCGCATCCTGCGGCTTCGCCATCGTTTCCTCCCGGCCTAGACGCCGAAGCGCTTTACATAGGGTGCGAACCGCCCGCGCACGCCCTCGCGGGTCAGCCCGAAGCCCGCCAGGTCGTAGCTGTGCTCGCCGTGCTTGCCCTTGGGGTGGCTCGCTACGTGCGCCCGCATGGCCGCGAGCGCCTCGTCCCCGAGCGGCAACCCGAAGCCCTCGTAGACCCGGCGCACGGCCGCGAGATTGTCGGCCACCAGCAGGTCGTAGTCCACGTCCACGAAGCGCGCGGCGTCGATCGCGTCGCGCAGGGCGAGCCCGCGGTCCATCGAGGCGGCGTAGTGCTCGAGCACGCGCGGCCCGAATGCCTCGGCCGGCATCTCCATCTGGGGCGAGAGGATCATGTGGATCATGCTCGAGATCGACGGGATGCACGCCGCCGGGTCGCGGTGGTTCCAGACGATGCAGCAATCGGGGAAGACCTCGACCATCGCATCGAGGGCCCACAGGTGCGAGGGCGTCTTCAGCAGCCAGCGCTCCCCGGGCCGCTGCCAGTCGAGCAGTCGCAGCAGGTCGGCGTAGTAGCGATACAGCGGCCGCAGGTCGTGCTGCTGGATCCAGGAGGCGTAGGGCTCGAACATCAGCTCGAAGCCGGTCTGGCCGCCATCGAAGCCGATCTGGTGCAGGAGCACGCACTCTTCCGGCGTGTCGGCACTGGCAAAGTGCATCTTGGTGAACTCGGGATTCTGCTCGCGCAGGTTGTCCGTGAACGCCTTCACGGCCCGGTAGCGCGGATCGACCTCGCCCGGCTCGAGATCCCAGTTCGGATCCGGGAACTGGCTCTCCCACAACAGCAGGGGCCGCGCTGCAGGATCGGCGGCCAGCAGGTTGAACAGCGCCGAGGTGCCCGAGCGCGGCAGGCCCGTCAGGAACATGGGCCGCACGATCGGCCGCTCGAGGATCTCCGGATGGCGCCGGAAGGCCTCCTGCACCCGAAGGCGCGTGGAGAGCAGCTGGACGAAGCGCGCGCGGGCCCGCTTGCGGCCCCGCTCGTTGAAGGGGTTCTTCTCGAAGGTCTCGGCCAACACGCCGAGCCCCTCGCGGAAGTCGTCGGCACCGAAGTCCGAGAGACCGGTGGCCTGGCGGGCGTCGGCGAGGAGGCTGTCGACGTCGAAGAGCGAGGTCATCGGCGGAACAGGGTAGAGGAAGGCCGGGGGCTTCGTCGACGCTACGCCACGAAGGCCGTTCCTTTTTGAAGCTCTCGCGCCGTCAGCGCGCGAGCGGCTACATCGGGTAGGTCGTCATCCCGCGGATCACCGCGCTGGCTGCGCCGAGCTCGATGCTGCGGCTGATCTGGTCGAGCTCGCCGCGGTCGAGCCAGACGCCCTTGCAGGTCGAGCAGCGGTCGATCACGACGCTTCCCCCGACGACCTCCTTCACCATGGCCGCCTTGTCCAGGGGGCAGAGCCGCGTCTCCTCCGAAGCGGCCGCGAGCCGGGTCTCGATCTCGGTCACGCACGTCTCGCAAGTGGGCGCATCCTGATAGGCGTTGCGGGTCCGCCGACCGCAACGCGTGCACTTGTCACCGAACAGGGCCATGGCGCTCTCCTTCTCGCGAGCCGCGCAGAGCCTACCATCGCGGCCTCGCGGCTGGCCAGATCGAGCCCCTCACGGCGTCGTGATGCCCAGCTCGGCAGCGCCCTTCTCGGAGAGCTCCAGTGCCAGCTGCTTGAAGCTCGGGTGGTTCAGACCTACATCGACCCAGATCACCCGCATGGTCTCGAGCAGCCGATTGCGCAGCGTCGTCGCCTCGAGTTCGGAGAGCTTGCGACGGCTCACCGTCTGGAAGGTTGCGAGCTCCTGCTCCACCTGGCCGACGAAGGGCAGGGGGGCCCTGAGGCCGAGGCATGTGCCAGATTCAGTCTGCCCAACATCGGGGTAGACTCTCGGAGTGGAGACCCCTCGGCTCGCGGTGCTGGTGACGGCGGTGTTGCTTGCGCCACTGGGCGCCGGCGCCCAGTCCTGGTCCGTCGCAGCGCCGCTCCAGGAGGCGCGTCAGGAGGTGGCCGTCGCCGAGCTGGGCGGCCTCGTCTACGTGATCGGGGGATTCCGGGGCAACCTCAGCATCGCCGACACGGTGGAGGTCTACGACCCGGCCCTCGATCAGTGGAGCTTCGGACCGGCGCTGCCCACGCCCGTCCACCACGCGGCGGCGGTCTCGGTGGGAGGCCTCCTCTACGTGATCGGCGGCTGGCCGGACTTCTTCGCGACCCCGCTCGACACCGTCTACGCGTTCGATCCCGGCACGGCTCAGTGGACCCAGCGAGCCTCGATGCCCACGGCGCGCGCCGGCCTCGCAGCCGCCGTCCTCGACGGGAAGATCTACGCCGCCGGCGGCTCGCCCGCAGCGCGCGAGAACGACTTCGCCGTCTACGACCCGCAGGCCGATTCGTGGACGACGCTGCCGAGCATGCCGACGCCGCGCAATCACCTGGCCGCCGGGGCGTCGGAGGGCCTGTTCTTCGCCGTGGGCGGCCGCAGCGGATCCGGTACCGGCGGCATCACCGCCGCGCTCGAAGCCTTCGATCCGGTGGCCGGCGCCTGGAGCGCGCGGAAGTCCATGCCGACGGCGCGCGGAGGTCTCGCCGCGACGGTCTTCGGGCGCTACCTGCTCGTCCTCGGCGGCGAGGGCAACGAGGGCGATCCGGACGGCGTCTTCGACGAGACCGAGTCCTACGACCCCCTCGCGGACACCTGGACGTCGCTCACGCCCATGCCCACGCCGCGCCACGGCATCGGCGCCGCCCTGGCCGCTGGGCAGGTACACGTGCCCGGCGGCGGGCCGATCGAGGGCTTCTCCGTCACGGCCGTCCACGAGGTCTTCGACCCGGCCCTCGAGCTGCCGTCCGACTGCGAGGACG
>JBFGIM010000153.1:0-5586 GCA_041577695.1 Myxococcota bacterium | reverse complement strand
GCTCTTCCGATCTCCACCACACCGGCCACCAGGTCGTGACCGGCGCCGAGCGCGGCCAGTCGCGTGTCGCCGGTCTCGCGGAAGTCCGACAACAGCACGACGACCGAGCGGTGGGGCGCCTGACGCCGCAGCCACTCGACGGCGAGAGCGAGGTCGGTGCGACCGCGACTGCGCGTCTCCGCCGCGGTACGCACCACGCGCCAGGTGTGGGCGTCACCGCGGCCCGGCCGGACCTCCGCCTCGATGCGGTCGCTGAACACCACCAGCCCCAGTGCGTCGCCCACACGACCGGCGGCCGCCGCCAGCAACGCGGCAGCGGCAGCGGCGGTCTCGAGCTTGGAGCGCCCGCGGCTGCCGAAGCCCATCGAGGCCGAGGCGTCGATCGCCAGCAATACCGTCTGCGAGCGCTCCTCGCGGAAGCGCTTCACCCACGGCTCGCCGGTGCGCGCCGTGGCATTCCAGTCGATGAAGCGGACGTCGTCCCCGGGAGCGTAGGGTCTCGATTCCTCGAACTCGACGCCGCCGCCGCGGAAGGCGCTGGCGTAGCCTCCCACCAGCAGACTGGTGGCCTCGCGGCGGCTGCGCACCCAGAGCACCCGCGCCGCGCGGGTGATCTCGCCGACGTCGAACGCCGCTCCCAGCCGTGCGGACGCATCCGGAGCGGGCGCGCCGGGCGCCGGGCTCACGGTGCCTCGACGGCGGCGAGGACGGCTGAGACCAGCGCGTCGGCCGGAATGCCGTCGGCCTCGGCCTCGTAGGTGGGCAGCACGCGGTGGCGCAGCACGTCGGGCGCCACTCGCTTGACGTCGTGGGGCGTGGCGTAGTCGCGTCCCTCGATCAGCGCGCGGGCGCGGGCGGCGCGCACCAGGAAGATCGACGCGCGCGGCGAAGCGCCCACCGCCACCAGTCCAGCCGCGGCCCGGTCGAAGGGCGCGGACAGGCGCGCCGATACGGACCCCGGATCGCGGGTGGCGCGCACCAGTCGCACGGCGTAGTCCGCCAAGGCTTCGGCCACGTGCACCCGGGCCGCCGCGCTCTTCAACGCCGCCACGCCCTCGGCGTCACAGACGGCTTCCACCGGGCCGCTGTCGCGGCTGTCGCGGGCCACGATCTCGCGCTCCTCGTCGTCGCTGGGATAGGTGGCGATCAGCTTCAACAGGAAGCGATCGATCTGCGCCTCGGGAAGCGGATAGGTGCCCTCGTGCTCGATCGGGTTCTGGGTCGCCATGACGAAGAACGGCTCCGGAAGCGCCAGACTCTCCTCGCCCACGCTCACCTGACGTTCTTCCATGGCCTCGAGCAGGGCGGACTGCACCTTGGCCGGCGCGCGATTGATCTCGTCGGCCAGCAGCACCGGCGCGAAGATCGGACCCCGGCGCACCTGGAAGCGGCGCTCGTCGGGCAGGTAGATCGAGGTTCCGAGCAGGTCGCCCGGCAGCAGGTCCGGGGTGAACTGGATGCGGCGGAAGCCGAGCCCCAGCGCCTCGGCCAGGGTGCGAACCGCCGTCGTCTTGGCGAGGCCCGGCACGCCCTCGACCAGGACGTGTCCGCCAGCCAGCAATCCGACCAGCAGGCCCTCGAGCAGGTCGTTCTGGCCGACCACGACCCGGTGCACCTGGTCGAGCAGCCGCTTCAGCGTCGTGTCGCTCTCGCTCGGCACGGCTCCGCCACTCCCCTCAGGTTCGACGTCCGGCGCGGGGTCTTCGTTTCCCGCGGGCGCGCTCGAGCAGGGTCGTCGTCCGGACCCCGGGAACCTCGCGCAGCCGCGCCACCCGCCCGCCCCAGGATTCGACCTCCTGGCGTCCGACGATCTGGTCGAGCTTCCAGTCCCCGCCCTTGGCGAGCACGTCGGGGCGCAGCGCGCGGATCGCGGCCAGCGGTGTCGAGTCGCCGAAGACGATCACCCAATCCACGCACTCGAGCCCAGCCAGCAGCTCGGCGCGCTGACGGGCCGGCACCAGCGGCCGGCCGGATCCCTTGAGGCGCCGCACGCTCGCGTCGCCGTTCACCGCCACCACCAGCCGATCGCCCAGCGACCGCGCCTGTTCCAGGCTGCGCAGGTGGCCGACGTGGAGCAGGTCGAAGCAGCCGTTGGTGAAGACCACGCGCTCGCCGCGGCGCTGCGCGCGGCGCACCGCGCGCGCTGCGGCGGCGCGCGTGAGTTGCTTGGTCCGCGCCCGGCGCGGCTTCAAGGCAGGGCTCCCGCTGCATCATCCAGCAAGCGGGGCGTCGGCACGATGGGCTCGTCCACCGCCGGGTTCCCGTTCTGGGCGCCCTCGCTGGGGCTCGCGCGCGGCGAGAACAGACGAGCGAGCTGGCCCAGCCCCGACTTCACGAAGTTGGGCACACCCTCCAGCACGAAGCTGGCCGGGCCCGTCGCGAGCGACTTGGTGGGAATCAGCTTGGCCTCGGGATCTCCCCACGGGCCCTGGATCGCGAAGTAGGCGCCGACGAGGTTCTCGTCGGAGCCGAGCAGGAACGTGTTCAGTAGCGGCAGCGCGCTGAGCACGCGGTCGAGGGTGCGGAAGAAGAAGAGCCCCACCACCGCCTCCACCTGTAGAGGTTTCTCGAGCAGATGGATCGAACCCGTGGCCACCATGCGCAGCGCGGGCCCCTCGAGCGCAGCGGAGTCACTGCGCAACACCCCGCCGTCGAAGGTCAGCTCGGCGTCGATGCCGCCGTACTCGAGCGTCTCGCGCGACTGGAAAGGATTGAACGTGTCGCTCACCGCCGCAATGGCCATGATCATCGGCATTCGCTGGCGGATCTCTCCGTTGCGCGCGTGCAGAGAGGTGGGGCCGCGCAGCTCCGCCAGCAGCGGTTGGTGGGCCTGGGCCTGTCCCTTGAGATCTGCGGCGAGTACGACGTCCCCCGTCACATCCTCGCCGTCCGACAGCTCCAAGTCGCGCATCAGGTCCGGCACCGACCCGTCCACCAACTGGAAGCGTGCGCGGTAGGGCACGAACTCGCGGCGGGTGAAGTCCACGTTCAGCTGGCCGGTGATCTGGCCGCGGGGCAACAGCCAGACCTCGGCGCCGGTCACGTCGACATGCTGTCCGCCGGCGCGCAACCGCCCCGAGACACGCTCGGCCTTTACCTTGCCGAGCGCGCGGATCTGCGCGGCGAAGCGCGCGCGGAACCAGACACCCGGATCGGCGGTGCGCGGATCCGGCCGCGGCGCACCCGCCGGCATCGTCTCTGCGCGGAACTGGAGGTCGATCCGCTCCCTTCCCATCAAGCCCGCGCCCTCGACCGGCACGCCGCCAAAGCGGCCCCGCTCCATCGTGAAGAGGAAGACGCCCTCGCCGGCGGGTGTCACGGTGAAGTGCGCCGCCTCGATGGGTCGCAGCAACGCCGGGTGGTGGAGCCAGTCCGCATCGATGTCGATCAGCTCCCACTTGGAAGGCTGACCGGGTTTGCGCTGGGCGTCGATCCAGTCGCGCAGCGCGAACCATCCGGGTTGGGGGGCGACGGATCGGGGCGGCTTGCTCTTCAACGCCTGGAGCCACCCGGTGGGGTTGCCGAGATCCACGTCGAGCTGCGGCAGCGGTTCGCCTTCCAGGCTCGCGCCCTCGCACACCAGGCGGGCCCGGCCGCCGTCGAGCTCGACTTCGGCGCGCGGCACGCGGATCGTCTGCTGCTCGCCGATGCGCAGCGAAACGTTCGCGAGCGACGACGCCACGGCCAGCCGGTCGGGCCACGCGTCCAGCGGCGCATCGAACAGAGCGGCCCATTCTGCGATCGAGGTGCCCGACTGGCGCACGCGAAGGTCGGCGAGCTCGCCGCCTTGTACGACGCCGTCGCCGATGCCCGCCGCATCCAGCGCCGCGCGAATCGGAATCGGGCCCGCACGCAGATCGAAGGACAGGACGCCGAGCCGGCCCAACGGTCGCGCCGCTTCTCCCGATCCCTGCAAGCGGAATGCGCCGCTGCTCGCGTCCAGCGCGGTGATCTCCACGTGCTTCGCATCGATCCGGCCAGCGCCGGCCAGGCGCAGGCTCGGCGACGCGGGGTCGGCCAGCGCGATCGGGTCGCCCTCTCCCGACCACCTCGGGTCGAGGAGCAAGAACTCCGCGTCGAAGGCGGGCGGCGCTCCTTCCTGCTGCCAGGTGAGGTAGCCACTGGCGCGACCTTCCACGTGGGCGTCGGCACCGAGCCAGCGCAGCACGGTGGCGAGGTCGAGGTGGGTGAGCGCCAGCTCGACCTTCCGCCGCTGGTCCGCTTCGAGGTGGGCCTCGAGGTCGAAGCGGCCACGGCCGATCCCCTCGTCCGAGTACACGCCGCCGCGGGAGCTGACGCGCAACCCGCCCCCGAGTCGCGATTCGGCCACGAGCAGGTGCAAGCCCTCGACGCGCAGGGTCCCCGGGTAGCGAGCGTCGGAAAGCAAGACCCGGGCCCCATCGACCACGATTCGCGGCAGCGAGCCACTGCCATCCGAGCGCTCCGAGGGCTCGGTCAGGGTCCGCAGGATGGCCGGAGACCAGACCCCGTCGGCGTCGCGGGCGACGCGAAGCTCCAGGCCCTCCACCGCCAGCCGCCGCAGCTCGACCCGGCCGCGCAGGAGGGCCCGCAGACCGAGGGTGACGGTGACCGATCGTGCCTCCAGCCCGGGCGCGCCGGGGCGTCCGTCCGTCCGTACGCCCGTCAGCTCGAAGGCGGGGCCCCAGGCGAGGGTCGCCCGGGCCGAGGCCACGTCGACCGGGCCGAAGTGCTGCTCCAGGGACAGCTCGGCCACTTCGCGCAGCCGCTGGGGAGCGATCTCCGTGATCGCCCCGAAGCCGAGGGCCAGGCCCAACAGGAGCGCGAGGATCCGGGAGCTGATCCGGACCAACCGGGATCGCACGGCCGCGGCCTCCCTCGACTCGGTTTCGGACACGTTGGGCGGGGCGGGAGAGCCGCAGGCTAGCAGAACCCATGGCTGGCGACGGCCGGAGTTGCCGGCTCGCGAAGGCTACTTGACCCCCTCGCGCGTGCGGATCACGGCCCATCTCGTCGGCGCAGCAGCGAGATTCGCCGCGGGGGGGAATCCCCTGATCCCCTGTGGGAATTTCGCACAAGCTCTGATTCCCCCTCAAGAAATCCATGGGTCGGACGAAACGACCCAAGGAAGTCGCCCGGCACCCAGATGCCCGGGTCAGGCAGAGGGGAGTGTGCGGATGGAGAGCCAAGGAACTGCCCGGGCCCAGCGCAATCGCGTGCGCGAGCTCCGCGAGAACCGTCTGATGACCCAGGCCCAGCTCGCCCGTAAGGCGAAGGTGGCGCTGCGCACGATCCACAGCGTCGAGAAGGGCATGAACTGCCGCATGGACACCAAGCGCAAGATCCTGCTGGCGCTCGGCATGCGTTTCGAGGACAAGGACTACGTGTTCCCGCCCGGCACGTCGGTCTTCCAGCCGAGCCTCAGCTCCGACGACGCTCCGCGCCACTGAGACGGCGCGCCTCCGCGCGCCATCGCCCCGCCGATTCGGGTCCGCCGCCCAGCTCCGGTACAGTTCTCCCAGAGAGCCCGAGCCGGAGATCACGCCATTTCTGATCGCGTCACACTGCTCGCCGACGTGGCACAGCTGGTGGCCCGCTCCCACGATC
>JBFGIM010000152.1:0-5897 GCA_041577695.1 Myxococcota bacterium | reverse complement strand
TCGGGGCTCGGGGGCGACGGCCTAGTCGTCGGCGGCCCCTCGCCCCGTCGGGCCGCGTCGCCTGCGCACTCCGTACTGTCTAGGGGGTCGGTGGTGCGGAGGGGGACTCGGTCGGCGCGGCTGGGGCGGCGGGTGGTGCAAGAGTGTCCGGAGGCTTGGCGGCCGCCGTGTCGGGCGCGGGCGGGGGGCTCGACTCACCGTAGGTGAAGTGGTCCTGCTTCAGGATGGCGCCGGTCTCGTCCACCACCGAGACGGTCCAGGGGCCGGTCCAGTCGGGGAGGAGCTTCTTGCTGGAGTGAACCCGCCATCGCGGACCGCCGATCGCGAACGGGACCTCGGCCACCACCTGGTCTTGGAAGGTCCAGCGATGGGTGAGCGTGCGGCCGGTCTGGTCGCGAATCTCGGTGAAGTAGAACACCTGGTCGTGGTCCGTCCCGAGGGCGTCCACCCGGTTGGTGGGCTCGCGATCGACCACCGCGGTCGTGACGGCGGAGCGCGCGACGACGTCGGTCTCGCCGCTCTCGACCTCCGAGGCCGGGGCGCCGGTGGCGACGAGCGCGGTCGAGAGCAACAGCGTCGCGAAGCGGAACGGGTCGAAGAAAGTGCGCACGGCGGGTCTCCTTCGGGGCGCGACGCACGCGGGCGCGCCGTCACGCCGATCCTCACAGCATCGCGCGTCCGCCGCGCCCCCGACGTGACGCCGGTCACCGGCCTCCGCGGGCGGCCCGAAGACCGAATAGAATCGAGCCGTTCGCCGTCCAACCCGCGTCTGCGAAGGGAGGAGGTGCGCCTCCATGGGTGTGATCGAGACCATCGCCCTGACGATGGGCGTCGGCTGGGCGAGCGGCATCAACCTCTATGCGGCCGTCTTCATGCTGGGCCTGCTCAATTCGCTCGGGCATATCGCGCTGCCGCCGGAAATGGCCATCGTCAGCGATCCGCTGGTGATCGGCGCTGCCGGCCTGATGTACTGCGTCGAGTTCTTCGCGGACAAGACGCCCGGCGTCGATACCGGCTGGGATGTCATCCACACCTTCATCCGCATTCCGGCCGGCGCGGTGCTCGCCTCCCAGGCGGTGGGGGACGTGGCGCCGGCGGTCGAGCTGGCCGCGGCGCTGCTCGGGGGCACGCTGGCCGCCGGCGCCCACGCCACCAAGGCCGGCACGCGAGCGCTCATCAACACCTCGCCCGAGCCGGTGACGAACTGGACGGCCTCGCTCACCGAGGACGTGATGGTGTTCGGCGGGCTGTGGACCGCCCTGAACCATCCCTGGGCGTTCCTGGTGCTGCTGGTCGTGTTCTTCGCGCTGGCGATCTGGCTGCTGCCCAAGATCTGGAGGGGGCTCAAGCGCGTGGCCGGCTGGCTGGCGCGCGTCGCGCGGGGCGAGCCCCGCTTGGCGCCGCAGGGGGCGCCCCCGCCGACTCCGCCCGAGCCGCCGCCGGTGGGCCGTACTCCGCCCGAGCGCTCCTGACTCAGCGGCGGCGGGCCGCGGACGACTTGCGTCTCGGGTGCTTTGCCGCGCCCGGAACCAGCAGCACCGGCACGCGCGCCTTGCGCAGCACGCGGTCGGCCACCGATCCGAGCAGCAGCCGCTCGCCGATCGTGCGGCCGTGATTGGCGAGCACGATCAGGTCCGCACGGGCGCGTGTCGCATAGGCCAGCAGCTCGACGTTCGGCAGGCCCATCAGCACGCGACGCCGGACCCGGACCCCGGCCTTCTTCGGCACGAAGCGCTCGAGCTGCTTTTCGCACGCCTCGAGTTCGTCCTCCTGCAGCTCGGCCGCGATGGCCCGGTTGAGACGCGAGAAGGGCACCGCGGGCCGGATCTCCTGGGCCACGTGGATCACGTCAACCGGGCAGCGGAGCCGCTTGCCGAGATCGAGCGCGCGCATCATCGCCTGCCGCGACGGCTCGGAGAAATCGACTCCCGCGACGATCAGGCGGTAGCGTGCGACGGCCGGCATGCGGGACTCCTCCGAACGCGACGCCGGACTGTGGCAAAGGCATGCGCGTACAGCAAGCGGCTCAGCGAGTCGGCGCGCGCGGCGTGGTGTGGCCGACCACCACCACTGCGGCGCTCGCGGTCGCCGAGAGCGGGATCCACCAGGGCCACGCGACCCAGGTCTCGCCCAGCAGCACCGGGTGCAGGAAGAGCGCGAGCCCGAGCGCCGCTCCCACCGCGAGCCCGGCGGTCGCACTCGTCCGACTGCCTCGGCCGGGCGCGAGCAGTGCGACGGCGAAGAGGCCGAGCAGACCGCCGTAGACGACGGTCATGGCCGAGAGCGCAAACTCGACCAGGCTCGGCACGGTGGCGCCATCGCGCTCGGCTGCGTCCTGGAGCGCTCCTTGGTAGGCCGCCAGGATCCAGGCAGCGGCCACCAGCGCCACCGCGAAGGCCAGGGACGCCGCGCGGGTACGCCGGCGCAGTGCGCGCTCGTCGGGGGCGCGGGGCCGCACGTCTATGCTCCAGGTCGCGGCCATCGCGCAGATCGCGGAGTCGAGGCTCGACATGGCCGCTGCGAACAAGCCGGCGAAGAGCAGCCCGCGCACGCCGTCGGGCAGCTCGTGGACTGCGAAGAGTGGCAGGATCCGGCGGGCGTCCGAGACGTCGTAGCCGGGCGGCGTCAGGTAGAAGAACGCGAGCCCCGTGCCGAGGAACAGGAAGAGCGCGGTCAGGGGGAAGTTCAGGAGCGCGGATCCGAGCAGCGCGCGACCCGCCGAGCGGCCGTCCTTCGTGGTGAGGAGGCGCTGCACCATGTCGTGGTCGGTGGCGTGGGTGGCAAGCGTCAGAAAGAAGCCGCCGAAGAGAGCGACGCCGAAGGGCCGCGCGTCGGCCAGCGCGAAGCCCGGCGCGAAGTGGAACACGCGCATCCGCTCTTCGGCCAGCGCCCAGGCTGCGATCTCGCCGAGCCCGACGCGATCGGCGAGCACGCCGGCTGCCGCCCCGGCTCCGGCCAGGAAGACGACGCCCTGGACCACGTCGGTCCAGACCACCGCCCGGATCCCGCCGACCAGCGTGTAGAGCCCGGCGCCGAGGCCGCTGGCCAGGATCACGGTCTCGATGGGCAGACCGGTCACCACGGCAAAGGCGAAGGCGGCGATGAACAGCCGCGCGCCGGAGGCGAGCAGACGTCCACCGAGGAAGCAGAGCGCCGCGAGGCGGCGCACCTGGACGCCGAAGCGCCGGTCCAGGAACCCGTAGACCGTGACGATGCCGAGCCGGTGGTAGAGGGGGATCACCCGCGCCGCCAGCCCGATCTTGGCGAGCAGCGCCCCGAACGCGAGCTGGAGGTACGACCAGTCCCCGGTGTAGGCGGCGTGGGGGACGCCTACGAAGGTGGCGGCCGAGAGCTCCGTCGCCACCATCGAGAACAGCACCGCCCAGGCCGGGAGGCGCCGGCCGCCGAGCAGGAGCTCGTTCGCGGCGCCATGGCCCCGGCCGGTGGCGACACCGAGCGCCACGATCCCAAGGCCGTAGACGCTGACGACGACGAGATCGAGCGGCCCGAGCACGGGCTAGGGAGCGCAACCAAAAATGTAGACCTGGCCGGAGACGCGCAGGGAGAGGCCCCTTACGACGCCGAGCCAGACCGCGGTGAGCGCGCGTCGCATGCCGACCGCGGCCGCCAGCTCGGGGTCGAGCGTGAAGAGCAGCAAGCAATCCCGGAAGCGCGCCACGACCGCGAGCGTCGTCACGGCCAGCACCGCGAACACGACCAGGTCCACCGTCGTGGCCGAGAGCAGTGTCGAGAACATGAGCCGCTCGACTAGAGCGCACTCCCCATGCCGTGGCCGTTAGCACACGGGCTCAAGGCGCTGCAAGCGAGGGCCGTTCGCGCCGGGAGAGGTGGCTTCCGGCGCCGCTCGGGAGAGTGGCTATGCTGCATCCGAATCGAGCCTGGAGAATCGCACCATGATCTCGCAAACGAATCCCGCAGGCCGCCGCGCGCCGGAGCGCCAGGGCCTCACCGAACTCTACGAGCACGTCCGCGACGCCACCGAGCGGCTGTGCGCCCCGCTCTCGCCGGAAGACGCCGCGGCACAATCGATGCCCGATGCGAGCCCGGCCAAATGGCATCTGGCGCACACGACCTGGTTCTTCGAAACCTTCGTGCTCGAACCTGCATTCTCCGGTTACAGCGCCTTCCACCCCGCCTACCGCATCCTCTTCAACTCCTACTACAACAGCGTCGGCGAGCAGCATCCGCGTCCGCGGCGGGGACTCCTGACCCGTCCAGGGCTGGAAGAGGTGCTCGCCTACCGACGTCACGTGGACGCCCACCTGACCGAGCTTCTGGGCAAGCCGGGTGCGGTGGACGACCGACTCGCGCCGGTGATCGAGGTCGGGCTGCACCATGAGCAGCAGCACCAGGAGCTGATCCTGACCGACGTGAAGCATCTGCTGGCGCAGAATCCGCTGCATCCCGCGTACTGCGAGCTCGACCCCGCTGTGGCGCGCGGCGACGCGTCCCCGCTGCGCTGGCATGCGGCGCCAGGAGGCGAGATCGCGATCGGATCCGAAGCGTCGGGCTTTGCGTTCGACAACGAACGCCCCCGCCACCGCGTCCTGCTCCAGCCCTTCGAGCTGGCGTCGCGTCTGGTGACGAACGGCGAGTACCGGGAGTTCATCGCCGACCAGGGCTACCAACGCCCCGAGCTCTGGCTCTCGGACGGATGGGCGACGGTGGAGGACCGGGGCTGGCGCGCGCCGCTCTACTGGGAGCGACGCGACGACGGCTGGGAGATCCAGACCCTCACCGGCTCGCGGCGCCTGGACCTCTCGGAGCCGGTCTGCCACGTCAGCTACTACGAAGCGGACGCCTACGCCCGGTGGGCGGGGGCGCGTCTTCCGAGCGAAGCCGAGTGGGAGTCCGTTGCGGCGCAGGTTCCCATCGCGGGAAACTTCGTCGAGGAGCGGCACTTCCACCCCGTGGCGACCTCCGACCGCGCGCCCGGTCCGCGCCAGCTCTTCGGCGACGTCTGGGAGTGGACCGCGAGCGCCTACGGTCCGTATCCGGGCTACCGCGCTCCGGTCGGCGCGCTCGGCGAGTACAACGGCAAGTTCATGTGCAACCAGCTCGTGCTGCGCGGGGGCTCGTGCGCGACGCCGCGGTCTCACGTGCGGGCGAGCTACCGCAACTTCTTCTACCCGGATGCGCGTTGGCAGTTCAGCGGCATCCGGCTGGCGCGCGACGCGGACTGACTCGCGCCGAACGGCCACCGAGAGGCCGAGCGGGCCGGATCAGCCCTCGGGAATCGCCAGGACGGGGCAGGGCGCGCGACGCAACACCTGCTGCGTCGTCGTTCCGCGCAGACCGTCCAGCAGGCCCTCGGGTCCGCGCGAGGTCATCACGATCAGGTTCGGACGGAAGCTCTCGGCGGCTCCCAGGATGGCGGGAGCCGGTCGCTGCACCGGCTTGAGCCGCTCCCAGCTCCAGCCGGGCTGGTCGGGAATGCTCACGGCGGGTGCGTCGCCGTTGCCGTCGGCGTGCAGCAGCCCGAAGTGCGTCTTCTCGTGCTGGAAGGCGCGCGCGAAGGCGGCGGCGACGGTGACTGCCGGTTGCGGCCGCGGAGTGCCGTCGATCGGAACGAGGATGCGATCGAGGCGGGTGCTAGCGTCCTCCGCCGCCACGAAGCCCTGCGCATGTTGGGGCACGAACAGGGTCATGATCCGGGTCTTGCGGGCCAGGGGCTCGGCGAGCCCGGAGTGAAGCCAGCGCGACGGACCGTCGCGCCCGTGCGTGGCCATCACCATGAGCTGGGGCGGGTGGGTGCGGGCATAGCTCAGGATCGCCTCGAGCGGGTCGCCCTCGTGCGCGGCGATCTTCTCCACCGAGAGGCCCAGCTTGGAAACCGCGCCGCGAGGGCTCCCCGGCGGCAGCAGGTCCCAGCGTTC
>JBFGIM010000151.1:0-5917 GCA_041577695.1 Myxococcota bacterium | reverse complement strand
GGCGGTGCTGGAGGCCGGCGCCGCTTCCTGACAGGAAGGGGCACGCGGGCTAGCATTCGCGCCTACCCACGAATCAGGTTGCCGACGTGACCACCAGATCGTCGTTCGCGCGCGCGAAGTCCGAGGCCTCCGGTCGGCGCTTCGCGCTCTACGTGGAGGGTCCGCGCGACCGCGGCCTGATCGAGGCCTGGGCGCGCCGCGCCGAGCCGGCACTGGGCCGCGCCGTCTCGCGCCACACCGTGATCCTGGGTGGCTGCCGCCCGGCGCGCGCGGCCGAACACTTCCGCACCCTCCACGGAGATGACCCGCAGGCCCGCGGGGTGTGCGTACTCGACCGCGACCTGGAGGACCGGCAGCCGCCGGCGTCGGCCCGGGTTCCCGGTCTCGAGTTCTACACCTGGCCGAGACGCCACATCGAGAGCTACCTGCTGGTGCCCGACGCCATCCGGCGCGGCGCGCGCCTGCCCGGCAACGATGCCAAGATCGAGCGTTTCTTCCGCCAGACGCTTCCCGAAGACGAGGACGGCCTGCGCGCCGTCGATGCGAAGCGGCTCTTCGGTCGGTACGGGCCGCTTTCGACCTGCCTCGGGCGCTCCATTCCGCCGGTGCGCGTTGCCCGGGCCATGCGCGCCGAGGACTTCCACGCCGACGTCCACGAGCTGCTGAGCCGGCTGCGTGAGGCCGTGGGTCTGCGGGCGGTCGAGACCGCCGTGGTCCTGCGGCGGTCCTAGCGGTGCGCGCCATGCGCCTCGAGCGCCCGGCCCCGGTCGAGACGCACCCGCTGCGCGCCTGCGAGCTGCCCGATCCCGAGCCCGGCCCCGGTGAGCTGCGCGTCCGCGTCGAGGTCTGTGGCGTCTGCCGCACCGACCTCCACGTGGTCGAGGGCGACCTGGCGCCCCGGCGCGACGCCGTGATCCCGGGACACCAGATCGTCGGTCGCGTCGAGGGCTGGGGGGAGGGCGTCGAGGGCTTCGCAGCGGACGACCGCGTCGGCATCCCATGGCTGAACTGCAGCTGCGGCCGCTGTCGTTACTGCGCGCGCGGCGACGAGAACCTGTGCGCCGATCCGCGCTTCACCGGCTGGGATTGCGACGGCGGCTACGCAGAACGGGTGGTGGCGCCGGCAGCCTTCGTCTATCCGCTGCCCGATGCGCTCCCGGCGCGCGACGCCGCGCCGCTGCTGTGCGCCGGCATCATCGGGTACCGGGCGTTCCGCCGCTCGGCGGTGCGCACCGGCGGGCGCCTGGGTCTCTGGGGCTTCGGGGGCTCCGCGCACCTGGTGATCCAGATCGCGCGCCACGCGGGCTGCGAGGTCTTCGTCTTCACCCGCGCCCACGCCGAGCTGGCGCGCGAGCTCGGCGCCACCTGGGTGGGAGCGAGTGCCGACGCTTCTCCCGAGCCGCTGGATGCGGGCATCCTCTTCGCACCGGCCGGCGAGCTCGTGCCGGTGGCGCTCCAGCAGCTCGACCGCGGCGCCACCCTGGCGGTGGCCGGGATCCATCTGAGCGACGTCCCGGAGCTGGTCTACCAGCGCGACCTGTTCCAGGAGCGCACGCTCACCAGCGTCACCGCGAACACCCGCGAGGACGGCCGGGCGTTGCTCGGGCTCGCCGCCGAGATTCCGCTGCGGACGCACACCACGCCCTATCGTCTCGAGGACGCCAACCAGGCCCTGGTCGATCTCAAGCAGGACCGCGTGCAGGGCGCCGCGGTGCTGGAGCTCTAGAGGTTCTTCAGCTCGATCAGGATCTCGTGGTAGGTCTTCTTGCCGACGTTGAGCGCCCACTCCGTGCCGCCAGCTGGGACGCCGACGGTGTTGCCCTGGGGCGGGATCTTCCCCACGAAGCTCTCGATGGGGCTGCCCTTCGGCACGACGCCGGCCACCAGGTCGCCCGAGAAGACCACCAGGTAGTAGGGATGCTCGTGGTGATGGAGATCGCTGTGCTCGCCGGGCTCGAGCTTCATCTCCCAGATGCGCACGTGTTCGTCCTCGAACAGGACGTGATCGGCCACGTTCCCCATCGGATCGTCGGCGTGCTCGTCCCGGAAGCGGTCGAGTCTCTCCTTCAGTTCCGGCGTGATCTCGGCGTATTCGGGCGGGCTGTAGCGCACGGATGGTCTCCTTGGATCGGTCGCGGCTCCGAAGCCGCCAGACCTTACCGCAGCTCCTCCGGCTCGCACGGGGCGTACCCTTCCATTCCCGGTTGACGTCGATCCCGCCCACGTGCGATACGGACGGGACGCCACAGGAGATGCCCATGTCGAGTCACGATCGCTACGCCATGCCCACCGACACCGACTGGAAGATCCCGGGCGCCTTCGACACCCACTTCCGCTGGGAGTACGAGGACGGGCGGCAGGACCTGCTGAACCTCTATCGCAAGGGCAAGAAGCTCCAGTGGGATGCCGCCGACCGCATCGACTGGTCGCTGGATCTCGACCCCGAGAATCCCGAGGGGCTGCCCGACGACCAGATCCCCATCTACGAATGGGAGGGCTTCAGCCGCCTCACCGGGCGCGAGAAGGCCGACGTGCGGCGTTACTACCAGGCCTGGCAGCTGTCGCAGTTCCTGCACGGCGAGCAGGGGGCGCTGATCTGCACCGCCAAGATCGTGCAGCAGGTGCCGAACATGGACGCCAAGTACTACGCCGCCACCCAGGTGGTGGACGAGGCGCGCCACGTCGAGGCCTACGCGCGCCTGCTACACGAGAAGTTCGAGCTGGCCTTCCCGATCAACCCGCACCTGAAGTCGCTGCTCGACAACGTGCTCCAGGACGGTCGCTGGGACATGACCTACCTGGGCATGCAGATCGTGATCGAGGGGCTGGCGCTGGCCGCGTTCCAGCTGATCCGGGACGGCGCGAAGAACCGGCTCGCCGCGGCGGTGAACGCCTACGTGATGCAGGACGAGGCGCGCCACGTGGCTTTCGGTCGCCTGGCGCTGCGCGACTACTACCCGCACCTCAGCGACGCGGAGCGCGACGAGCGCGAGGAATTCCTGGTGGAGGCCTGCTACCTGATGCGCGACCGCTTCCTGGGCGACGAAGTGTGGCAGGCGCTGGGGCTTCCGGTCCAGGAGTGCATGGCCCACACCGACGGCTCGGACTGGATGAGGCGATTCCGCAACTACCTGTTCTCGAGGATCGTTCCCAACGTGAAGCACATCGGCCTGTGGGGTCCGCGAATCCGCAAGGCGTATGGCGACATGGGAATCCTGGCGTTGGCCGAAGTGGACGCAGAGGCGATGCAGAAGGAAGACGAAGCCGTGGCAGAGCGCTTCGATCGCGAGTTCGGCATCACCGCCGACGGGGTGCGCGGCTAGCGCTGCGGCGGGTCGCGCTCACACCCGCAGGCCGCGGCGCTTGGGGCCGAGCTGGCTCGGCAGGATCTCCCAGGCGCGCCGGGCGAACTCGATCAGCAGCGGTCGGGTCTCGCGGGGGTCGATGATCTCCTCGATGCCGAACGCCTCCGCCGTCAGGAGCGGAGAACGCAGCGACGCCAGCCCGTCCTCCAGCTGGCGGCGCAGCGCCTCCGGATCGTCGGACGCCTCGAGCTGGCGGCGGTACGCCGCTTCGACGCCGCCCTCGATCGGCAGCGAGCCCCACTCGCCCGAGGGCCACGCGTAGCGCAGGTTGAGGCGATGGTGCTGGCCGTGGCCGGCCCCGGCCACACCGAAGGCGCGGCGCACCAGCACCGAGCACCACGGCACCGTGGCCTGGTAGACTGCCATCAGCGCCCGCGCACCGTGGCGGATCGTGCCGCGCCGCTCGGCTTCGACGCCGATCATGAAGCCCGGGTTGTCCACGAAGTTCACCACCGGCAGGTGGAAGGTGTCGCACAGGTCGACGAAGCGGCTCATCTTCTGGGCCGCGTCGGCGTCGATGGCCCCGGCGAGCTGGCGCGGGTCGTTGGCCAGCACGCCCACCGGGATGCCGTCCAGCCGCGCCAGCGCGGTGATCAGCGGGCGCCCGAAGCGCTCGCCCATTTCGAAGATCGAATCGCGATCGAGCACCAGCGCGAGCAGCCGGCGCGCGTCGAAGGGCTGGCGTCGCTCGCGGGGCACCAGCGAGAGCAGCTCCTCCTCGCGTCGCTCGGGGTCGTCCGTGGCGTCGATGCGCGGCGGGCGCTGATGGATCGAATCGGGCAGGTACGACAGGAAGCGGCGGACCTGCTCCAGCGCTGCGGACTCGCTCTCGGCCTCGTTGTCCACGGCGCCGCTCCCGCGGGCGTGGATCGCCGCGCCGCCCAGACCCTCCTTGTCCACGTCGCGGCCCAGCGCGCGCCGCACCACCGGCGGCCCGGCGACGAAGACCTGGCTGCTGCCGGTCACCATCACCGAGAAGTGGGAGAGTGCCACGCGCGCGGCGCCGAGTCCGGCGACCGGGCCCAGCGCCGCCGCCGCCACCGGGACCGTCGAGAGCAGCTCGACCGAGACCTCGAAGTCCGGCAGCGCCGGGACGTAGGAGCGGCGCAGCGACGCGTTGGTCTTCACGCTGCCGCCGCCCCCGGTGCCGTCCACCAACCGGACCAGCGGCACCAGCAGATCGCGGGCGGCCTTCTCGGCCCAGCCCATCTTGTTGCCCACGGCCCCGTCGTTGGCACCGCCGCGCACGGTGAAGTCGTCTCCGCCCACCACGACCGGCCGGCCCGCGATGCGCCCGCGACCACAGACGAAGTTGGAGGGCGTGAAGCCCACCAGGTTGCCGTCGGCGTCGTACTCGCCGCGGCCCGCCAGCAGGCCGGTCTCATGGAAGGAGTCCGCGTCGAGCAGCTGGTCGATGCGTTCGCGTACGGTGCCGCGACCGGCTGCCCGCGCGCGCGCGATCCGCTCGTCGCCGCCCATGCGGCGGGCCAGGTCGGCGCGGCGCTCGATCTCTTCCAGCTCGGGCTTCCAACTCACGGCCCGAAGGTAGCCGATCGCGGCTACGCTCCGGCGCGTGCAGCTGCTGGTGCTCGACTTCGACGGCGTGATCTCGGACTCGGCTCCCGAGGCCTTCGCCGTGGCGCTTCGGACCTATGCCGCGCTGTGTCCCGGTGCAGTGCTCGACGCCGCGGATCCCGCACTCTACGCGCGCTTCCTCGAGCTGATGCCGCTCGGCAATCGCGCGGAAGACTACGCGGTGTGTCTCGCTGCCATCGAGCAGGAGCTGGAGCTGCCCGACCAGACCGCCTACGACGCGTTTCGCGCCTCGCAGGACGCCGAATGGCTGCGTCGCTATCACGCGCGCTTCTACCGGGAACGCGAGGCCTGGTCCGAGTCCGACCCCGCCGGCTGGCGCGCGGCGTTGCGGCCCTATCCCCACTTTGCCGCGCTGCTGAGGCGCCGGGCGGGCGCTTGTCGCTACGCCATTGCCACCGCCAAGGACCGCCGCTCGGTGGGCGTGCTGCTGCGCGAGTACCGGCTCGAGGCGCTCTTCGAACCCGACATGGTGCTCGACAAGGAAACCGGCGTCTCGAAGGTGGCCCACCACCAGTGGCTCGCTCGTCGCACCGGTGTGCCCTATGCCGAGATGACCTTCGTGGACGACAAGGTGAACCACCTGGACAGCGTGGCGGTGCTGGGCGTCCGCTGTGCACTTGCCGCTTGG
Source organism: Myxococcota bacterium (assembly GCA_041577695.1). Classification (GTDB taxonomy): domain Bacteria; phylum Myxococcota_A; class UBA9160; order UBA9160; family PR03; genus JASJBO01. Next base: position 328 of record JBFGIM010000151.1, on the reverse strand, counting down.
GGGTACAATGGCCCCCGCGAGCACGCCCTGGCCCGCGCGCGCGGCTACCCGATCTGCACGCCCGCAGATGCGGAGCGGCAGCTCTTTGGCGGTCCGGCCGACTGAGCTTCCGGGAGCTTCGGGTGGACTTGGCGCGCCGTCCCGCGCGTCCTACTCTCGCGTCGCTTCCCCCAGGAGTCCCAACCCAAGTCCCTGGACCCGCCGGAGCCCGATGGCAATGGATCTCCAGATGCGCGCCGAGCGCACCCCGAACCCCGACAGCGTGAAGTGGGTGTTCGGCAGCCCGCTGATCGAGTCGGGCCGCAGCGCCTCGTTCACCGAGGCGCCG
>JBFGIM010000150.1:0-5931 GCA_041577695.1 Myxococcota bacterium | reverse complement strand
TCTGCAGACGCACGGCGCGCTGCTCGGTGCGTTGCGCCTGCTCGCGTGTCGCCCGCGCGAGACCCACGCGTGCGCGGGCGGCGCTCCGCTGGGCCTCGGCGGCCGCGAGGCGCGCCTGGGCCGCCGCCTTGTCGCGCGGGTCGAGGGGGACGGCCTCGATGCGCGCCACCAGATCGGCCACCGCCACCGGATCGCCCTCGTCGAGCTGGATCCGCAGCAGCCGCCCGGTGGTGGGCGCGGCCACCACGTAGCGCTTGCGCACCCGCGTCTCGCCCTCCTCGTCCACGGTCACCTCGAGCTCGCCGCGGACCACGCGGGCCGTGTCCACCGGCAGCGCCTTGGGTCGGAACGCCCCCCAGGCGAGCACGGCCACGACGACGGCCAGGGCCGCCAGGATCCAGGTCTGACGCGAGGGCAGCTTCACGGCGCGTTCACTCCCGGGTCTTCAGCACGGCGATCAGGTCGAGCCGATCGATGCGTCTTCTCACCACCAGCGCCGATGCCACGACGGCCCCCAGCAGCACCAGCACGGCGAAGCTCCAGGTTCGCCCCGAGATGAAGAGCGGCAGCCGGAACAGCTCCCATTGGTAGGCGCTCGCGATCGCCGCCGAAAGTCCGTAGCCGATGGCGAAGCCCAGCGGGATCGACAGCAGCGTCAGGACCGCCTGCTCGCCGAGCAGCAGGATGCTGATCTCGCGCCGGGTGAAGCCCAGCACCCTCAGGCTCGCCAGCTCGCGGGCCCGCTCGGAGAGTGCGATGCGTGTGGCGTTGTACACCACGGCCACCGCGATCACCGAGGCGAAGATCACCAGCACCGTGGTGAAGATGCCCATGCTCTCGGCCAGCGTCGCCTCGAAGCTCGCCAGCATGCTGAGCCGGCTGGTGGTTCCGGCCACGGCGGGCATGCGCTTGAGGTCGTCGTTGAGCGTGTCGGCCTGCGAGCGGTCCACCCGCAGGAACGCGCCCGAGACGGTCTGGTCCTCGCGCAGCAGGCGGTGGACCGCCCGCGCGTCCATGTACGCCATCAGGCCGATCAGCTCCTCGACCAGCCCCGCCACCACTACCTCGCGCGTGGGACGCGCGCCTTCCAGCACCTCGACGCGCAGCACGTCGCCGGGCACCACGCCGAGCACCTCGCCGAGCTTCGCCGTCAGCAGCACGCCCTCGGGCGGCACCCGCCAGGTGCGCAAATGGGTATCGACGATGCGGCGCAGCTCGGCATCGGGTGCCATCCCGAACAGGCCCACCCGGCGCGAGGCGTGCTCGAAGCGGAGGCGCGCCGGCACCATGCGGAACGGCTCGGCCTGGAGCACGCCCGGCAGCCGCGCCACCGCGTGGCGGGCGTCTGCGCGCAGCGGCTCGTGGAAGGCGAGGGTGATGTCCTCGCGCTGCACGGTGCGGAACTGCACCTGGGCCAGGTGATCGATGGCGTCGCGGAAGTAGTGGCCCACCACCAGGATCGCCACGGCGAAGGCCATGCCCAGCACCGACATCGAGGCGCGCACCGGGCGCCGGGCCAGGTTGCGCCAGATCATGCGCGTCGAGGAGGGCAGCAGCCGCCGCAGGCCCAGCCGCTCCAGCAATCCAGCGCGGAAGTTCCCCGGCGGCTGGGCGCGCATCGCCTCGGCCGGGGCCAGCGCCAGCACCCGGCGCACGGCGCCCAGCGCGCCGCCGAAGGCAGCCAGCGCGGCCACGCCCACGGCGATCAGGACGACCGTCACGCCCGGCTCGAAGCGGAACACCGGGAAGCGATAGAACCTCGAGTAGAGCTGGTTCAGCTCCGAGCCGAGCCACAGCCCGAGGAGCGCGCCGACCGACGCCCCGATCGCCACCGCCGCCAGCGCGAAGCCGAGGTAGTGGAGGCCGACGTCGAGGTTGCGGTAGCCGAAGGCCTTGAGCACCGCGATCTGGTCGCGCTGGGTGGAGACCAGACGCGACAGCACGATGTTCAGCAGGAAGGCCGCCACGGTCAGGTAGATCGCCGGCATCGCGGTGCCGAAGACCTGGTTCTGCTTGATCTCGTCGCTGATGAAGCGATGCGAGACGTGGTCGCCGCGGCCGAAGGCGCCGAGCCCGCCGTAGCGCTCGAGCAGCCGATCGAGCTGGACGATCACCTCGTCCTCGACCGCGTCCGGGGCCAGCCGCAGCGACACGTCGTTGAAGGCGCCGTCCATCTCGAAGATCGGGCCGATGGCGTCGCGCTGGATCCAGATCACACCGAAGCGCCGGTTGTCCGGGAACACGTCGGTGCCGCGGATCTCGTAGATGTACTCCGGCGACAGCACGATGCCGGAGATGCGCAGCGTCTCCCAGCGCCCGTTCAGCACCGCGCCCAGCGTGTCGCCGGGCTTCAGGTCGTTGGCCTCGGCGAAGGCCTCGCTGACCAGCACCTCCTCGCGCCGCCCTGGCTCGGGGCGGCGCCCGACGCGCAGGTGGACGGTGTTGAGCCGCGGCACGACCCCCCGTTCGGGAATCGACACCAGTCGCCCGGTGGCCGGCTCGTCGAGACCGGGTACGTCGAGCGTCACCTCGAAGACGACGCGGGTCTCCACGGCGGCCACGCCCGGGATGGCCTCGATCCGCGAGCGCAGCGTCTCGGGCGCGCGCTTGAGCTGGGCGAACACGTCCGCGAAGCGGTAGTGGGCGTAGTAGTAGTTCTGGGAGACGACCAGCGACTCGTAGGCCGTGCGCGTCGTCACCACCGCGGCCACCCCGCACGCCACCACCACCGCGATGGCCGCGATCTGCCCGCGCAGGTGCCACAGGTCGCGAACGAGCATGCGGTGGATCGGCTGCACGGCTCACCATTCCAGCTCGTCGGGCGACGCCCGGCGTTCGTTGCACACGATCTCCACGATCTCGCCGCTGCGCAGCCGCACCACCCGGTCGGCCATGCGCGCGATCGCGGCGTTGTGGGTGATCACCGCGGTGGTGGTGCCGAGCTCCAGGTTGGTGCGCGCCAGCACCTCGAGCACCACCTTGCCGGTGGAGAAGTCGAGGGCACCGGTCGGCTCGTCGCACAGCAGCACGTCGGGCTGCTTGGCGATGGCCCGGGCGATCGCCACCCGCTGCTGCTCGCCGCCGGAGAGCTGGGCCGGAAAGTGATCGAGCCGGTCGCCGAGGCCGACCCGCTCCAGGGCGTCCTCCGGGGTCATCGGGTCCTCGGCGATCTCGGTCACCAGCGCCACGTTCTCGCGCGCCGTCAGGCTCGGGATCAGGTTGTAGAACTGGAACACGAAGCCCACGTGCTCGCGCCGGAAGCGGGTCAGCTCGGTCTCGTCCTGGGCGGCGAGGTCGTGGTCGAGGAAGCGCACCGTGCCGCGGGTCGGCACGTCGAGCCCGCCCAGGATGTTGAGCAGCGTGGACTTGCCGCTGCCCGACGGCCCCAGCAGGACCACGAACTCGCCGCGGTAGAGATCGAGGTCCACGTCGCGGAGCGCGTGCACCTCGACTTCGCCCACCTGGTAGACCTTCGAGATCCCGCGCGCCTGGAAGACCACCTCGCGACCCGGCGCCGCGCCGTCTCCCGGCTGCTGGGAGAGGCTCACCCTATGCCTTCCTGGCCCGCTTGCCCGCCAGACGCAGACCGAGCTTGGCGACGCCCCGCAGCAGCGGTGCCGCGAGCCGTGCGAGCGGGCCCAGCTCGGCCAAGCGCCGGGTCTGGAACGCGTCGAGACCAAGCGAGGCGCGGAAGTCGTCCGACGCGCCGACCATCACGTCGTCGACCGGAATGCCGGTGCCGTCGGCGCGGCGGCAGCGAGATCGTCGCGGATCGGGTCCCGGGTCGGGGCGCAGGCGAATGCGGTCACTGGATCCCCTGGATGGGTATCCAATCAAGATAGCGAGGAAGGCCCCGCCACGGTCAGGTGCCCAGGCTCCGCATCGCGCGGATGGCGATCCCGACGCGGAGGAGGCCGGGGAAGGCTGGCCCGAGCAGGCCTATCCGGTCGTCTTCCGAAGGCGTTCCAGGAGCGTCGCGACGAGCGCCCTCTGGTTCTTGAGTGCGTTTCGGTAGTCCGCGGAATCGGTGTGACCGATCTCCGTGTGGAGATCGGAGATCGCGCTCTCGAGAAGCTCGAGGAGCACCTCGTTCTCGTCGTCGTTCATCTCCAGGGTTGCCATGGTGTCCGAGTCTGCCCCGCTTGCGAATCGAACGCAACCAGCTCGCCGCCTAGCGACCGGTCTCGACGGCGGCGCGCTCCAGGGCGAAGCGCGTGGCCACGGGGCCCAGCATCTCGAAGATCACCGTGGCGGCTACCACGATCGGAAGGAGCACCTCGCCCACTTCGGGAAGCTGCTCGGCGGCCACCAGTGCCATGCCGAGGCCCACCCCGGCCTGGGGCAGCAGGGAGATCCCCATCCAGCGCCGGACCGTGGGATCCGCGGGAGGAAGCGAGCCGCCCAACCCTCCGCCCGCAAGGCGGCCGAGCACGCGGAGCACGACGTAGGCGAGGAGCCACTCGCCGGCCGCCCCGAGCATGGTGATGTCGAGGGCGGACCCCGCCAGCACGAAGAACAGGACCAGGAAGGGCCACTCGATGCCCTCGATCGCGTGGAAGGGGCGGGTGTGGTGGCGGGCCAGGTTGGCCACCGTTGCGCCCAGCGCCATCGAGGCCAGCAGGAACGACACGTCCAGCCAGAGTGCGAGCCCTCCGCACAGGAAGACGAGTCCGAGTGCCTCGTAGAGACTCGGCTCGCCCGGCTTGATGCGCCCGGTCAGGTAGGCCATCGGGATTCCGAGCGCGAAGCCGAGCCCGAGGGCGCCACCCAGCTCCCAGAGGGCATGCAAGGCCACGCCCGAGCTGCCGCTGCCCTGGAGCAGGAGGCTCATTGCGAGCGCGACGCTGAAGACGATCAGTCCCCAGGCGTCGTCGACGGCCACGATCGCGGTGAGCGTGTCCGAGAACGGGGTCGCGCGATCCGTCGCGTGCACGGCGTCCACCGAGGCGGCGGGATCCGTTGCCGTGGAGATCGCGGCGAGCAACATGGCTACCGACAGCGGTGCGCCGAGCAGCAGCATGCCGGTGCAGACCACGCCGAAGGTCGCGACGACGACGGAAACCGAGACCACGAGCACCTGCCGTCCGCGCTCCCGGAGCGCCCGGCGCGTCAGCGCGCCACCGAGCAGGAAGCCGACCATCAGGAGCGCAATGTCGGTGACGGCGGGAAACCACTGGGCGGTGATGTCGGGCAGCAGGCCGAGTCCCGAAGGTCCGACCGAGAAGCCGAAGGCCAGCAGCAGGGTCACGCGCGGTAGCTTCGTCCGCCGGCCGATGGTGTCGAACAACAGGCCTGCCAGGAAGATGAACCCGAGCGAGACCAGGATGTGATCGAGGTTCTCGACGAGCTCCTCCCTTCGAAGGCTCTCAGAATCCGGGCGGGGGCGTGAAGCCGCCCAGGTGCTCGGCGACGATCCGGGCCGCCTCGATCGCGGTGTGGTCCTGGAACCGCGCCGCCACCAGCTGCACGCCCACCGGCAGCCCGCCTCCGGTGCGCCCGATCGGCGCCACCGTCGAGGGCAGGCCGACCACGGTCGGCAGGTGCACCCAGTGCAGGAAGTCGAGATAGGGGCGCTCCGCACCGTTCACGCGCAGGGTGCGCGCGTGGAAGTCGGGTTGATGATCGTGCGGGAAGGCGGGTGTCGGGCTCACCGGTAGCAGCAGCACGTCGAAGTCGCCGAAGAAGGCGGCCCAGGCGTCGGCCATGCGGTGGCGGACCTCGTCCTGCCGGATCCACTCGCGGTGGGACGAGAGCGCCGCGCGGATCTGGAGCGCCCGGTGGCCGTGGTCGTCGGGCGAGAGCTCCGGCGCTGCTGCGGCGAGCACGTCGATCACCGAGGCCGGGTATCCCGCCGTGATCAGCGGGATCACGAGCATGGCATAGGTCTCGAAGGAGGCGGCGAAGTCGATGACGGGACGCGCCTTGCGATCG
>JBFGIM010000149.1:0-6152 GCA_041577695.1 Myxococcota bacterium | reverse complement strand
GTCCGCTCGCCGAGCTCGGCGCGCGCAGCCTGGATCTCTTCCCCGAATGGATCGAAGCGCTGCTCCAGCAGGGGGCGCCCGATCCCGGCTTCCAGCGGACCGGGTCGCTGCGCGTGGCCCGTTCGCCAGCCGAGGCCGACGCGCTGCGCGAGCGAGGCGAGCGCTTCCGGGACCAGGGCGTCCATTGGCTCGACGCCGTCCGGGCGCGAGCCCGCGAGCCGATGCTCAACCCCGACGTGTGCGGCGGGCTCTGGGTTCCTGGCGAGGGGCACGTGGAGAGCGGACCCCTGACCCGCGCGCTGGCGCACGCCGCCGCCGCCCTGGGCGTCCGCGTGGAGGAGGGATGCCCGGTCGTCGAGGTCCTGCGCGATGGCGATCGCGTTCGCGGCGTGCGGACGCCGCGGGGCGACTGGTCCGCGGACTGGGTGGTGCTGGCCACCGGTCCGTGGGCCGGCGCTGGCGGGAATGGGCCGGCGCTGCCGTGGACGCCGCCCGTGGCGCCGCTGCGTGGCCAGCTGCTGGTACTCGACCCGCCGCAGCCGGTGCTCTCCGGGCTGGTCTCGGATGGCGCGGTCTATCTGGTGCCGCGGCGAGACGGTCGGCTGCTGGTGGGCGCCACCGAGGAGCGGGTCGGCTTCGAGTGCCGGGTCACCGAAGCGGCCATCGCGGAGCTCTCCGCCGCCGCTTCGGACCTGGCGCCGCCGCTCGGGCGCGCCCCCCTGCGCGAGGTTCGCGTCGGCCTGCGCCCCGCGACGCCCGACGGTCTGCCCCTGATCGGCCCGGTGGCGGGTCTGGCCGGCGCGCTGTGGGCGGTGGGCCACCATCGCAACGGGATCCTGCTCGCCCCGCTCACGGGTCGATGGATCGCCGATCGGGTGGCGGGCAAGACCCCGCCCGACGAGGCGCGCGCCTTCGACCCGGCCCGCTTCGGCTAGCTCCGGCTGCTTCGGAGTTGCCGGCACCCGAGGCAGAGTTGCCTCCCGCTGCGCTCCCCGCACGGATTCCGCGCGCAAGCAGATCAGATGTTCATCCGATGAGAACCCTGCATCCGTGTTGGTGTGAGGGCCCATGAACGTTCGCGCGACGCTGCCGCATCCGTCTCCGGTACGGATCCTGTTGGTCGAGGACGACGCGAACGCCGCCGACTCGCTCCAGGCGCTGATCGAGCAGGCCGAGGGCGGGGCGGTCGATATCGAGGCTGCCGCCAGCGTCGAAGAAGGCCTGCGCAAGCTCCGCGACGCCAGCTACGACGTCGTGCTGCTGGATCTGTCCCTCGAAGAAGGCGAAGGTCTCGACACGCTTGGGCGCGCACGCATCGCCGCCGCCAGCGTTCCGATCGTGGTGATGGCCGAGGAGGCCGACGAGAACCTCGCGCTGCGAGCGCTGCGCTTCGGCGCCCAGGACTACCTGGTGAAGGGCGAGCCGGACGGCCGGCTGGTGGGCCGCACCCTCCGCTACGCGGTCGAAAGGCACCGCATCCTGGCCGACCTGGCCGTGGCACGTCAGCGCGAGCACTACCTGGCCACCCACGACAGCCTGACCGCGCTTCCGAACCGCGGCGCCTTCCTCGACCACCTGCGCCGCGGAATCGCCCACGCCTCGCGCTACGACAAGCAGCTGGCGGTGATCTTCGTCGACCTGAACCGCTTCAAGGCGATCAACGACACGCTCGGACACCCGGTCGGGGACGAGGTGCTCAAGGTGGCCGCCGATCGGATCTCCCAGACGCTGCGCCGCACCGACAGCGTGGCGCGCCTGGGCGGAGACGAGTTCCTGATCCTGCTGCAGGACGTCCAGCGCGATCACGATCCGGCGCGCGTGGCCGAGAAGCTGCTGGCCGCGCTGGCCCAGCCCTGCAAGCTCGAGAGCCGCGACTACCGCATCAGCGCCAGCGCCGGCATCGCCGTCTTTCCGCGCGACGGCATCGACCCGCACGTGCTGCTGCGCAATGCCGACACCGCGATGTACTCGGCCAAGGCCGACGCCCTGCACGGCTACTCGTACTACACCGAAGGCATGAACGAGATCGTCGCGCAGCGCTTCAACCTGGAGAACCTGCTGAGTCGAGCGGTCGAGGAGAAGTCGTTCGTCCTCCACTACCAGCCGCAGATCGACGTCGACCTGGGGGTGGTGGTGGGCGCCGAGGCGCTGTTGCGTTGGCGCGACGCCGCCGGAGGCCTGATCTCGCCGGCCACCTTCATCGGCATGGCCGAAGAGACCGGGATGATCAATCGCATCGGCCGCTGGGCGCTGCGGCAGGCCTGTCGCGACGCAGGGCGTTGGGCGGGCGCAACGCCGGTGCCGCCGCGGATCGCCGTCAACATCTCGAGCCGCCAGCTGGTGGACCCGGCCTTCCCGGACTTCGTCTCGGGCCTGCTGCGCGACGAGGATCTCGATCCGGGACGACTCGAGATCGAGATCACCGAGAGCTGCGTGCTCCAGGAGCGCGGCACCACCCTGGCGTGCCTCCAGGTGCTGCGCAAGCTGGGCGCGCGCGTGACGATCGACGACTTCGGCACCGGGTACTCGGCACTCACCGCGCTCCGGACGCTGCCGGTAGACGGCCTCAAGATCGACCGCTCCTTCGTGAGTGACATCCCGGACGACCCGGCCACCTCGACCATTGCCACCGGACTCCTCACCATGGCGAACGGTCTCGGCCTGGCGGCCACCGCCGAGGGGGTGACCACGCCGGAGCAGCTCCAGTTCCTCTACGACCGCGGCTGTCGCAAGATGCAGGGCTACCTGTTCGGCAAGCCGGTGCCCCGCGAGGAGTTCGACGCCCTGTTGGCCCAGGGAACGGGCCCGTGGGAAGAGGCGCTGTCGTGGCTGCGCGATTGATGCGAGCGCGCTTCCACTAGATCCCGTCCCGCCGTTGCGGGCCAGCTTCCGATCAGCTCGGGCGTGGGGAGGAGTTCCGGATGTGTGCCAGCGGCACGTCGGAGGCGCGTCCCGGCCGGAGCGTCTGTTCGCTACCGAAGGCGCGCCGCAACACCGTCCGCCAGGAGGTGCGCAGCTTGACCGGCCGGATCTCGAGCCGGGGCAGGAAGGGCTCGTTCGCCGCGCTGAAGGGTTGGGGCTGCGGGTTGCGCAGCTGCGGGCGGTCGTTCAGGCAGAACGGGCACAGTCCCGACGCGTGCTTCACGAACATGCGGGCATCGCAGGCATCGCAGTGCTCCGCTTCGCCGCGAGCCAGGGCCCGAATGAGATAGGCGCTCTTGATCTCGTTCTTGCGCACGTCACTCGCCTCCGACTGTGTGCAGGCGCCGGGCCTGCGTTGGAGAGTGCCTGGCGGGGGACGGGGCGTGTCACGCGGGGGCCGGCAGCTATTGCGCAGGGTGCGACGCAACCCGCGGCGCGCCCTCCAGCTTTGACAATCCGTTGCCGCCGGGCAGACTCTCCCTCGGGGCGGATCGGGGCGTGGGCCGCACCACGGTCACGCCGGCGCGCCCCCAAACGTGGAGAAACCGATGAAGCGGATCGTCCTGTTCCTCGCCACCAACATCGCGATCCTGGTGGTGCTCAGCATCGTCGCCAGCCTGCTCGGCTTCGAGGGCTACCTCGACGAGCAGGGCGTCGGCCTGGACCTGCCCCAGCTGCTGCTCTTCGCGGCGGTGTTCGGCATGGGCGGCTCGTTCATATCGCTGGCGATTTCGAAGTGGAGCGCCAAGCGGCTGACCGGGGCCCAGGTGATCGAGCAGCCCCGGGACGCCACCGAGCAGTGGCTGGTGGAGACGGTTCGGCTCCAGGCCCAGGCGGCCGGCATCGGCATGCCGGAGGTGGCCATCTTCAACTCCCCGCAGCCGAACGCGTTTGCCACCGGAGCGCGGCGCGATCACGCCCTGGTGGCGGTGAGTGCGGGCCTGCTGAACTCGATGCGCCGCGACGAGGTGGAGGCCGTGTTGGGCCACGAGATCTCCCACGTGGCCAACGGCGACATGGTCACCCTGGCGCTGATCCAGGGCGTGGTGAACACCTTCGTGCTGTTCCTGTCGCGGGTGGTCGGACATGTGGTCGACCGGGTCGTGTTCCGCACCGAGCGCGGCCATGGCCCGGCGTTCCTGATCACCACGCTGGTGGCCCAGGTGGTGCTCGGAATCCTGGCCAGCATCATCGTGATGTGGTTCTCGCGGCAGCGCGAGTTCCGCGCCGATGCCGGCGGCGCCCGCCTGGCCGGGCGCAACAAGATGATCGCCGCCCTCCAGGCGCTGAAGCGCGGCTCGGAGCCGCTGCCGGACCAGCTCTCCGCCTTCGGGATCTCCAGCGGCAAGCCCGGCGGCTTCAGCCGCCTCTTCATGAGCCACCCGCCGCTCGACGAACGCATCGAGGCGCTGCGCCAGGGCGGGTGAGGTCAGCCCGCCAGTTCGCCGCCGCGCTCGTCCTCGCTCCGGGCCAGCTCGGGCAGCAGCGCCAGGTAGGGCCCGACATAGGCGGTGAACGCCACGCAATAGGCCGCCAGCAGCAGCGCCAAAGCGACGAAGCTGGCCCGGCTGCCGGGCTCGCCCCAGGGCCAGAAGATGGCGGCGGCGCTGGCCACCATGGGGACGATCCCGGCCATCAGGTAGATCCGCTGGAGAATCCGGGCATGCCCAGCGCGTAGGCCACCCGTCGGGCCGGCGACATCGACTCGGGCATGGACGACAACGCTGGCAGGGCGCGTGCAGCCTCCCGCCGCGTGCTGCGCGCTGGCTGCCGCCGTGTTGCGCATCGGTGCGAAAGATGAGACACCCGACACCTCTCAAATGCCACTCACTTCATTGGAGGTCTGGTGTGTCGCGAGTCCGCGCGTCGACTCAGCGCTGCTTCGGGTGGCTGATGGTGGCTGCCCTGTCCCTGCCTGCCGGCTCCGTCGGAGCTGCGCAGATCCTCGACGTGCGCGTGGCGCTGCACCCCGGGTTCACCCGGGTGGTGTTCGACACGGACGTGCCCACCGCCTATCGGATCGAGCCGGCCCGCCCGGCCGGAGGCGAGATCCGCATCCACCTCGAGGCGGAGGCACTGCTGCGCGAGGCGTACCTGCCCGGCGCAGCGTCGCCCGCGGTGCTGCTCGAACCCACGGCCGGGGGCACCCTGGCGCGCATCCCGGCGCCGGGCCCCATCCTGATCGAGTCGCAGCAGCTGGAGCGGCCGCCGCGCGTCGTGCTCGACCTGCGCGCGAGGCGGGCTTCGGCTGCGCCAGCACCGGCCGCGGCGGTCAGCCCGCCTCCGGACGCGGCGCCGTTCACGCCCTCCCCGCCGCCTGCGCCCCCCGTCGCAACCGCGGTGACGCCCGCGCCGACGGCTACGCCGCCACCGGCCGTCACGCCGGCTCCCACCCCGCCGGATCCGGCGCCGGCCGTCAGCGCGCTTCCGGCGAAGCGCGGGGCGAGGGTCACCCCCGACGTGTCGGCTCCACCGGCGCGATCCACGATCTCCAGGAGTCAGCGGCGCGTGGTGCGACCGGTCCTCGTACCGAAGAAGTGGGTGAAGTTCATCGGCTTCGCCTGGATCTCACTGCTCGCCCTCGCATTGCTGCGGCGACTGCGCCAGCGACGTCTCCAGAGCCCGCCGGAGTTCCATCCCAATGTGCGGCGTCGCCTGGGTCTCGAGGACGCGGAGCCGCTGCCGCCGCTGCGACCCGACGGGTCGCCGGAGCGCCCCGCGTCCCGTCCCGCCCCGATTTCCGAGCTGACCCCAGAACGGCCCACCCCGTGGCATGCAAGCGAAGGCGTGTCGGCGCGCCTGACCGCGTCACCTGCCCAGGAGGATGATCTCGCCATGCGCGACCTGATCCAGATGATCCAGCGCCTGGACGATCGACTCGCCCGGGTGGAAACGCACCTCGAAGCCATGGACCGCGATCGCGGCGGCCTCGCCCGGCAGACCGCCGCCCAGGCCGATGAGCTCCGCAGCCAGCGGGCCGCCCTGACCCGGCTGCAGCGGCTGCTGCTGCGTCCGCGTCCGGCAGCGCCGCGCTCGCCCACGCCCTAGGACCGCCTCCGCCTCTTCAAGTCGGGGCGTCAGTCGCCCGATGGGTCGAGCGGGGGGGCCTGTCGGCGACAAGCCGCGGCCTGCTAGACCCGGGGCCAACGTGCGCAAACGGTTGATCATCGCAGGACACGCACCGGAGGGGCTCGAGCTGATCCCGCTGCTCGAGGCCAATCCCGACGTGG
>JBFGIM010000148.1:0-6205 GCA_041577695.1 Myxococcota bacterium | reverse complement strand
TCCGGGTGGACTGCGGCGTCACCATCGACGGCGAGCTCTTCCACCCCGCGCCCGGGCGCATCGTTCGACTGACGGCCGATCACCGGGTGCGGTTCGTGCGAGCCTGAGATGGACGGCGTCGCGGCGCCGCTCGCAGCACGGATCGCCGAGGAGCTTCGGAACCCCGCCCCCGATGCGGCAGTGGCGGCCGCCCGGGAGCTGGCGCAGCGTCACGGGCCCGCGGTCGCCGCCGTACTCTTCTACGGCTCGTGCCTGCGCAAGCAGACGACCGACGGCGTGCTCGACTTCTACGTGCTCGTGGATTCCTACCGCGAGGCCTATCCATCGCGCGCCCTCGCCCTGGCCAACGCCGTACTGCCCCCCAACGTCTTCTACGCCGAGCAGACCCACGCCGGCCAGGTCGTGCGGATGAAGTACGCGGTGATCTCGCTGCGCGACTTCGCGAAGGCCTGCGCGCCCGGCAGCCTCGACTGCCGGGTGTCGTCCCGCTTCTGTCAGCCGGCCGCGCTGGTCCATGCCCGCGACGATGCGGCGCGACACGCGGTGGTCGACGCGGTGGCGAGCGCGTGTGTCACCTTCGTCGACCGGATGCGCGTCTGGCTGCCCGGCACCGCCGAGCGCCAGAGCTTTCGTTCCGACCAGCTCTGGGCACTGGGGTTCCGCGAGTCGTACCGCGCCGAGCTGCGCAGCGAGAGCCCCGAGACGGTGGACGCGCTGCACGCTGCGGCCCCGGAGCGCTACGCAGGCGTGGCCCGGGATGCGCTCCGGATGCTCGAGGCGCAGGGACGACTCCAGGTGCGCGAGGAGGGCGACGTCTTCCACGTCACGTCGTCCGAGAGCGAGCGAGCGCGCGCGCGCGCCGCCTGGCGGGTGCGCCGCCCGGCGGCCAAGGCCCTCGCAGTCCTGGGACTGCTGAAGACCGCCTTCACGTTCGGGGATTGGGTGCCGTATGCCCTGTGGAAGCTGGAGCGCCATACGGCCGTGCGGATCGAGCTGACCGAGCGACAGCGGCGTCATCCGCTGATCTTCGGCTGGCCGGTGATCTTTCGGGTGCTGCGGCAGGGTCTGCTGCGCTGAGCTTCCCGCCGCTGGCCGCGGCCAGCCTCGCCAGGCGCGCTCGAATCACCGACGCGGCGTCTTCGGCCTCGCTGCGCGAGGCCCGTCGCAGGAGCGCACCGAGTGCTCCGAAGACGCTGCCCATCTCGGTGGCGTGATACGGAGAATCGCTGCGCAGCTCGGCACGCAGTGTGCGGTGCACCGCGCCCAGTGCGTGGTACGGAAGCCCGGGCAGCATGTGGTGCAGCCCGTGATAGCGGAGCCCGACCGGTGCCGCGAGCGGCGTCAGGACCGGAATGCCGGGCAGATTGACCGAGTCGAGCAGCTGCCCCGCCCAGTCGAGCCGGCCGCCCGGGTTGTCGTAGCGATGTGCTGCCAGCGTGCGGAGGTGGTTCAGCACCAGGATCCCGACGCCGACTGCGCACCAGAGCCCGAGCCAGCGCAGCGGGACCCAGCCGATCGCGACGCCGGCGACGGCGGCCCAGAAGTAGATCGCGCCTGCGGCCTCTTCGAGCGCCCAGCGCCAGGCGTCGCGCTTCACCGGAGCCTTGCGGCGGTAGCGCGCATTGATCACCAGCGTCGAGAGATGGCCCACTACCAGGGGACGCAGCGGCGGGAAGAGGCGCGACAGCGGCCCCAACACGCCCCAACGGAGCGCGAGCAGCGGCGGGAGTACGAACATCGGCGCCACCGAGGCGACGATCCGCAGTGGGTTCCAGCGCGCGATCGGTTCGTACTCGGGATCGGCCTCGGTGCCGAACAGGTTGATGTCGTGGTGATCGCGGTGGGATCCGACGTACATCAGGCTGGGCACCATCAGGGGCAGCCCGACCAGGAGGTTCCAGGCCGCCTCGAACCCGGGTACGGCGCCCGGCTTGAGGTGGGCGATCTCGTGGATGAAGAGCACCGCCCGGTAGAGGGCCAGCGTCGCCACGGCCGCCGCGACCCCCATGAGCAGGGCGTTGGGCGCCAGGCCAGCCGCGGCGAACGCCACCCAACCGACCGTCGCCGAGGCGAGCATGTCGCTCCAGAAGACGGCGGGGCGTGGCCGCTGATGGGCCGCGAAACGCCGTCGGAGGACCGGTAGAGAGAGCTCGAGCCGAGCGCTGGACGCGCCGCTGGGCTGCAACGTCGAAGTCCCCCCTTCGCCGACTGCGGTCCGGATCGAGCATCCCGCCAGGTGGCAGGCAGTCCAGCCGGACCCTAGGGCACGCCCCGGAACCGCGCCCATTACGAATCGTTCAGACCCGCACGCTCGACCCTACAGATTCCGGAGTCACCCGGCTACGATCCCCACACTCCGGGTGCGGCCCGCTGCTCCGCTGCAGCAGCCTCGATACCCCCTGGGGAATCTTCGATGACGCAACGCAAGCCCCATGCGCCGAGGCGACCCGGAACGCCGGGCCGGCCCGAGCTCCGCGCGGGGTACGATCACCCGTGAGGCTGCTGTTCGAGTTCGCCCGGGCCCATTGGCTCTACAGTGCCCTGCTGCTGCTGGGCATGCTGGTCACCGGCGCGTTGGAAGGGCTGGGGCTGTCGTCCGTGCTGCCCCTGGCGAGTCTGCTGATCGACGGCGCCGCGGATGACCCCTCGGGCATCACCACCTTCGTGCTGGGCGGCTTCCATCGGATCGGCGTCGAGCCTTCCCTCGGCGCGCTGCTCACCGGCATCACGCTGGCGTTCGCGGGGAAGGCCGGCCTGCTGCTGCTGGTACGGCGGGAGCTGGGCTACGCGGTCGCCCGCAAGGTCACCGAGCTGCGACTGAAGCTGCTGCGCGCGCTGCTGGCGGCCGACTGGCGCTTCTACATCGAGCGACCGATCGGAGCCTTCGGCAACGCCTTCACCACCGAGGCCGAGCGGGTGGGCACCGCCTACCTGCAGGCGACCTGGGTCGCGTTCCACTCGATCCAGCTCGCAATCTACATCGCGATCGCATTCGCGGCCTCGTGGCGCGTGACCCTGGTCGCGCTCGGCTTCGGCGTGCTGCTGGCCTTCGCACTCGGGGGGCTGGTGCGCGCCGGCCGCCGCGGCGGCCAGCGGCAGACGAAGCTGGCGCGCTCGATGCTGAGCCGGCTGACCGACCTGCTGCAAGGGGTGAAGCCGCTCAAGGCGATGGGACGAGCGGATGCGATGGCGCCACTTCTCGAGCGCGATGCAACGCGCATGGAGCGCGCGCTCCAGAAGCAGATCCTCGCCAAGGAGGGCCTGGCGGCGCTTCAGGAGCCGTTGGTGATCGCCATCGTGGCGGGCGGCTTCCTGTTCGGGGTCTCGTTGGCGGGCATGGACGTGCCGCGGGTCCTGCTGCTCGCCGTCCTGGTCGAACGCGGCTACTCGGCGCTGAACAAGGCCCAGAAGCGCTACCAGAAGGTGGCGATCCACGAGAGCGCCTACTGGTCGTTGTGCCGATCGATCGAAGACGCCGAGCACAGGGCCGAGGCCCTCGCGCGGGGCGCGGCGCCGGAGCTGCGCGAGCAGGTCGAGCTCGATGGCGTTACCGTGCGATACGGTGACAATGCGGTGCTGAGCGATCTCTCCCTATCCGCCGCTGCCGGTCGGATCACGGCGCTCACGGGGCCGTCGGGAGGCGGCAAGACGACGATCGTGGACCTGATCGTCGGGTTGATCCGTCCCGACGCCGGATGCGTCCGGATCGACGGCGTTCCGCTGGACTCGATCGACCTGGCCGCCTGGCGCCGCTCGGTCGGTTACGTGGGGCAGGATCCCTTCCTCTTGCACGACACCGTCTCGGTCAACGTCTCGCTCGGCGATCCGGACCTCGGCCCGGCCGATGTGGAGCGGGCGCTGCGCCGCGCACACGCGTGGGACTTCGTCCAGCAGATGCCGAAGGGCCTCGACACCATGGTTGGAGAACGGGGGATGGCGCTCTCCGGCGGCCAGCGCCAGCGCATCGCCATCGCTCGTGCGCTGGTGACGCGCCCGCGGCTGCTGATCCTCGACGAAGCGACCGCTTCGCTCGACCCCGCCAGCGAGGCCGCCGTGCTCGACGCGCTGCTCGAGCTGCGCGGCGAGACCACCGTGGTGGCCGTGTCGCACCAGCCGGCACTCCTGGAGATCGCGGACCGTGCCTACCATGTGGAGAACGGTCGGGCGATGGAGCGATTGCTGTCGCAGGCCGGAGCACGCATCGGGGCGGGTGCCGGGAGCCGACCATGAGAGGGGCCGAAAAGCCGACCACCTGGCTCGAGGATCCCGGGAAGGGCCGCGCGTGCACGGTGATCGCCGAGGTGGCGCAGAGTCACGACGGCAGCCTCGGGATGGCCCACGCGTTCATCGACGCCGCGGCAGACGCCGGCGCGGATGCCATCAAGTTCCAGACCCATCTCGCCGCCGCCGAGAGCACCGCGGCCGAGCCCTGGCGCACGCCCTTCAGCGGACAGGACGCCACGCGACTCGACTACTGGCGCCGCATGGAGTTCAGCGAGGAGCAGTGGCACCAGCTTCGCAAGCACGCCCAGGAGCGCGAGTTGATGTTCCTGAGCTCGCCATTCTCGCTGGCCGCCGTCGAGCTCCTCACCCGCGTCGGGGTGGCCGGCTGGAAGGTCGCATCGGGCGAGATCAACAACCACGCGTTGCTCGAAGCCATGGCCGCCACGGGACGCCCGGTGATGATCTCCACCGGCATGAGTGACGACGCGGAGATCGCTGCGGCGGCGGAGCGGGTGACGGCGCGGAACGTGCCGCTCGCGGTGATGCAGTGCACCTCGATCTACCCCTGCCCGCCCGAGCTGGTGGGGCTCAACCTGATCTCCGAATATCGCGAGCGCTTCGGGTGCGCGGTGGGGCTCTCCGACCACTCCGCCACGATCTTCCCGGGGCTCGCCGCGGCGACGCTGGGCATCGAGGTGCTCGAGGTCCACCTGACCCTGAGCCGCGAGATGTTCGGCCCCGACGTCGTCGCCTCGGTGACGACGCGGGAATTCCGCCAGCTGACGCAGGGGGTCCGGTTCATCGAGCGGATGCGCGCTTCTCCCCACCGGAAGTCCGACCTACCCGAGTCGGTGACCTCGCTGCGCCAGATCTTCATGAAGAGCGTCGTTGCGGCGCGCGACCTCGAGGCGGGTACCGTGCTGCGAGCCGAAGACCTCTGCACCAAGAAGCCGGGATCCGGGATTCCCGCCAACGACCTCGGCGCGCTGGTCGGCCGGCGGCTGCGCCGGGCACTGGGTGCAGACTCGTTGATTCACTTCGATGATCTGGAGTAGGTCGACTTATGTCTCGTAAGATCTGTGTCGTCATCACTGCGCGCGCCAGCTATGCGCGGGTGCGCTCGCTGCTTCGCGCAATCCGGGATCACGAGGAGCTGGAGCTTCAGCTCGTTGTGGCCGCTTCGGCGCTCCTGGAACGCTACGGAAGTGTCCACGAAGTGATCGAGCGCGAGGGCTTCGCGATCGACCGACGCGTGTACATGATCGTGGAGGGCGAGAACCTCGTCACGTCGGCGAAATCGGTCGGGCTCGGCGTCGTCGAGCTCGCGACCGCCTTCAGCGAGCTGCGCCCCGACCTGGTCGTCACCATCGCGGACCGCTTCGAGACCATGGCCACGGCGATTGCCGCCAGCTACCAGAACATTCCCCTGGTACATCTTCAAGGCGGCGAGATCACCGGATCGATCGACGACAAGGTGCGCCATGCGATCACCAAGCTGGCCGACCTCCACTTCCCCGCCACCCAGCGGGCCGCCGAGCGGGTGATCCGCCTCGGCGAGGCGCCGGATCGGGTCTTCGCGTTGGGATGTCCTTCGATCGACCTGGTCCAGGAGGCGCTGCGCGAGCCGCTGCTGGCGTCGGGTGAGTTCTTCCGCCGCTACGGAGGCGTGGGCGACACCCTCGACCTGGACGGCGAATACATCGTGGTGCTCCAGCATCCGGTGACGACGGAGTACGAGGCGGCGCGACGGCACGTGGACGAGACACTCCACGCGATCGCCGAGAGCGCCACCCCCACGCTCTGGTTCTGGCCGAACGTGGACGCCGGCTCCGACGGGACTTCCAAGGGCATCCGCGCCTACCGGGAGACCCATCGCCTGCCGCACGTCCACTTCTTCAAGAACCTGCCGCCGGAGGTGTTCCTGCGCGTCGTCAACCGAAGCGCATGCATCGTCGGGAACTCGAGCGTGGCGATCCGCGAG
>JBFGIM010000147.1:0-6356 GCA_041577695.1 Myxococcota bacterium | reverse complement strand
CGCATCGACCGGCTCGCCTTCGCGCGCCTGCTCTTCGAGCGGCTCGAGACGGTGCTCGAGGCGACCCTCGAGCTGATCGAGGGTTGCGGCTGCGAGACCGGCTGTCCCGGCTGCGTGCACTCGCCCAAGTGCGGCAGCGGGAATCGGCCGATCGACAAGACCGCCGCCATCCACAGCCTGCGCTGGCTGCTGGCCCGCGACCCGCTGCCCGTCCGCGCGACAGCCGCGGTGGCCGCACCGGAGCCGGCGCGGGACGCGGCCGAAGCGATCCCCGCTGCAGCGCCTGCGCCGCGCATCGTCTTCTTCGACCTGGAGACCCAGCGCAGTGCCGAGGAAGTCGGCGGGTGGCACAACGCGCGACTGATGCGGGTGTCGCTGGCCGTCACCTACGAAACCGCCACCGGGCGCTTCGAGACCTGGCGCGAGCGTGACGTCCACCGCTTGTGCGAGCGGCTGAGTGCCGCCGACCTGGTGATCGGCTTCAACGTGCTGCGCTTCGACTACCAGGTGCTGCGCGGCTACACCGATGGCGACCTGGAGCGGCTGCCGACCTTCGACGTGCTGGAGGCGATCCGCGAACGCATCGGCTTCCGCTTGCCGCTCGGCCACCTGGCCGAAGAGAACCTGGGCGCGGCCAAGGGCGGCGACGGACTCCAGGCCCTGGCCTGGTGGAAGGAAGGTCGCGTCGAGGAGATCGAGCGCTACTGCCGCGAGGACGTGCGGCTGCTGCGCGACCTGTTCGGCCGCGCGCTCGAGCAGGGCCACCTGATCTTCCGCACCAAGAGCGGAGACCGTGTGCGGATTCCGACCGCGTGGTCGGTCCCGGAGATCCTGGAGCGTGCGAGATCGGTCAGTGGTTCGCGGGCGCGTGACGGCGGACGTGCCCCTCGAGAAGCTCGAAGTAGAGCAGCACGAGCACGTGCCGGCACTCCTCGGACAGCCCCCCGATGAGATCGCGCGCCTCGGCGGCCGTGTCGCACGCCAGCAGCTGGGTGAGGGTCGCCTCCACTTCGCGGCGGCGCGCCGTGACCATGGTGCGCATCACGGCGGGGTCGGCGGCGTACGCCGCTTCGATCGTGGGCGGATCGAAGAGCAGGTGGTAGCCGCGCTCGCCGGCGAAGAACAGGCTCTCGGCGTCCATTCCGGGCCTCCCCCCTCTTCATCGGCGGGCCGACGCCTGCGGTTGACCCGCTAGAGTCCGGCCGTGCTGCTGCGGACCGAGGAGATCTCCCGAAGGCTTCCCGACCGCGTCCTCTTCGAGGGCGTGACCTTCGACGTGCATCCGGGCGACCGAATCGGCGTGGTCGGCCCCAACGGTGCGGGCAAGACCACCCTGCTCCGGGTGCTCTCGGGTGAGGACCCCCCGGACCACGGCCGCGTGGTGATCCCGCGCCGGGTGCGGGTGGCCCGGCTGCGCCAGGAGATCGATCCCCGTCTGGAGCGGCCGGTGCGCGAGGAGGTCGCCTCGGCCCTGGCCCACCTGGACGAGCTGGAGGCGGAATGCACCCGGCTCGAGACCGAGATGGCCGCCCTGGGCCGGCAGGGGCTCGAGACCCCCGAAGCGCTGGCCGCGCGCTACGACGCCGCTCACAGCACCTTCCGCGCCCGCGGGGGATTCGAGCGGGAAGCCCGGGTGGAGCGCGTCCTCGCGGGCCTCGGCTTCGATGCGGGTGCGAGCCATCGCCCGGTGCGCGCCTTCAGCGGCGGCTGGTTGATGCGCGTCGAGCTGGCCAAGCTGCTGCTGGCCGAGCCCGAGGTGCTGCTGCTCGACGAGCCCACCAACCATCTGGATCTGCCCGCCATCGAGTGGCTCGAGAGCTTCCTCGCCAGCTACGGCGGCGCGGTATTGGCGGTCTCCCACGACCGCACCTTCCTGCGCCGCCAGGCCACCCGCATCGCCGAGCTGGAGCGGGGGCGGCTGACGGTCTACGAGGGCGGCTACGACCGCTATCGCCACGATCGCGAAGAGCGGCGAACCCAGCAGAGCGCGCGCGCCGCCAACCAGGCCCAGCGGCGCGCCGAGCTGGAGCGTTTCGTCGAGCGCTTCCGCGCCAAGGCCACCAAGGCGAGCCAGGCGCGCAGCCGGGTCAAGATGCTCGAGCGGCTCGAGCGCGAGCGGATCGACGATCCCGAGCGCGAGGCCAAGCGCATGCGGCTGCGCATTCCGGCGCCCGCGCGGGCCGGCGATCCGGTGGTCCGCCTGGAGGGCGTGCAGCAGAGCTACGGCGAGCAGCGCGTCTACGAGGAGCTCGAGCTGTCGCTGCGCCGCGGCGATCGGGTGGCACTGGTGGGCCCCAACGGTGCGGGCAAGTCGACCCTGCTGCGCATCGTGGCGGGAACTACACCGATCGATCGCGGCCTGCGCCGGCTGGGTCACGGCGTGCGTTGCGCGTTCTACGCCCAGCACCAGCTCGAATCACTGGATCCGGAGCGGACCGTACTCGGCGAGCTCGGAAGCGTCGCCGCGACCGACGAGATGCCGCGGCTGCGCGGCCACCTGGGCGCGTTCCTTTTTTCGGGCGACGACACCGAGAAGCGCGTGGAGGTGCTTTCGGGGGGTGAGAAGGCGCGACTGGCGCTGGCCAAGCTGCTGCTGCGGCCCGCCAACCTGCTGGTGCTCGACGAGCCCACCAACCACCTGGACCTGGCCGCCTGCGAGGTGCTCGAGGAAGGCCTGGCCAACTTCGCTGGAACGCTGCTCTTCGTGTCCCACGACCGCGCCTTCGTCAACGCGGTAGCCACGCGGGTGATCGAGGTGCGCGGAGGTCGGCTGCGCGAATTCCACGGCAACTATGATGACTACCTGCGCGAGGCCGAGGCGGGCGATGCGGCGGCGCGCTCGCCGGGGGGACAGCCGTCCAAGGCCACCACGCCGCACAAGCGCAAACGTCGCCAGGAGCGCGAGCAGCGCCGCGAGCGCGACCGGACCGCGCGCCAGCTGGAGCGCACCGAGACGGAGATCCTCGAATGCGAGAGCGCGATCGAAGCGCTCGGCTGGAAGATGGCCGACCCGGAGGTACACCGGGACGGGGAACGGATGCGCGCCCTCGACGCCGATCGCGCCACCCTGCGCGAACGCATCGAAGCGCTCTACCGCACCTGGGAGGAGCTGGCAGGGACGCTGGACGAGCACGAGGCCGAGCAGGAATCGACGACGTGAGGTGGGCGCGGGCCGCGCAGCCGGCGCCGTCGATTGACGGCCTCTGGACCCGCGGGTAGCGTGCCCGCGGTCATGGACGAAACCCGGGTTCCGCTGCTCGATCTGCGCCGCCAGTACCAATCGATCCGCGACGACGTGCGTGCGGCGGTCGAGGACGTGCTCGAGAGCGGCATCTTCATCCTCGGCCCCGAAGTGGAGGCACTCGAGAACGAGGTGGCCTCGTTCTGCGGCGCCCGCCACGCGATCGGCTGCGGCTCGGGCTCCGATGCGCTTCTCCTCGCGCTGCTGGCCCACGACGTAGGCCCGGGCGACGAGGTGATCTGCCCGGCCTTCACCTTCTTCGCCACCGCCGGCGCCGTCTCCTTGTTGGGTGCGGTGCCGGTGTTCGCGGACATCGACGCGAGCACCTACAACCTGGACCCGGCCGCTGTCGAGCAGGTCGCCGAGGGCTGCGAGCACCTGAAGGCGATCCTGCCGGTGCACCTGTATGGACGCGCCGCCGATCTGGACGCGCTGCTGGACCTGGCGTCACACCTCGACGTCCCGCTGATCGAGGACGCCGCCCAGGCGATCGGCACCCGCGACGCCACCGGGCGCGCCGTGGGCGGCCGCGGGGCCACGGCCTGCTTCAGCTTCTACCCCACCAAGAATCTCGGCGGCGTCGGCGAGGGAGGCATCCTCACCACCGACGACGGCGACCTCGCCCAGCGTTTGGCGCGACTGCGCACCCACGGCTCGCCGCGGCGCTACCAGCACGACGAGGTGGGCATGAATGCGCGCCTCGACGCGCTGCAGGCCGCCGTGCTGCGGGTGAAGCTGCGCCACCTCGACAGCTGGAACGAAGCGCGCCGGCTGCACGCCGCCGCCTACGACGAGGCCTTCGCCCAGGCGGGCGCCCAGACCAGCGAGGTGCCGCTCTCGGCGGGTGGGCTGCCGCTGCGAACGCCGGCCGCACCGGCCGCCCCCGCGCGCCACGCTTATCACCAGTACGTGATCCGCGTACCCGCCGAGCGCCGCGACACGGTGCGCGAGGGACTGGCCGAGCGCGGCGTCGGCAGCGACGTCTTCTACCCGCTGGGACTGCACATGCAGCCCTGCTTCGCCTCGCTCGGCTACGGCGAGGGCGATCTGCCCGAGACCGAGCGCGCCGCCCGCGAGGTACTCGCGCTGCCGGTCTTTGCCGAGATGAGCAAGGGACAGCGCGAGCACGTGGTCGCATCGGTCCTCGCCCTGCTGCGGAGCTGAAGGATGGGCGCGCGGCGCCTTCGCGCCCGTCGTGCGGTGGCGATCCTGGCGCCGCTGCTGGTCGCCGGTCTCTACCTGTGGCTCGAGGAGGGCACGCTCCCGAGCGGCGCCCCGGCGGCGCGGTCTGGGGACGCGATCCTGGCCGAGGCCTTCCGCGAGCAGCGCTCGGGCCTGGTGGTCGAGGGCGACGGGGTGGTCGAGGCGGTATTGCGCGACGACCTGCACGGCTCGCGCCACCAGCGCTTCATCCTGCGGCTCGCTTCGGGCCAGTCGCTGCTGGTCAGTCACAACATCGACCTGGCGCCCCGCGTGGCGGACCTGGGCCGGGGCGACCCGGTGGCGTTCCGGGGCCAGTACGAGTGGAACGATCGCGGCGGCGTTCTCCACTGGACCCACGCGGATCCGGACGGTCGCCGTCCGGGCGGCTGGCTGCGCCACCGCGGCCGCACCTACCGCTGAGCCGCGTTGACGGACCCCCCGCCCGGCCCTAGCTTGCGTTCTCTCGCCCGGGTGGCGGAATTGGTAGACGCGCTAGATTCAGGATCTAGTGGTCGCAAGGCCGTGCTGGTTCGACTCCAGTCCCGGGCACCATCCTTCCTCTCCAGATCTCGCTCCCATTTCCCGGGCTCGCTTGACTCGCCCCTTCCCGCGCCTAGGGTTGGCCGTTCCAATCCAAGGGGAGATCCGTGTCCGCAGACGAAACCAGGCGAATCATCGAGGTAGGCGGCGAAGCGCTGGAAGTACCGGCGGTTCTGCCCCTGCTTCCCGTGCGGGATGCGGTGGTGTTCCCCGGGGTGACCCGGCCACTGGCCATCGGGCGGCCGCGTTCGCTGGCGGCGCTGGAAGAGGCCGGGACCGGTGGCCTGCTGGTGATCGCGAGCCAGCTCGAGGCCGAGACCGACGACCCGGAGCTCACCGATCTCCACCCGACCGCCTGCATCACCCGGGTGGCGCGAGTGATCGACGCCCGGGGTGACGGCAAGCAGGCCATCGTGGTGGGCGTCGCGCGCTGCCGCATCGAGTCGGTCGAGAGCACCGAACCCGGCCTGCGCGTGCGCATCGAGCCGCTCGAGGAGATCGACCCGCCCTCGCCCGAGCGCGACGCGGCGTGGCAGCAGGTCATCGCCGAGGCCCAGAAGATCATCGAACTGCGCGACGACCTCCCCGAGGACTGGAAGTCGTTCGTCGCGGGCCTGCCCAGCCCCGGCATCCTCACCGACCTGATCGCGTCCACCCTGCCGCTGGCGCCGGAGGAGCAGATTGCGCTGCTCGAAGAGCCGCGGGTGGCAGCGCGCATGGAGCGCGTCCTCGGCCACCTGGGACGCGAGGTCCACATTGCCGAGACCCAGCGCCAGATCAGCGAGCAGTCCGAGGCGGCGGGCCTCGACCCGAAGCGGCGCGAGCGCCTGCTGCGGCGCCGCATGCGCGACATCCAGGCCGAGATCGGCGAAAGCGACGCCGGCGCCCAGGAGGCCGACGAGCTGCGCGAACGCATCGAGGCGGCCGCGCTCCCCGAGGAAGCCGCCGCCCAGGCCGAGCGTGAGCTCAAGCGGCTGGCCGCGCTGCCACAGCACGCGCCGGACCGCCACATGCTGCGCACCTACCTCGAGTGGCTGGCCGACCTGCCGTGGTCGGTGCACACCGAGGACAAGCTCGATCTTCACGAGGCGCGGCGCATTCTCGACGAGGACCACTACGACCTCGAGAAGGTGAAGGACCGCATCCTCGAGTACCTCGCCGTCCGCAAGCTGGCGCCCGAGGCCAAGGGCCCGATCCTGTGCTTCGTCGGTCCGCCGGGCGTGGGCAAGACCTCGCTGGGTCGTTCGGTGGCACGTTCGATGGGCCGCCGCTTCGCGCGCGCCTCGCTGGGCGGCGTTCGCGACGAGGCCGAGATCCGTGGCCACCGCCGCACCTTCGTCGGCGCCATGCCCGGCCGCATCCTCCAGAGCCT
>JBFGIM010000146.1:0-6454 GCA_041577695.1 Myxococcota bacterium | reverse complement strand
TCCCAAGTGACCCCACCCGAAGGAGTCGAGACATGGCGAACGAGATCCTCACCGAGACGCACGGGCGCGTCCGGCTCATCACGCTGAACCGACCCGAGGCGCGCAACGCCGTGAACAGCGCGCTCGGGCAGTCCCTCGTGGCGGCGATCGAAGAGCTCGACGCCGACGACGGCCTCACCGCCGGCGTCCTGACCGGCGCCGGCGGCTCCTTCAGCGCGGGCATGGACCTGAAGGCGTTCCTCACCGAGGGGCCGCCGAAGGGCTTCACCCAGTTCCTCCAGCAAGGCGCGCAGAAGCCGCTGATCGCGGCGGTGGAGGGCTACGCGCTGGCGGGCGGGCTCGAGATCGCGCTCACCTGTGACCTGATCGTGGCTGCGAAGGGCGTGAAGCTGGGCATCCCCGAGGTGAAGCGGGGCCTGTTCGCGGCGGGCGGCGGGCTGTTCCGGCTGCCGAACCGCGTGCCTTACGGTGTGGCCATGGAGCTGGCGCTCACCGGCGAGCCGATCCTGGCCGAACAGGCCCACGAGCTGGGCCTGGTGTCGCGACTGGCGGAGCCCGGCAAGGCGGTGGATGCCGCCCTCGAGCTGGCCGGTCAGGTTGCGAAGAACGCGCCGCTGGCGGTGGCGATGAGCAAGCAGATCATCCGGCACTCGCGCGGCCTCACCGAAGAAGACGCCTGGGCGCTCCAGGGACCGCTCGCGGGCAAGGTCTTCGCCAGCGAGGACGCCAAGGAGGGCCCGCGCGCCTTCGCGGAGAAGCGCGAGCCGAAGTGGACGGGCCGCTAGGCGGCCCACGGGGAGGGAACCGCGTGCAGAACGAGGCCCCGGCCGAGGCGCGAATGGAGCAGGCCAAGGACTTCCTCGACGAGAGCGAGGCGTTGCACGCCCTGATCGAGCCCCTGTCCGACAGCGCGCTGGGGCAGCCGACCGCGTTCAAGAGCTGGACGATCGAGGACGTGATCGGCCATCTGCACATGTGGAACTGGGCAGCGGACCAGTCGTTGAAGGGCGGCGGCGCGTTCCAGGAGTTCTTCGCGCCGGTCGCCGAGCACATGAAGCACGGCAGCCTGCGTTCCTACGAGACGCTCTGGTTGAAGGGTCTCGCGGGTCGCAAGCTCGTGGAGACCTGGCGCAGCTTCTACCGCGAGATGGCCGAGCGCTTCGCCGCCGCGGATCCCTCGCTGCGCGTCGAGTGGGCGGGTCCGAGCATGAGCGCGCGCTCCTCGATCACCGCGCGGCTGATGGAGACCTGGGCCCACGGCCAGGAGGTGTACGACACGCTCGGCGTGGTGCGCCGCAACGGCGATCGCATCCGGAACATCGTGGTGCTCGGTGTCAATACCTACGGCTGGACCTTCAAGGTGCACGGCCAGGAGGCGCCGGAGCCGAAGCCCCACCTGGTGCTGACCGCACCCTCGGGTGCGCTGTGGACCCACGGCGAGCCCAGCGAGCACGAGCGCATCGAAGGACTCGCCGAGGAGTTCTGCCAGGTGGTGACGCAGACCCGGAACATCGCGGACACGAGTCTGCGGGTCGTGGGTCCGAACGCCGAGGCCTGGATGCGACAGGCCCAGTGCTTCGCGGGTCCACCCGAGACACCGCCCGCTCCGGGCACGCGCCGCACCCGGGACGAACCGGCGAAGGACTGACCCGCGATCAGCGGATGCCGCGCGGGCGACGGAAGTCGCTGGCGCTGCCGGGCTTGCCCTCGACCACGCGGTTGCGCTGGGTGCCGAGATCGATGCTGCCGTCGTCGGTGCGGATCGACGCCTCCACTTCGTCCCCGGGCTTCAGCCGCTTCGGGTTCTTGCCGCCCACACGCCGCAGCAGCGCCTGGCGCCGCGCCGGCGACACCAGCTGGCTGATCAGCACCAGCGGCCTGGCGGGCGCCTGGAGCGCACAGCCGCCGGGCGTGCCGGTGACGAGCAGGTCGCCGGCCTCCCAGTCCTGGAGCGCCGAGAGCTCGGTCAGCGTCGCCGGCGGGCGGTGCACCATGTCGGTGGTGAGCGAGTTCTGGCGTTCCTCGCCGTTCACCGAGAGCGTGAGGCGCAGCGCGTCGAAGCGCTCGAGATCCGCCCGCTCCACCAGGGTGAGGTAGGGCCCGACCGGGCCGAAGGTCCGGTAGCTCTTTCCCTTGTAGAACTGCATCTCCGGCAGCTGCACGTCGCGCGCACTGACGTCGTTGGCGAGCACGAGCGCGCCCACGTACTCGTGGAGGTTCGCTTCCGTCACCTCCACGGGCCCCGCGACATCGCCGGAGAAGACGAGTCCCAGCTCGACTTCGTAGTCGAGGAACTCGACGTGGGGCGGTACGACGATGTCGCTGGTGGCCGGCGCCAGGCACGAGGACGCCTTGCGGAAGAAGATGTTGAACGGGCTCGACGCGGGGTCGATTCCCGACTCCTTCATGTGGCTGTGGTAGTTGATCGCCTGGCAGAGGAACTGGCGGTCGGTGGTGATGGGGCAGAGCAGCTCGACCTCGGCGAGCGATACGGGCGCGCCCGAGACGCCCCGGTCGCTGCGGGCCCGCTCCGCGCCCTCGCGCATGAAGTCGCGCGTGCTCGGGTAGGCGCCCTCGATCGGGGTGATGCGGAAGTCCTCGACGACGCCCCAGCGGGCCTCGTCTCCCTGGCGGTAGCGAACGACGTTGACGGCCATCTGGAGTCTCCTCGGTAGCCGTCGACGCTACTTCAGGCCCGGGGAGATCGAAAGCAGCGTCGCAGCCAGAGGAGACCCGGCAGCAGGAGAGCCAGCTCGAATCCCAATCCGCAGACCTTCGGCTGCTCGCGGTTCTTCCACGGCTTGGTCGTGCACTGGAGATCCGGGGGGAACTCCCCGGGCTGGTCGAAGACGTCGTCGTCGTTGAGATCGATCCCGTCCCAGTCGACGCCGCCGTCCGAGTCGTTGTCCATGCCGTCGTCGCACTTCGGGTCCTCGAGCGTCCACTCGGGATCGCGGCAGCCGGGGTCGCCCTGGGCAGGGTCGGGGTGGAAGTCGCTCAGGCCGTCGCTGTCGTTGTCGATGCCGTCGTCGCACACGAGCAACGGCGAGCGCTCGTCGAGGTCGCTTGCATCGTCGCAGCCGGGGTCGTCGAGATCGGTCTCGCCGTCGCCGTCGTTGTCGAGGCCGTCGTCGCAGGCGCCGGCGACCGCCGGGGAGCTCCACACCAGCGAGAAGTCCTGGTTGACGCCGCTCTTGTCGGGCTCCTGGTCCTGGGACACCTGGTGGCCGCGCACGGTGATGGTGTAGCTGCCGCCGAGCACGGTCTGGAGATAGACGTTCTCCACCACGTTGTAGCGGTCGGGCACGGCCTGCACCGTGGAAGGCACCGACCAGACGCCGCTGAAGTTGTTGCCGAAGAAGAGTCCGTCGGGTCCGCTCACCTCGAGATCGAGATCGTTCACCACCAGCGGTGAGCCGCTGCCGGCGACGGCGGGATAGTCGGTCCACACCAGGCTCACCTTGAGGTGCGCGCCGGCGCCCACCGTGACCGTGCGCTGGTAGACCTCGCCGGTGGCGAGGGCGTCGTCGGTCACCTCGTTCTCGAAGCCGACCTTGCGATCGAGCGGCGTGCCGCCCTCGCCGTAGAGGGATCGGTCCGCGCGCACCATGCCCCAGCCCTGGTGCACGATGGCCGATTCGGTCTCGAAATCGTACGAGCAGGTGCCGCTGGGTTGGAGCGCCAGGGCTCCGTTGATGAGCAGCGCCTTGATCAGCGATGGCTTCGGCGACGGCGTTCCGAGCTGGGTCACCAGGTCCTGGAACAGGACGCCCGCCGTGCCGGCTGCCGCCGGCGCGGCCATGGAGGTGCCGCCGGCGTAGCGGTAACTGCCCCCCGAGTCGGAGCATGAGGTCGGGCAGTCCACGTCGAGCCCCGATCCGTCGCACACGCCCCCGGTGCCGTCCCGCTCGGTGGAGAGCACCCAGAAGCCGCCCGGGGCGACCAGGTCGGGCTTGTAGAGCCCCTGTCCCGTCCCGTCGGGATCGACCGGCCCGCGGCTCGACACGGCGATCAGGTCGCCGAGATTGTCGCCGTCGACGCCGCAGCCGCGCTCGCTCTCGTTGGCGCCGACCGTGATGACGTTCTTCGCGGTGGAGGGCGAGCTGACCAGGTCTTCCGCGCCCGAGAACAGCAGGCAGCCGTCGGAGCCGCCGAGTCCGAAGTTGCCCGCGGCGAATACCACGGTCAGCGCCTGGAGTCCGGTGGCGTCGTCGTCGGCGTCCCAGACGCCCTCGTCCCAGGTCACGGCGTTGGCGTTGTACGCCGCGATCGGCAGGCACAGGAAGGGAGGCAGCGGGCAGTCGGCGTAGCCCCACGAGTTCGTCGAGATGTGGGCGCCTTCCTCCGACTCGCGCTCGAAGATCTCGCGGTCGCTGTAGTTGTTCTCGAAGGAGATATGGTGCAGCGCCGCTTCCGGCTGGATCCCGCGCCAGCGGTTCGCCGAGACCGAGCCGCTGCCCGGCGGCGTTTCGGGAACCGCGCTCCAATTGCCCCCGTCTCCGATCAGGATGCCGGCCGTGTGGGTGCCGTGTCCGCTGGAGTCGACCGGGTCCGAGCCGGGCTCGTAGGTCAGCCAGCCATTGCCGAGAGAAGTCTGGAAGTCGGGATGGGCCGACCAGAGGCCCCCGTCGTTGTGACCGTACTTGATCTGGAAGCCGCCGCTCGAGCCGTCGAGGGAAGGGTCGAGGCCGCTGCTGAAGGTATCGTCGGCAACGGCGGCGAGACCGGTGTGGAAGCGCACCCGGTCGTTCAGCGGGATGCGCTCGTGTCTCATCTCGACCCGCCGCACCAGGGGCAGGCGCGCCAGTGCCACGATGCGAGCCGCCGGCGCGTCCAGCTCCGCCAGCGCGTAGGATCGGCCCGACTCGAAGCGCCTCACGGCGATCCCGAGCCCGCGGAGCTGCGCCAGCGCCTCCGCATCTTCACCGGGCAGGAAGGTGACCGCCAGCGGGATTCGGCGCCCGGGATCGTGGGGAGGTCGCGTGCGCGCCATCAGCTCGGCCGAAACCTTGTAGCCGGGCTCGTAGACCCCCACCCACCGGACCCCCGGAAGGGCCGCGACGGACGCTCGCTGCGCCTCGGTCATCACGACCTCGAGCGCCCGCATCGGCACGAATCCCTTGGGTCGCACGCCGAGCTGCTCGAGCGCCTCGCGATCGGCGCCGCCGATGGGGTGATCGAACTGCACGAGGTAGCCACCGCGCACGCCCGCGGGATGGTGCTCCAGCGCGGGGAGGGGCAGGGCGGGCCTGCCGACCCGCGGATCGAAGGTGGCGGCGTTCAGGCGCAGCGTGCCCGGATCGGGTTCCGCCGCGCTCGCTGCCGGGGCCCATCCGTACGCCAACCCGAGCAGGACGACCGCCAGCGCCGCGCCGAGATCGCGCGATCTCCTCCAGTGCTTCCGTTCGTCGCGCCGCCGGCGCCTGTGACCATCCAAGACGTTTCCTCGCGCTCGTCTCTGCATAGTAGAGACGATCGGAGTTCGGTGTCGGAACGCGCTGCCGTGCTTCCGCGGTCGACCCCGTGAAAACGGCGCGATTACGAAATGTTGTGCCGAAGCCTGCGCATGGTGCGCAAACTCGCTATGCCACCCGCTCGTCCACGAAGGTGCGCAGGCGCCGCACCGCGTGGGGCAGGTTCGCGATGAAGCCCATGTGGCTGCCCGGGTACCACTGGATCGCCGGCTGCTCCCAGCACTTCCACATGTCCGTCACGATCTCGGGTCGGAAGAAGCGATCGTCGTCGGCGGCGAACAGGTGGATGCGCTCGCCCGGGATGACGGGGCGCAGCTGGTTCCAGCCGGTGCGCTCGAGGAAGGCTCCGAAGTCGCGGGGCGTCCAGCCGAAGCGCGCCAGGTCTCCGCGCATGGCGCCCAGCACGGGTGCGTCCGCCAGCAGCGCGGCCAGGTCCATGTGGGCGATGAACGGCGCGGAGAACGCGAAGCGGGGCTCCAGGCAGGTGAGCGCTGCCGTCAGCGCCCCGCCCAGTGACAGACCCGCTACGCCGACGGGAGTGGTCGCCTCGGCCTGCATCCAGGCCAACAGGGTGCGTGCGTCGATCAGTGTCTGGCGGAGGGCCTCGATGCTGCGCACCAGGTCGGCCGTCCAGTACAGCTCGCCGTCGAAGCGCGAGCGCCGCGGCTTGCGCTGTCCGTGGTAGGGCGGTTGAAGCTGGATCACCTCCATGTCGAGCATCCACGCCATCGTGGTCAGCAGGCCGAGCTCCTCGATGGGCGTCTCGGGCTGCATGTAGCCGTGGATGTAGAGCAGCCGCGGACGATCACGCGCACTGGCGGGTCGGATGCGACGCGCCGTCACGGTGTGGATCCGCCTCCGGCGCGCGTGGTGATGGCGCCGGAAGCCGGGCTCGAGCGGGTCGTGCTGCGAGGCGAAGCGCAGGTCCTCGCTCACCAGACCCGGCAGGCGCCAGCGCCGGCTGCGCTGCACCTCGGCCG
>JBFGIM010000145.1:0-6559 GCA_041577695.1 Myxococcota bacterium | reverse complement strand
GACGCATCGTCGTGCACGCGTTGGCGGGCCGGGCGGCGCAGAGCTCGGCATTGCGTACTCGCCTCCGCCAGGACCCACCCCGCTCCGGCGCGCGACGACCAGCCCCCGTTCGGGTCGGGGCGACAGCCAGCGTGCGCGCGCGTGACGGAGACCCAGATGTCGGTGGTGATCGGGGCCGCGCTCGCGCTCGGGTCGGCCGTGGCGTGGTCGATTCTGGACGCGCTGCGCAAGCGGCTGGCGGTCGGGCTCTCCGCCTCGGCAATCCTGCTCGGGGTCACGCTGCCGCAGGTGCCGATCCATGCGACCCTGGCCTTCGGAGGCGGTTGGCCCGAAGTCGCGCCGGGCTTCGTGCCGCTCGTGCTCCTCGCGGCCTCGCTCACCGCGGCGGCGAACCTGCTGTTCGTGCACGCCGTACGCGTGTCGCCGCTCTCGCTCACGGTCCCGTATCTGAGCTTCACGCCGGTGGCGACGCTGTTGGCGGGCGCGCTGCTGCTGGGACAAACCCCGGGGCGATGGGGGATCCTCGGCGTGGCGACGGTCGCGTTGGGAGCGCTCCTGCTCGCGCTGCCCGGGCCGGACGTCCTGCGCGCACCCTGGCGTGGGCTCGTGCGCGAGCGCGGCAGCCAGATCATGCTCGGCGTGGCGGGTCTGTTCGCCATCACCAACGCGCTCGACCGGCTCGCGATCCTGCGCGCCTCCGAGCCGGCCTACGCGCTGTGTCTCACCGCCTCGATCAGCGCCGCGCTGCTGGCTCTCTCCTCGGTGCGGCGCGAGCTGGTGCAGCGCCGCAAGCTCGCCCTCTGGCTGGTCCTCGCCGGCGCTGCCGGCGCCGCCGCACTCCTGCTCCAGTTCCTGAGCTACCGCTTCCTCTACGTCGCCTACGTGGACGCGGTCAAGCGCGCGGGCGGCAACGTCCTGGCCGTCCTGATGGGCGCCACCTTCTTCGCGGAAGGCGACGTCCGCCGCCGCCTGCTCGCCGCCGCCCTGATGAGCGCGGGCGTCGCGCTCGTCCTGCTCGACCAATGAATTGCATCCGGGCCAGAGCGGGTGGGTCCTGGCGCAGGCGAGTACGCAATGCCGAGGAACGCGTCGTCCGGCCCGTCAACGCGTGCACGGCGTGACGACCTGGCAAGCCCGCCCGTCTTGGTTGCGGCGCAGCCGGAGCCAGGACCCACCCGCTCCGGCCCGGCCCCTCACCCCATTTCGCGCGACTCGCGCTCCCGCGTCTCGACGTCGAGGTAGGCGCGCGTCTCGCGCACCACGAGACCCGAGAGCGCCAGCAGCCCGATCAGGTTCGGCAGCGCCATCAGTCCGTTCATCACGTCCGAGAGCAGCCAGATCGCCCGCCCGAAGACGAGCGGTCCGATCACCACCATCGCCGCGAAGAAAAGCCGGTACGGAATCACCACGCCCACCCCGAACAGATACTGGAACGACTTCTCTCCGTAGTAGCTCCAGCCGAGGATCGTCGAGAAGGCGAACAGCGCGAGGCCGAGCGAGACGATCACGCCTCCGACGTTCCCGGGCAGGCTCTCGCGGAAGGCGAGGGTCGTCCACTCGGCGCCATTCACGACCTTCCAGCGCGCGACGTTGGCGAGCGGACCGGCTTCCGGCGCGACCTCGACCACGCGCTCGCCGAAGGTCCGGTCCATCGGATCGAGGACACCGCTCTCGCGGGCCTCCTCCAGACGCGCCGTCACGCCGGCGAGCTCCGCCGGATCGATCTCGCCCGCGCGCTCCAGGTCGCCGAACAGCGTGGTCAGGATCACGAGCCCGGTGAGCGTGCAGATCACGATCGTGTCGATGAAGGTCTGGGTCATCGAGACCAGCGCCTGCCGCACCGGAGCGCGCGTGGCAGCCGCGGCCGCCGCGATGCCCGCCGAGCCGAGGCCGCTTTCGTTCGAGAAGATCCCGCGTGCGACGCCGAAGCGCACCGCCGCCGAGACCGAGGCCCCGAGCGCGCCGCCCGCGAGCGCGCTCGGCCCGAACGCGCCCTGGAAGACGGCCCCGAGCGCGGCGGGGATCAGCTCGGCGTTGCGTGCCAGGATCACGAGCGCGCCGACGCCGTACAGGAACACCATCGCAGGGACGAAGAGCGCGGCGAAGCGGCCGATGGCCTTGATGCCGCCGAGGATCACCGTCGCCACCAGCAGCGCGATCGCCACGCTGGTGTGGAGCGGATCGATCCCGAAGGTGGCACGCAGGGCGCTCCCTACCTCCTGCGACTGGACGCCGTTTCCGATCCCGAAGGCGGCCACCGCCGCGGCGGCGGCGAAGAAGGCGCCGAGACCCCGACCGACGCCGCGCCAGGGGAGCCCGCGCGCCAGGAAGTACATCGGTCCGCCCGACATGTGGCCGCGCTCGTCCACCTCGCGGAAGCGCACCGAGAGCAGCGCCTCGGCGTACTTGGTCGCCATGCCCACGAGCCCCGTGACCCACATCCAGAACAGCGCGCCCGGGCCACCGGCGGCGATGGCGGTGGCCACGCCGGCGATGTTGCCGGTTCCGACGGTCGCGGCCAGCGCCGTCATGAGCGCCTGGAAGTGCGAGATGTCGCCTTCGGCGCCGGCCTCGCGCCGCTTCACGAAGGCCAGCCACAGCGAGTGCCCAAGCTCGCGGAACTGCAGTCCGCGCAGGCGCACGGAGAGATAGAAACCCGTTCCGACCAGGAGCGGGATCAGGAGCCACGGGCCCCACACGAAGCCCGAGAGCTGCTCGAGGACCGAAGTGAGCGTGGCGGCATCCCCGTCGTTCGTGGCACAGCTCGCACGGGGAGGAAGGAATGGTCGGGAACAGGCTAGGGAGGCCGAGGCCGACGGTCAACGGCTCGCCGCGCAAAGGGGATAGAATCGGCGGCTCGTCGCCGGAAGCAGCCGACGGCCCGAAGCGGAGGGAAGACGGTGGAGACGACCGGCAGCGCCGCTTCGGCTCCTTCGTCCCGAACCCTGCCGACGCTGCACAAGGCCATCTACGCCCTCGGCGATCACACCGTCAACATCGGCTTCGCTGCACTTGCCTTCCACTACCTCTTCTTCCTGACCGAGGTGGTCGGCATGCGACCGGCGCTGGCCGGGCTGGTGCTCTGGGTGGGGCGCATCGCCGACGCCTTCACCGACCCGCTGATGGGCCGCATCTCGGACAACACGAACTGGCGACTCGGTCGCCGCCGCCCCTACTTCCTGCTGGGCGCCCTGCCCTACGGCGTTGCCTTCTCGCTGATGTGGCTCGACGTACCCTTCCAGAGCCAGACCGCGCTCTTCGTCTACTACTCGCTCGCCTACCTCGGCTTCAGCATCACGGTGACGGTGCTCTCGGTGCCCTACCTGGCGCTGATCCCCGAGATGGCCTTCGACTACCAGGAACGCACCAGCCTGAACAGCTTCCGGGGCGCCGGCGCCATGGCCGGCGCGCTGGTGGTGGCGGTGGGGCTGCGGCCGCTGGCCGACGCGCTGGGCGGCGGGGCGCGGGGCTTCGCCGGGGCCGGCCTCGTCTACGGCGTCTGGTGCGCGCTGCCCTGGGTCGCCGTCTACGCGGCGAGCTTCGAGCGCGAAGGCTTCCGGCGCCCGAAGCACGTGCGCTTCCTCGTCGCCGTGCGCGAGCTCTTCCGCCATCACGCGTACCGCGTGGTGGCGATGCTCTATCTCTTCTCCCGCATGGCCGTGGATCTGGCCATGGCGATGCTGATCTTCTACTTCGAGTACTGGCTGCGGCGGCGCGGAGACTTCGAGATCGGCATGGGGCTGCTGCTGGTGTTCGTGCTGATCTCGCTTCCGGTCTGGGTGCGCGTCTCGCACCGCACCGACAAGCGCACGCTCTTCCTCGCGGCCTGCATGATGTGGATGGCGCTCCAGGTGGCCTTCCTGGCCGCGACGCCCGGATGGCCGCGCGTCCTGATCTTCGCGATGGCCGCTTTCGCGGGCATGGCATACGCCGCCATCGAGGTGATGCCGTGGTCGATGCTCGGCGACGTGGTGGACGAGGACGAGGTCGCAAGCGGCGAGCGCCGGGAAGGGCTCTACGCCGGCTCCTTCATGCTGCTCCGAAAGATCAGCGGACCGACGGGCGTGCTGCTGGCGGGCGTCGTGCTGGAGGCCACCGGGTTTCGTGGCGAGGGGGCCGCGCAGCCGGAATCGGCGCTGCAGGCGATCCGGGGGCTCACCGCGGTGGCGCCGCTCGTGTTCGTGGCGATCGGGGCCTGGGTGGCACGCGACTACCCGCTCTCGCGGGCGGCCCACGCCCGCATCCTTCAGGCGCTCGCCACCCGACGCTCGGGCTCGCCGGCGACCAGACCCGATTCGTAGAGCGCCTCTTCCACGAAGCGCCGCACCGAGGCGTGGAGCAGGAAGGTCACATGCGCGCCCGGGTACCAGAGGATCTTCGGCCGATCCCAGTGACGCCAGAGGTCGCGCACCTGCTCGGGCGGGACCAAACGGTCGGCCGTGCCGCCGAAGATGTAACGGCGCTCCTTCGCGATGCGCGGCGGCAGCGCCAGCGGCGCGACGGGCCGCAAGACCTGCTCCATCAGCGGGCGCCCGAGGCCGGCGCGCTCGGCTTCGATCATGTCGCGAGGCGGACCGTGCCACCAGTACATGCGCGCCATGTCCGCCAGCGGAATCCCGGCGATGGCGCAGGCGAGACCGTCCGTCACCGAGGCGAGCAGCGCCGTGTTGTAGCCGCCCAGCGAGAGCCCGGAGACGCCCACCGTCTCACCGCCCTGCGCGCGGATCCAGGAGATCAGGCGGCGCAGGTCCCACATCGCCTGGGCCTCGGCGTGCACGGTGTCGAGGAGATCGCCGGAGAGGAAGCCATCGCCGCTCACGAGGCCCACCATGCGCGGTCCGTGTAGCGGGAGCACCGGAAAGGCCAGGTTCAGGCCCAGGCGACGGTGCAGCCAGTGCGCGCGGAAGGCGGGGAGATCGACGCTGGGCCGGCCCATCTGGTAGCCGTGGACGCAGACGAGCCAGGGACGCCCGGGATCCTCGTGGCGCAACAGCCACGCGTGGGCGGTGCGACACGGCTCGTACGAGAGCCAGCGCTCTCGGCCCGGCTCCTCGGGTCGGGGCTCGTACTCGCTCTCGAAGCTGAGGTGCTCGAAATGGAAGGCCCGACTGCGCCGCCGGTCGAGCTTCACCTTTTCGAGCGGAGGCGGCGAAGCGTGATACGAGGTGGGCTCCTCGAGCCAGCCACGCTCGCGAAAGAGATCCACCGCGTCGCGCGCCTCGGAGAGGATTCCCGCGCGTCGCGCCCGCAGCGCCATGGGCAGCGCCAGGTTCATGGTGCCGAGCAGGTGCATGTTCATCGCGCCGAGCAGCCCCTCGTCCACGGCCACCTCGGCGGCGAAGAGCGGCGAGCGGCGCGACTCGGGAACCTCTTCCACCGGATCGATGGCGCGCGCCCCGAGCAGGCCGACGATCAGGAACGAGGCCAGCGAGAGCCCGGTCAGGATCACGGCCCACAGCGGGCTCGTCCACAGGAAGGAGAACAGGCCGATCGCCATGCCGGCGGCGCCACCGAGCGCGCCGAAGTGCACCGCGCGCGGGTCGGCGGGCCAGAGCCCGGTGGCCACGCCCGCCGAGAGCAGCAACGACCCCGGGAGCGCTGCGAAGAGGTACGCGACCCATCCCCCGCTCGACGCAGAGGCGAACCAAGCCAGCCCGGCCAGGACCGGAATCCAGGCCTCGTGGAGCCAGCGAGTGCGTCGCGCCATGCGAGCTGGTTAGCCCAACCCGAAGCGGGGCGCCGCCTCGCTGCGCAGCGCGTCGCGGAAGTCGGGGTGCGCCACGCCGACGAGAGCCCGGGCGCGCTCGGCGACCGTGCGCCCTGCGAGCTCGGCGGCCCCCCATTCGGTCACCACCACGTCCACCTGGTGACGCGGGGTGGTGACCGCCGCACCCACCGGCAGCACCGGAACGATGCGCGTCATCCGACGCCCGTTCACCTCTACCGTCGACGGAAGACAGACCAGCGCCCGCCCGCCCTCCGCGAACGCGGGTGCCGCCACGAAATCCTCGTGCCCCCCGATGCCCGAGTGCTGGAGTCCGTCGAGCGTGTCCGCCATCACCTGTCCCAGGAGATCTACCGCGAGGGCTCCGTTGATCGACAGCATGTGGCGATTGCGCGCGATGACCGCCGGGTCGTTCACGAGCGAAACCGGCAGGAAGCGGACGTCCTCGCGTCCGTCGAGCCATGCGTAGAGCTCGCGGGTTCCGGCGGCGAACGTGGTGACGGAGTAGCCGTCGTGGATGCCCTTGCGATTCGTGATCTTGCCGGCCTGGTGGAGACGCATGAGGCCGGTCGTGAACATCTCGCTGTGAACCCCGTAGTCGCCGCCCGGCCCCTGCGCGAGGAGCTCGGCCACCTCGCTCGGAACGCCCCCGATCCCGGTCTGGAGGGTGGCGCCGTCGGTCACCAGCTCGCGCACGTGCTCGGCGATGGCCCGCTGCACCGACGTGGGCTCGGGATCGATCAGCTCGAAGAGCGGGCGCTCGCTCTCCACGATCAGGTCGGCTTCCTCGACGTGCAGGGCATGGGGGTGCTCGGGCGGCAGCCCGAGCGTGCG
>JBFGIM010000144.1:0-6584 GCA_041577695.1 Myxococcota bacterium | reverse complement strand
GCAGGTGGAGGCGGCGCTTGCCGCCGGCGGCCGCGTCGAGCGCCTCGCGGATCGCGGCGACGCTTTCCGGCCCGTCCTCGAACGCCTTCGAGATGCGCGTCATGTCCTGGTAGCGGATGCGGCCGGCGCCCATCGTCATGTGCCCGACCTCGGAGTTGCCCATCTGACCCGGGGGCAGTCCCACTGCCGGGCCGGAGGTCTCGAGTCGGGCGTGGGGGTAGTCGCGCCGGGCACGGGCGAAGAAGGGCGCGTGGGCCAACGCGGTGGCGTCCGCAGCGCCTCCGTCGCCGATGCCGAAGCCATCGAGCACCACGAGGAGCACCGGCCCGCTCACGGTGCGCTCCGTCGCCCCGCCTCGTCCGCCAGCTCGATGGGATGCGCGTCACTCCAGAGCCGCTCGATGTCGTAGTGCTCGCGCGCCTCGGGCTGGAAGACGTGGACGATCACGTCAGCGAGGTCGATCAACACCCAGCGGCCCTCGTTGTAGCCCTCGACGCCCAGTGGCGCCTCGCCGCGCGCCTTGACGGCGCGGGTCACCGCATCGGCGATCGCCTTCACCTGCCGGTCCGAACGGCCGGTGGCGACCACGAAGGCCTCGGCCAGCGAGGTGAGCTCGCTCACGTCGAGCGCCACCACGTCCTCGGCCTTCACCTCCAGGGCGGCCTCCACGGCGAGCTGGGTCTTCTGCATGGCGTTCATCCGTCGCTGGGCCCGGCTTCGGCGGCAGGGGCGGCCTCGGCGCCGCCCACGGCGACACCGGACGCATAGGCTCCGCTGCTGAGTACTGCTCTGCGCACGCTCTCAGGAAGGAGATAGCGCACGGAGCGCCCGGCGCGAACGAGGCGGCGGATCTCCGAGGCCGAGACCTCGAGGCCACTGATCGGGATGCGCCGGATCCAGGTATCGGCGCTGCGGTGGTGGCCCGCGCTGCCGTCGGGCGCCAGCTCGATCCACTCCGACGCCACCGCCGGCAGCCACGCGTCGAGTCGTCCCTGCCGCTGCGGCGGCCGCGTCATCACCGCGAAGTGGGCCAGGCGGAAGAGCTGCTCCGGATCGCGCCAGCTTCCCATCTCGGCGAAGGCGTCCGAGCCGAGGATGAAGACCGGCGTGCCGCTGCGCTCGCGCAGGGCGCGCAGTGTGTCCACCAGGAAGGAGGGGCCCTCCCGTTCGATCTCGAGCGCATCCACCTCGAAGCGGGGATGATCGGCCAGCGCCATACGCGCCCACTCGAGACGCAGCGCGGCGGGCGCGATGGCGTCGTCGGGCGCGCTGGTCTTGTGGGGCGGCACGCGGCTCGGGACGAAGAGCACGCGGTCGAGGTCGAGGGCTTCGGCCACCTCCTCCGCAGCGCGCAGGTGACCCAGATGGATCGGGTTGAAGGTCCCGCCGAGTACGCCCGTTGTCGGCGAGCGCGCCGTCACTCGCGTAGCTGGCCCTCGCCCAGCATGATGAACTTCTGGGTGGTGAGTCCCTCGAGTCCCATCGGACCGTAGGCATGGAGCTTCGAGGTCGAGATGCCGATCTCGGCGCCCAGACCGAGGCGGTAGCCGTCGGAGAAGGCGGTGGAGCAGTTGACGCCCACCGCTGACGAGTTGACCCGGCGCAGGAAGGCCTGGGCGCTGGCGTAGTCGCCGGTGACGATCACCTCGGTGTGGTCCGTTCCGTAGCGCTGGATGTGGGCGACCGCCGCGTCCAGGTCATCCACCACGCGCACCGCCAGGATCGGCGCCAGGTACTCGGTGCCCCAGTCGCTCTCCTCGGCGGGCGCGGCCTCGGCGAACACCTCGCGGGTACGCGGGCAGCCGCGGATCTCGACGCCCTCCTCGTGCAGCGCCTTCAACACCTCGGGCAGCACAACGCGCGCTGCGTCGCGGTGCACCAGCAGCGTCTCCAGGCCGTTGCAGACCGACATCTGGCGGATCTTCGAGTCGCGCACGATGGCGCTGGCCATGTGCGGGTCGGCGCTGGCGTCGAGGAACACGTGGCACACGCCGGCGTCGTGCTTGATCACCGGGATCGTCGAGGTCTCGCTGACCTTGCGGATCAGGCCGGGCCCGCCGCGCGGGATCACCAGGTCGATGTAGCGGTCCTGCACCAGCAGGTAGTCGATGGCGGCACGGTCCGTGGTGGGGACGATGGTCAGCGCCGCCTCGGGAATGCCGATGTCGCGGGCGGCGGCGCGCAGCGCCTCGCCCAGGGCCAGGTTGGAGCGGATCGCCTCGGACCCGCCGCGCAGGATCACTGCGTTGCCGGACTTCAGGCACAGCGCCGCCGCGTCCACCGTCACGTTGGGACGCGACTCGTAGATGATGCCGATCACGCCGAGCGGGATGCGCATGCGGCCCACCTGGAGGCCGTTCGGGCGCAGCCGCAGCTGGTCGATCTCGCCGACCGGATCCGGCAGCGCAGCGATCTGGCGCAGCCCGTCCACCATGCTGGACCAGCGGTCGTCCGAGAGCTCCAGGCGGCGCACCATGGGCTCGTCGAGGCCGGCAGCCTCGGCGTTGCGCACGTCCTCGGCGTTGGCTTCCAGGATCCGCGGCCGCGCCTCCTCCAGGCACTCGGCGCAGCGCAGCAGCCAGCGGTCCTTGTCGGCGCGCCGCAGCTCGGCCACCGCCTGGGACGCCTCGCGGGCCGCCCGCGCCATCTCGACGATCTGCGCCTCGAGGGCGCCGCTCGTGCCCGTGGTCCCGGCCGATTTCCTGGGGCTCGTCTTGGGGCTCATGAGTCGTCCACCAGCACGAGGTCGTCGCGGTGAATGACCTCGTTCCCGTTGGAATAACCTAGCACCTGGGCGATCTGGCGCGTCGGGAGGCCCCGGATGCGCTCGACCTCCCTCGCCGAGTAGGCGGCGAGGCCTCGCGCCAGCTCGCGTCCGCCGGCGTCCACGCAGCTGACCGGATCCCCCATCTCGAAGGCCCCCGCCACCGAGACGATGCCCGCGGGCAGCAGGCTGCGGCCTCGCTTGCGCAACGCCTGGCAGGCGCCGTCGTCCAGGTGCAGCGTGCCGCGCGGCCGCGCGGTGAAAGCCAGCCAGTGCTTGCGACCGCGCAGCCGGGGGGCGGGCGCGAACAGCGTGCCCTCGCTCTCGCCGGCGGTGACGCGCGCGAGCGTGTTGCGGCGCCGGCCGTTGGCGATGGCCGTGGCGGCGCCGGCGCGCGCAGCGCTGCGCACCGCCTCGAGCTTGGTCACCATGCCGCCGCGTCCGAAGGCGCTCTCCGAGCCGCGGGCGGCCCGCTCGACCTCCGCGTCGATGCGCTCCACCACGTCGAAGAGCGGCGGCCGCGGCGCGCCCGGCACGGGCGCTTC
This sequence comes from Myxococcota bacterium, assembly GCA_041577695.1. Classification (GTDB taxonomy): domain Bacteria; phylum Myxococcota_A; class UBA9160; order UBA9160; family PR03; genus JASJBO01. Next base: position 3,275 of record JBFGIM010000144.1, on the reverse strand, counting down.
GCGATAGAGGCCATCCACGTCGGTGAGCAGCACCAGCAGCTCGGCGCCCACCAGGTTCACCACGGTGGCCGACAGGTTGTCGTTGTCGCCGAAGCGGATCTCCTCGGTCGACACCGTGTCGTTCTCGTTGACGATGGGGACCACGCCCAGGCGCAGCAAAGTGAGCAGCGTGTGGCGCGCATTGAGGAAGCGCTCGCGGTCTTCGAGGCCGGTGCGCGTCACCAGCACCTGGGCCACTTGGCGGCCGCGCCGCGCGAAGCCGCGCCGGTAGCGCTCGACCAGGCCGATCTGCCCCACCGCCGCGGCCGCCTGCTTCTCGGGGATCGAGGTGCCCGGGTGCGACCAGCCCAGGCGGTGGCTGCCCATGGCGATGGCACCCGAAGACACCACCACCGGCTGGCGCCCGGCGTCGGCCAGGTCCGCCACCTGACGCACCACGTCGGAGAAGGCACGCGAACGCAGGTCGCCGTCGTCGGTGAGCACCGAGCTTCCGACCTTGACCACCACCCGCTTGGCATCGCGCGCGAGCTTTCTCATCCCGATTCCTCGACGGCCTCTGCCAGCGGGTTCGCCTCCAGCAGCCGCAACGTGGCCCGCAGCAGCGCCTCCACCCCTTCGCCGGTGGCGCCGGAGATCGCGAACACCTGGCAGCCGCGCGCCTCCAGGTGCTGGATCAGCGGCGCCAGCGCGTCGCGGTCGGCCACCAGGTCGATCTTGGTGAGCGCCACCAGCTCCGGCCGCTTCTCGAGCCCGGCGCCGTAGGCGACCAGCTCGCTCCGGATGGTTTCGTAGTCGATCCGCGCATCGCGCTCCTCCAGCAGCGCAGTGCCGGCGTCGAGCAGGTGCACCAGCACCCGGGTGCGCTCCACGTGGCGCAGGAAGCGGTCGCCGAGGCCGACGCCCTCGCTGGCTCCCTCGATCAGGCCGGGGATGTCGGCCATGACGAAGCGGCGTTCGCCCCACTCGACCACGCCGAGCGCCGGCACCAGCGTGGTGAAGGGGTACGCCGCCACGCGCGGCCGTGCGGCCGAGAGTCGGCGCAACAGGGTCGACTTGCCCGCGTTGGGCAGCCCCACCAGCCCCACGTCGGCCAGCAGCTTGAGCGACAGCCGCAGCTTGCAGATGCCACCGACCCGCCCCGCCTCGGCCCGGTCGGGCGCCTGGCGCGTCGGGGTGGTGAAGTAGGCGTTGCCGCGCCCGCCGCGCCCGCCGCGGGCCACGCGGTAGCGCTGGCCGTCGGAGACCAGGTCGACCAGCGGCGGCGCACCGGGATCGGCGTCGGCGTCCCACACCACGGTGCCCACCGGCAGGCGGATCACCGCGTCGGCCCCGTTGGCGCCGTCGCGGTCGGAGCTCCCGCCGTCGACACCGTCGTCCGCGCGCACCAGCGGGCGCATGCGCAGGTCGAGCAGGGTGCCGAGATTGCGGTCGGCTTCGAGCACGACATCGCCGCCGCGTCCGCCGTTGCCGCCATTGGGACCGCCGCGGGGCACGAACTTCTCGCGCCGGAAGCTGACGCAACCGTCGCCGCCGCGCCCCGCCTGCACGCGGACCGTGGCCTCGTCGATGAAGATGTCACTGGATTTCATGGGGCCCCCGGGCCCCTGCCCTCGGGCCTCGGCGCCGGAGGGCGTCAGGCTTCGACGCGTGCCACGACGCGCCCCTTGGAGCGCCCGTACTGCACCTTGCCGTCGCAGAGGGCGAAGAGGGTGTAGTCCTTGCCGACGCCCACGTTGCGACCCGCGTGGATGCTGGAGCCGACCTGTCGCACCAGGATGCCGCCGGCGCGTACCGCCTGGCCGCCGAAGACCTTCACACCGCGCCGCTGCGCGTTGCTGTCGCGACCGTTGCGCGAGCTCCCCTGTCCCTTCTTGTGTGCCATCCTGGTATCTTCCTACGCGTCGATCCGGTCGATCTGGACCTGGGTGTAGTCCTGCCGGTGTCCCTGCTTGCGGCGGTAGCCCTTCCGGCGCTTCATCTTGAACACGACGATCTTTTCGCCGCGGCCGTGGGCGGTGATGGTCGCGACCACCTTGGCGCCGTCCACGCGGGGCGCGCCGACACGGGTCTCCCCGTCGCCGCCGATCAACAGCACCTCGTCGAGCTCCACGGTGTCGCCCACCTGGCCGCTCAGCTTCTCGATCCAGACGGCGTCGCCGGGCGAAACCCGCACCTGCTTGCCCCCGGTGCGCACCACCGCGTACATCAGACTTCCTCACTTTCGCTGGGACGCGGGAGTATCCGAAATTCCCCTGGCTCGTCAACCGGTTCCGGCGCTTCCTCGACCTGGGGCGAAGCCGCCTCCAGGGGCGCCGGATCGACCTCCGGGGCCGTGGCCTGGGCCGGCGCATCGTCCAGCCCATCGGCGAACTCCGGCTCGCCGTCGGGCTTTTCCGGCTCGATCAGTGCCTTGCCGGCGTCGGAGCCCGGCTCCGGCTCGTCGCCGGCGTCCGCCGCCGCCGTCCCGGTCTCGGCGCCATTCCAGGCCGCCTCGCTGCTGTCGAGGCCGTTGGCCCCGCCCAGCCAGGAGACCTTCAGCTCCACCGGGGGGCCCTCGTCCAGGGCCATCACCTCGAACTGCTCCTGGTGCATCCCGGGCCGTGCCCGGATCTCGACGGCGCGGCCCAGCTCGGCCTCGAGCGCGGCCATCGATTCGCTCTCCGCGCCCAGCAGGAGCTCGGCCACGCGCGGGTGGACCGTCAGCGCGATGCGCCGACCACTCATCCGGGGCAGGTCGCGGCGGATCTCGCGCAGCAGCTTGTGGGTGACGCTCTCGCGCGAGAGTACGTAGCCGCGCCCCTCGCAGTAGGCGCACGGCTCGCACAGCTGCTGCACCAGGTTCTCGCGGGTGCGCTTGCGCGTCATCTCGACCAGGCCGAGTTCGGAGATCTTCAGGATGTTGGTCTTGGCCTTGTCGGCGCGGATCGCCTCACGCAGCGCGCGGTGCACCTTCTCGCGGTTCTCGGCCGACTCCATGTCGATCAGGTCGATGATGATCAGGCCGCCGATGTTGCGGAAGCGCAGCTGGTGCACCACTTCCTTCACCGCTTCCAGGTTGGTCTTGAGGACGGTCTCCTCGAGGTCGCGCCGGCCGACGTAGCGCCCGGTGTTGACGTCGATGGCGGTCAGCGCCTCGCTCTGATCGATGATCAGGTAGCCGCCCGACTTGAGCCATACCTTGCGTCCCAGGTTGGCGTCGATCTGGGTCTCGGCACCGAAGTGATCGAAGATGGGCTGCGCACCGCGGTAGAGCTCGATGTTGGGCTTCGGGTCCG
>JBFGIM010000143.1:0-6609 GCA_041577695.1 Myxococcota bacterium | reverse complement strand
CGGAGGCGGCCAGATCGCCCAGCAGGCCCAGCAGCGGGTCGCCCGTGGCGGCCAGCGCGGCCTCTCCGAAGGCGCGGTTCTCGCGCAGCGCGGTCTGCCGGGCGTCCTCGTCGCTCGGGTCGAGCGAGAGGAAGAAGGTCTCGACGCCGCGCGCGCTGCGCGCGCGGGCGCCGTTGGCGTGGATCGAGAGGAACAGGTCGCCCCGGGCGTCGTTCGCGATGGCAGTGCGCTGCTCGAGCGGGACGAAGGTGTCTTCCTGGCGGGTCAGGACCACGCGCGTTCCCTGGCGCTCGAGCTCGCGCGCGAGCCGGCGCGCCACATCGAGCACCAGGTCCTTCTCGATGACACCGGTGGGGCCCTGGGCGCCGAGGTCGTCGCCACCGTGGCCGGGGTCGATCACCACGGTGTCGAAGCGATCGATCGCATCGGCGGCGGCCAGCGCCACCTCCGCGCGCACCGGCAGCGCCGTCCACACCAGGCAGAGAGCCAGCGCACCGGGTGCGATAGCTCGGCCCCATCGCTCGATCGTGGTGCGCCGCGTGCGCACGCGCCCCCCTCTCTCCGGACGGTAACCAGTAGGTGGCGAGCGCGCGAGCGCTAGGCGCCCAGCAGGGCCATGCCGCCCATGGCAAGCGCCGCCAGCAGGGCGACTCCGATGCCAAGGCCGAGCGCCACCAGCGACGAGACCAGCGCCAGTACGAACGCGCCACCCATGCTCTCGCTCCACATGGCGCGCAGCACGGCGGCGTTGACGCCGAAGCTCAACGCCATGTTCGAACCCTGGATCTGGAGCGAACGCGAGGGATCCTGGAGCGCACTGAAACCGATCACCAGCATCAGCAGCACGCCGGCGGCCATGCCCGCCAGCATCTGGACGCCGGCGATGGCAAAGGCCCGACCGAAGCCCGGCACCTCCTGGCCGCAGATGCGGGCGGCGAGCTTGATGCAGAGCGCGAAGACGGCCAGGCCCACAGCCAGGCCCAGCAGCGCCAGCAAGAGGATCCCGACCAGCCCGACCCCGAAGGCCGCGGCGAGTCCCCCGAGCGCCTGCTCCGCCGTCGCGTCGGCGGACGGGAAGCCGGCCGGCGCACCTCCGCTGGCGCGGGTGAACTCGGCCCAGGTCAGCTCCGCATCCTCGCCCCCGCCCTCCACGGGGACGGCCGCACGCGGCGCGGTCGGCGGGTTCAGACCCTCGATCACGTTGACCCGGCCGGTCTTCGCCAGATCCTCGCGGATGTCGCGCCGCTGGGCGGCGGGAACGTCCTCCAGGCGATCGGTGAAGTGGGTGCGCCCGTCGGCATCGGTCCACTGATAGATCTCGGCCGTGGCCGGTGCTCCGAGCAGGCAGCCGACGAAGATGAGCAAGAGAATGCGCCCCATGGGGATCCCCCTGGTCCGGGTACGGTCTCTCGCTTCGGACATGCCCGACACACCCTTGAGCCGGCCCGCCTTCAGGTAGAGGCCTGCTTCTTCGGGGCCCGGGAGGCACCGGGAGAGCGGCCTGGGCGGGCCGCCTGGAGCTCGAGGAGTCCGCCGAGGGTGCCGATCCCCCGCTCCTCCCGCGCCCGGTCGATCAGCTCGAGCAACGCCTGGGCGGTGGCCTCGGCGTCGCCGAGCGCCCGATGCCGCCAGCGGTTGGTGATCCCGAGATGCGCCGACAGCGTGTCCAGGTTGTAGCGGCCCAGCTCGGGCAGGATGCGGCGCGCCAGCTTGCGGGTGCACAGCACCGGTCCGGCCCAGGGTGGATGGCCGTGATCCGCCAGGGCGCGCCGGACGAAGCGGGTGTCGAAGGAGGCATTGTGGGCGACGAAGGCCGCCTCGCCGCCGCCGATCCAGCGGCGGAAGTCGGCGATGACGCGACGGATGTCCGGAGCCCCGTCCACCTGCTGGCGGTCGATGCCGGTGAGCGCGGTGATGCGCTCGGGAATCGGCACGCCCGGATCCACCAGGGTCTGGAAGCGGGCGGTGCGCCGCAGGCCCTCGACGCGCACGGCGCCGATCTCGAGGATCTGGCAGCTCTCCACCGAGAGACCGGTGGTCTCCAGGTCCACCACCACGAAGCGGCTGCGTTCGAGCGGCAGATCCGACACCGGCCCGTGCACGAGGCTCGGCAGACGCCGCAGGTCGACCGGGTCCGGCAGCAGCGAAGCCCGGCACCCGAGGGCGCTGGCCAGGAGCTGCCGCGCGAGGCGCGGGTCCAGTGGACCGCGCAGCGCGAGCAGCTCGCGCGCCAGCGTGTCGAGGGCAAGCGGCGCGGTGGCAGCATCCCGGCGGCCCATGCGCTCGAGCGCGCGCGACAGGGCCGGGGCGAGCGCCAGCGGCGCCGGCCGAAGAGAGTTCGAACCCGGCAACGAAACGGGACTCCGGGAGGAGTGTGCGACGGCAGGGGGAGCTGCGGCCCGAGCCCAAGCTAGGAGCGACCCTGCGCTGGGTCAACCGATTGTGGCAGCGGGGCCCAACTCCCCTCTACCTTGATCAGATGGGGGAGCTTTGTGAATCGACTACGGCCCGCCGCGCGATGATCGGCGCGGGGCTCGCCGCCACGGCGCTGGCCGCAGCACTGACACTCGCCCCGGCCACCGCCTGGCCGGAGGAGCCGGCGGTCGCCCGGGCGCGCTACCGCTTGGGGAACGAGCGCCATAGCGCCGGAACCGTCTTCTTCATCCAGTCCGAGCGCAGCGGTTGGGTGGCCGTGGGCGCCGCCCATTCCTACGACTTCGGCGAGGTGGGACAGGCGGGCTGGGTCGAGTTCTACCTGGGCCGCACCCGGACGCGGGTGGGTGTCGCCAGTCGCCTGGTGGCGCGGCCCGGGCTGCCCTTCTCGGAGCCGGGCGGCACGATCCGCGATGACGTGGTGATCTTCGTGCTGGACGCGCCGCCATCGGGCGTGCGGGCGTTGCGGCCCGGCGGCCTGCCCGAGCGGGGACAGCGGGTCCGCCTGCTGGGCATCCCGGCGAACATCCCTCGCGACGAGGACGACCTCTTCGGCACGGTTCGCGTCGCGAGCGAAGACCGCCTGGAGGTCGAGCTCGACGTGCCCTACGACCTGCGCGGCTGGGGCGGGGCCCCGGTGGTGAGCTACCCGGAGGATCAGGTACTCGGACTGCTCCAGGCGGCGCAGCAGCAGGACAGCCGGCTGCGCGTCATCGCCGCGCCGATCGCCGCTGTCCGCGAGGCACTGGCGGCTCCGCTGGGCGAGGGGCGCGGCATCGCCATCGCAGATTACGCCGCCCTGGCCGGCGAGCGCCCGGCGTCCGCGACCCGCACGGTACCTCCGGTGCCACCCCCTTCCGAGGACCGGCCCGACACGCTGGTTCGCAAGGCGGCACTGCTGGAGAAGCGGGACCCGCTCTACGTCGAGATCGAGCACCCCTACGACGGCGCCGTGATCGGCGATGCCATGGGCGCCTTCCTGGCCGGGCAGGCGCTGGCCCCGGTCGGCGAGTATCGACCGCTGGACGTGTTCTTCGTGCTCGACGTGTCCCAGTCCACCAGCGATCCCAGCGGTGCGGACATCAACGGCAACGGGGTGGTGGCCGAGGGCGGCGGAGGGCTGGGCGGACTCTTCGGTCTGGGAACCAGCGACGCGGGCGACTCGATCCTGGCAGCCGAGGTCGCCGCGGCCCGTCACTTCCTCGAGCGCCTCGACCCGCGCAGCACGCGCGTGGGCATCGCCACCTTCTCCGGCGAGACCTACGCGATGGGCGGCATGCGTCGCGCCCGGGACGTGGCGGAGACGGTGGTGCCGCTGACCACCGACTACGAGATCGTCCAGAGCGGCCTCGATCGCATCATCGAGCGCGGGCCGCACGGGATGACCCACATGGCGGCTGGCGCCGACCAGGCGCTGATCGAGCTGCTGGGTTGGCGCGGCGCGATCTCCACGCCGATCTCGAAGAGCGAGAAGCACGTCATCTTCCTGACCGACGGACGCCCCACGCTGCCCCACGAGGGCAACGAGGCCGCCAATACGCGGGCGGTGCTGCGGGCGGCGAGCCGCGCGGCGCGCACCGGCGTGCACTTCCACACCTTCGGGATCGGGGAACACGCGCTGTCGGGTCCGGTGGCGATCGTGAGCCTGGCGGAGGAGACCGGCGGCACCTTCACGCCAGTCCGCGATCCGGCCAACCTGATCGACGTGATCGACGAGATCCAGTTCGCCGAGATCGAGGAGCTCGTCGTGACCAACGTGACGGCGGACGCTCCGGCCCATGAGCTCCTCAGCACCGCCGACGGCCTGTGGAGCGCGCTGGTGCCGCTGGTGCCCGGCCGGAACGAGATCGTGGTGAAGGCGCGCACCAGCGACGGCCGCGAGGCCGAGGATCGGATCTCGCTCCAGTACGCGCCCGATGCACCGAGTCCGAAGGTGCCGTCTTCGCTGATCACCTCACAGAACCGCCTGCTCGAGAAGCGCCTGCTCAACCTCAAGCGCAGCAGCCTCGCCCTGGAGCGCGAGCAGGCCGAGGACGCGCGCCGCACCCTCGAGCTGCAGATCGAGCGCGAACGAGTCGAGGTGGAGGTGGAGAAGCAGCGCAAGGAGCTCGAGCTCGACGTCCAGGAGACGCCGGCGCCCTAGCGCTCGGGCCGGCCCCGGCCGCCGCTAGGTGTCTCGGCTCGAATCCACGTCGAGGTAGCGGCCCAGGAACCCGACGGCCAGGTAGAACGGAATCGTGTCGAAGAGCGCGAACAGGAACTTGAAGGCGTAGCCGCTTCCGATCCAGAACAGCACCTGCCGCACGGGAACCTCTCCCGCGCTGATCGCGGCCCAGAACGTGATCAGCACCACGCACACCGTATCGACCAGCTGGCTGATCATCGTGGACCCGTTGTTGCGCAGCCAGAGGTGGCGACCGCCGGTGAGCCGCTTCCAGAAATGGAAGAGCCACACGTCGATGAACTGGGCGAACAGGTAGGCGATCATGCTGGCCAGGACGGCCTGACGGGTCGATGCCGCGATGCGCCCGAACAGGGTGTCCTCCCGGAGGATCGGCTGGCCGGTATCCGCGTCCACCAGGTGCAGGGCATCGTCGGATCCACCGGGGATCGGGCGCAGCTCGAAGCGCTCCACCGCGCGGAGTTCGGGCGCGCCGTTGGGCCGCAGCACCGGGCGGCCCTGGGCGTCGAGCACCGGTACCGCGGGTCGGACCCGGGCCTCCTCGCCCGGCTCCGCGGTGTCCGCCTCGCCGACGTCGAGATAGTCCAGCGTCACGATCCGCTGGAGGGGCGTGCGGTAGTCGATCGGAGCCGCTGCGTCACCGGCCCATACGAAGCCGAGCACCAGCGCGTTGATGGCGAGTCCCGTCAGCACCACGGCGTTGGCGCGCGCGCGGCCGTAGAGCTCGCTGATCAGATCGGTGCACAGGAAGGTGAGCGGATAGGGCAACACGCCGACGGCGAGCTCGAGCGGACCGAAATGGATGAACTTGGTGATGCCGAGGATGTTCAGCATCGCCATCGCGCCCAGGAAGATGCCGGCCAGCAGCAGGAAGACGCGCTCGCGCCGCGCTTGCAGCGGAGAGGCTTCGATCGGGTGGATCTCGTTGCCGGACGGCACGGGGCGGAACATAGCCGCCGGGGGCGGCCGCGCCGAAGCGGGCTAGGGCCGGAGCGCGGCGTGCTGCGACGGCAGGGTCCCGAAGCGCGCGCTGTACTCCTCGTACTCGGAGAACACCTTGAGCGGCACCCAGCCGGGCACCTGGGACAGGCGCGGCATGCCCTCGGTCATCGCCCCGGTCGGGTCGATCACCCACGGATCCGCGGCGTCTTCGAACCACAGCGTCACCATGTGGTGCTGGCCGTCCTCCGGCCGGACCACGATCGACCGGTAGACCCGGTCGTCGCCGTAGCCCATGTCGCGCAGGAAGTGGTAGACCAGCAGCTCGAGCCCGTCGCAGTCGTCGCCATTGCGCGTCAGGGTCTCGTCCAGGGTGGCCCAGTGGTCGAGCGCGCCGTCGGGAACGTAGTGGACCTTGGCCTGTTGCTGGATCCACTCGGCCAGCTCGCGCGCCGTCTGCCGCTGGCGCTCGGCGCGGAACGCCTGGTACTTGGACCGCAGGTCCTCGGCCGCTGCGATCGGCGGCAGGAGCGATCCGGAGCCACCGGCCACGCCCTGCTCGCGCGCCTGCCATTGGGCGATCTTCGGCGACCAGGGATCGTCGGACGAGGGCGCCTCGAAGAAGCGATACGCGCTGGGCAGGTCCACAGAGACGAGACCGGCGCACCCGAGCGCCAGCGAAACCGCCACGATGACGATCCCCCGGCCCGTCCTGCTCCGGCACACGATGCGCGACATCGGAGTCTGGATCGGCTGACCGGGCGCCGGTATTGAGCGCGACGCCCCGGCGAGCGTGGAGCCTGGCTGGGTGGGATCAGGCGGGGACGCCGCAGAACTTCACGCCCACGGCGAAGAGGAGCACGAAGAAGCCCACCATCGCCGGGATGCCCCCGACCACGTAGAGCACCGAAACGGCGTCGACCTTGCCCGGGCTCTCGGTACTGGTGTCCTGCTGCGACATGGCGCCCTCCTGGGTGAGCGGCGCGGAAGCTAGCGGCGTGCCCGGGGCGCGTCGAGGGCGGCGGCGGGGTGGCGCCCGAGCCCGCTCGGCGTTG
>JBFGIM010000142.1:0-6995 GCA_041577695.1 Myxococcota bacterium | reverse complement strand
GCCAGCGGATAGACGATCGGCGTCAGCCAGAACCAGAACTGGAACAGGACGCCGACCGCATTGCCGACGTCCCGGATGAACACGTTGAGCGTCCCGACCAGCACGGCGAGTCCCAACCCGAGCACGGTCTGGATCGCCAGGTAGGGGAGCGCCGCCAGCAGCAGGGTGCCGGGCCAGCGGCCGAGCCCGATCAGCAGGACTGCGAAGATCAGCGCCGGGATGGCGGCGTTGATGGCGCTGCGCAGCAGCATCGCGATGGGCAGCGTCGAGCGCGGAAAGCGGACGGTCCGCAGCAGGTCGGCGTGCTCCAGGAACAGGGTGCGGCCCGAGAGCACCAGCTCGGCGAAGTAGTTCCAGGAGAGCAGGCCGGCGGTGACGTAGATGCTGTAGGAGAGGCGGTCCTGGGTGCCCGGCAGCCGCGCCCGCAACACCTCGGAGAAGATCACCACGTAGATCACGATCTGGATGGCCGGTTCGATCACCAGCCAGGCGCGACCCCACAGCGTGCGGGCCGTGCGACTCTGGAAGTCGCGCCGCACGAGACCTGCGATGAAGCCCCGGAAGTGCCAGAGGGATCTGAACATCTCGATTCTCTTCGGCGACGGCGGAAGGTAGCCGTCGCTAGCGCCTGCCGCGGCCCCTGGGCTAATCATCTGAAGAGGGCGTCCCCCGCCCGAACGGCTCCGGACCCGGAGACCCATCATGAGCGACCACAACGCAGGAGACGAACAGCGCCCGTCTTGGCGCGAGGGCTTCCAGCAGGGCATCGAAGACGCGGAACGCTCCCAGCGCGAGCTGGTCGCTCCCAGCGGGCGGCGGGGGATCCTCGCCCGGGTCTGGCGGCGCCTGGCGGGACGGCTGCTCCGCTTCCAGCAGGTGCCCCAGGCCCGCTTCAACAGCGGCCTGATGCGCTCGCTTCGCGATGCGGAGGCGGGCCTCGCCGCCGCCGGACACGGCATGGCGGAGCAGGCGGCGCGGCTGGCTGCCATCGAGGCGCGGCTGGCCGGTGCCGATGGGCGCTTGACCCACTTCGAGACCCATCTCGGCGCCTCGGGCTCCGAGATCGCGGGGGCGATGCAGGATCTCCGCAAGCGGATCGAGGGGATCGAGACCCACTTGGCCGACTTCTCCCGTGATCTCGCCTCGGACTTCGCCACCGTGCGCTCCACGCTGGCCGCCCAGGGGCGCAACATCGACGAGGTCGGCGGCGAGCTGGTGGCGACCGCCGCCGACATGGAGGAGGTGCGCGAGGAGTGGGCCGACGCCCACGAGGAGCAGCTCGTCCTCGAGAAGCGCGTCGGCGTGCTGGAGCGCCGCTTCGAGCCGCTCCGCGCCATGGACCACTTCGACTTCGCGCGTCGCTATCGCAAGCCCGAAGCGATCCAGGAGCGACTCGCGAGCTACGCGCGGATCTTCGGTCAGGTGGAGCGCGTGCTCGACTTCGGCTGCGGCCGCGGCGAGTTCCTGGAGGCGTGCGGCGAGGTGGGCGTGGGCGCCTACGGGGTCGACTCGGACCCCGACATGGTGAGCCACTGCAAGCTGCGCCAGGTGGACGCCCACTGCGACGACGCGCTCGAGCACCTGCGCGGCCTGCCGAACCGATCGCTCGACGGTTTCTTCAGCGCGCAGGTGGTGGAGCACCTGACGCCGGCCGAGCTGGCGGAGCTGATCCAGCTCTGCTCCCAGAAGCTCAAGCGCGGCGCCAAGGTCGTGATCGAGACGATCAACCCGGGCAGCTTCTCCGCGCTGCGCTGGTACTTCCTCGACCCGACCCACAGCCAGCCGGTGCCGCCCGAGATGCTGCGCTTCTTCCTGGAGGAGTCGAGCTTCGAGGTGCAGGACGTGATCTTCACCTCCCCGGTCGAAGAGGACGAGCGCCTGCTGCTGCTGAAGGAAGGCACGCCCCTCGACGATCCGGCGCTCGCCGACGTGCTGCGCGTGTTCAACGAGAACGCGCGGCGCCTCAACGAAGTGGTCTTCGGGCCGCAGGACTACGCCATCGTCGCCGAGCGCTGAGCCATGGCCCCGATCCGCACCATCGCCGTCTGCTACCCGCAGGTCCCGTTCTTCTTCGGCGGCGCCGAGCTGCTGGTGCGCGGACTCTGCCAGCAGCTCGAGGCGCGCGGCTACCGGGTCTGCCCGGTCTCGGTGCCCTTCCGCTGGACGCCCAAGGACGCGCTGATGGACCAGTGCCTGGCGTGGCGGCTGCTGGACCTCACCGAGAGCAACGGCGTCGCGATCGACCGGGTGATCGCCACCAAGTTCCCGTCCTACACGGTGAGCCATCCCAACAAGGTGACCTGGCTGGTCCACCAGTACCGCCAGGCCTACGACCTGTTCGGGACGGAGCTGAGCGAGTTCACCCGTTCGCCCGACGACCAGGGCCTGCGCGAGATGTTGCGGCGCGTCGACTGCCGCGCGCTGTCGGAGTCGCGCTACCTCTACGCGATGTCGGCGACCGTGGCGGACCGGCTGCGCGAGTACAATGGCCTCGAGGCCGAGCCGATCCACCACCCGCCGCCGCGGGCGGAGGCCTTCGGGCCCGGGCCCGCCGGCGACTACGTGCTCTCGGTGGGTCGCCTGGACCGCGCCAAGCGGGTCGAGGAGCTGGTGCGGGCGGTGCCCCATACGTCGGCGCCGCTCCGCTTCGTGGTCGCCGGGGACGGGCCGGAGCTCGGACCGCTGCGGGCGCTCGCCGCCCATCTCCGCGTCGAAGACCGCATCGACTTCCTGGGCGGCGTCGGCTTCGACGAGCTGGTGGAGCTCTACCGCAACGCACTGGCGGTCTACTTCGCGCCGATCCTCGAGGACTACGGCTACGTCACCCTCGAGGCGTTCCTCTCGCACAAGCCGGTGGTGACCGCGCCGGACGCGGGTGGCCCGCTCGAGTTCGTCGAGGACGGCGAGACCGGCGTGGTGGTCGAGCTGGAGCCCGAGAAGCTCGGCGAGCAGCTGCGGCGGCTCGACCGCGAGCGCGCCTGGGCGGCGGAGCTGGGTCGCGCCGGCTACGAGCGCGTGCGCGATCTCCGCTGGGATCCGCTGCTGGACGCACTCACCCGGCCATGAGCGTCCAGCGCCCGCACGTCGCCTACTTCTCGCCGCTCAACCCCGACCCATCGGGGATCTCGGACTACAGCGAGGAGCTCCTGCCGCATCTCGGCGAGCTGTGGGAGCTGGATCTCTTCGTGGCGGGTTACGAGCCCACCGCAGCGGTGGCGCGGGAGCACCGCATCATCGACTGCTACCGCGAGGACCCGCTGCCGCTGCTCGCCGAGTACGACGCCGTGCTCTACCAGATGGGCAACAGCGATTCGCACGACTACATCTACGAGACGTTGATGCGCTGGCCCGGGCTGGTGGTGCTCCACGAGCTGTCGGTGCAGCACCTGGTGGCCAAGCGCACCGTCGGCGCGGGGCGCACGCAGGAGTACATCGAAGAGATGCGGGCGCAGCACGGCGATGCCGGCGCCGAGCGCGCGCGCCGGGCGCTCTGGGGCGATGCCGCGGCGCCGTGGGAGCAGGCGGCCCTGGACTTCCCGCTCAACCGGCGCCTGCTCGGGCACGCCACCGGGGTGCTCGCCCACAGCGACTTCGTCGCCGGCGCCGTGCGCGCGCTCTACCCCACGCTGCTGGTGCGGCAGGTCGAGCACCACGCAACGCCGCCCCCGGCAGCGCTGCTGCGCGAGCGGGAGCCGGCGGAGACGCGGGCCCGGGACGAGGTCGTCTTCCTGACCGCCGGCAACCTGACGCCGAGCAAGTGTGTCCCCTACGTGTTGCGGACGCTGCGGCGTCTCCAGGGGCGGGTGCCGTTCCGCTATCGGCTCGCGGGCGAGGTGAAGCCCGCCGGCGCCTTCGAGGACCTCGCCCGCAGCATGGGGCTCGCCGACCAGGTCGAGTGTCTGGGCCGGGTGGAGACCGACGACCTGTACCGCGCGTTCCTCGACGCGGACGTCTGCATCTGCCTGCGCGAGCAGACCCTCGGCGAGACCTCCGGCATCGCCATGCGCGCGCTGGCCAGCGGTTGTCCGCTGGTGGTGAGCGACGCCGGCTGGTTTGCCGAGCTTCCGGACGCGGTGGCGGTCAAGGTGCCGCCCGGGGTCCGCCACGGGCCCGAGCTGGCCGCGGCGCTCGAAGGGCTGGCGCGCGATCCGGAGCGCCGCCGCCGCATGGGCGAGGCGGCCCGCGCCTGGGCGGGCGAACGCGACGCCGCCAGTCGCGCCCGGGGCCTCGACGCCTTCGTTCGCGAGGGAGGGCTCTTCCCCCGGCGCTGGTTCGGGCGCAGCTTCCAGTCCGTGAGCCGCCGGCTCCGCGAGCTCGATCACGAGTACGCTGCCTGCGCGGCGAAGCTGTCGGCCGCCCATCTGCTGGAGCTCGCCAGCTGGCGCAACCTGCCATCGTCGCCCGAGGAGAGCGGGCGCGTGCGACTCGTAGGAGGCTGAGCGCCGATGTCGTCCCGAGACCTGTTCGCCCCGGAGCGGGCGCCGTGGATCGACCGGCCCGGCGCCGACGTGGATGCCTATGTGGACGCGCTGGTGGCGGAGCGCGGCAAGCGTCCCGAGGACACCGAGCTGCGCCGTCGGCTGACCGGCTGGCGCGACGAGGGCTACGTCGTGCTCCGCAACGCCGCTCCCGTCGAGCTGATCGACGCCTATCGCGCCGACCTGGCGGCGCTGACGGCCGACCACCGCGCCCACGAGGTGCTGGTCAACTGCTCCACCCACGGCGTGGTCCCGATCCGCGAGCTCGAGCCCGAAGAGCTCGACCAGCCCCACCTCCGCTTCCTCGACTTCCACAACGCCTCGACCGCGGGCAAGAAGCTGGCCCTGAACCGGCCGGTGGTCTCGTTCCTGCGCCACGTCTTCGGCCATCCGGTGGTGGCGATGCAGACCCTCACCTTCCGGCGCGGCAGCCAGCAGTCGGCGCACCAGGACTACGCCTACGTGGTGGCCGAGATCCCGACCCACCTGGCGGCCTGCTGGATCGCGCTGGAGGACGTCCACCCCGACGCCGGCCCGGTGGCCTACTACCCCGGCTCGCACCGCATCCCCCGCTTCGACTTCGGCGACGGTCCGTTCCTGACCGAGAACTCCCCGAAGCGCGAGGTGGAGTTCGCCGCCCACATCGAGAACGCGTGCCTCGAGCGGAACCTGCCGCTGATCGCGCTGGAGGCGCGCAAGGGCGACATCCTGATCTGGCACGGCGCCCTGGTGCACCGGGGCCTGCCGGTCCGCGACCCGCGGCCCACCCGTGAGAGCCTGGTCGTGCACTACTCCAGCGAGGTGGGCTATCCGCACGAGCGGCGGAATCCCCGCGCCCGGCCGGTCCGCTACTACTGGAACGAAGCATTCTGCTACGGCGATCCGATCCGGCCGCACCAGGAGAACGCATTCCGGGCGGGCGGCGGCCTGGAAGGGCACTCGACTCAATCGACGTAGCCGAGCGCCCGTAGTTGTTCCCGCTGCTCGGGGCTCAACGCAGTGGAGGGAGCCTGCACCGAAGCGTCGCGGAGACGTTCCTGTCGTAGCCGTGCTCGGAGATACCCGGTCATTATGGGACGCGCTTCGGCGAGATTCCGGGTCTCTCCGGGATCTTTCTCGGTGTCGTAGAGGTGAAGCCGTGGAGGGCTTCCGAGGGGATGAGCGTACCGCCCGTACTCGATCAGCTTGAATCCATCGATCTCGAGGCTGTCCACTTCGCGCTGGTCCCGGAAGAGCAGGGCCCTGGCGGTGCGATTGCTCGCTGCCGGCGTCGGGCGCAGGAGGCTCCGACCCTGCAACGAAGGGGGCTGGGCCATCCCCGCGGCCTCGAGGATCGTTGGCACGATGTCGATCTGCTGGGCGAACTCCCTCCTGCGGTCACCGCTGCCGAGCTGGTCCGGGAAGGCGACGATGAGCGGGATGCGGAGTTGCTCTGCGTGGAGCGTCTTTCCGTGCTCCCACCAGCCGTGCTCGTAGAACTCCTCTCCGTGATCCGAGACGAACACGATCAGGGTGCGGTCGCGAAGACCGAGGTCGTCCAAGGTCTCCAGGAACAACCCGAACTCGTGATCGAAGTAGGCGACCTCGGCGTCGTAGAGCGCTTCGAGTTCGAGCTCGATCCCGGGAGTGAAGGTCGTCCTGAACTTCCCCAGTGCCCCGAGGCGCTCGAGGCTGCCAGCATCCGGATCGGACACGGACCCGGCGAAGCGGCTCCGGTACGGCTCATCGGGCGTGTACGGACCGTGGGGATCCGTCGCATGCACGTAGACGAAGAAGGGAGCGCTCGGATCGCGCGAATCGAGCCACTCGGCGACGGAGGCGTGGAGCCGGCTGGCCCGCGCGTGTACCGCACGTGATTCCAGGTCCTCGGAGAACTGACGGAACGTATCGAACCCGCGCCCGAAGCCCACGTCCCGGCTGACGTTGAGGTTGGTGATGAAGCCCGCGGTCTGGTAGCCAGCGCTCCCGAGGATCTCCGCAAGCGTCGGAACGTGCTCCGGCATTGTCGCATCCACCTGGTTGACACCGTGTTCCCAGGGCGCGAGTCCCGTCAGGATCGTGGCCACGGCCGGTCGCGTCCACGACGTGTTGGCACGGGCGTTGGCGAAGACCGTCGCGCTACGCGCGAAGTCGTCGAGTTTCGGAGTGAGGTCGCGGCGCGATCCGTATGCGCCGAGCCGGTCCGCTCGCAAGGTGTCGACGAGGTAGACCAGCACGGAGGGACGAACGGCGTTCCGTGGCACCGCTCGCTCCGGAGTCCGAGCCGCCGGGCGTCGCGGCATCTCGACGCGAGGCTCGAGCAGGCGCAACGCGCCTTTGCCCTCGTGCAGGGCCGAGCGCAGCGAGAGTCGCGCCGGCCCTCCCTCGAAGCCGGGGTCCTCGCCCAGCTCGACTTCGATCCGCACCCCGGGTCCGCCCACAGAGACGCGTGTGGAATCGACGGCGCCGGTTCGATCGAGGGCGAGCTCGACGACCAGCTGCCCGGTATCGGAGGCTGCGGCTCCATCGGCGCGGGCG
>JBFGIM010000141.1:0-7030 GCA_041577695.1 Myxococcota bacterium | reverse complement strand
TCCGCTCGCCGCGCAGCTCGCGGTACGCCTGGTGTACGCATGCGGCGTCCACCCGCCGCTTGTCGTCGCCGTAGGCCGACAGCAGGGCGCGGTCGGCCAGCAGGTTGAGCAGGCGCGGAATCCCCTGCGAGCGCCGGTGCAGCTCGCGCAGCGCGCCCGCAGTGAACAGATCGCGCGGCTCCCCCGCTGCCACCCGCAGGCGATGGCGCACGTAGGCGGCGGTCTCGTCGCGGCCCAGCGGAGTCAGCGTCCAACGCACTCCGATGCGTTGACGAAGCTGGCGGAGCGAGGCCGAACCCAGCATCACGTCGAGCTCGGGCTGGCCGAGCAACAGGATCTGGATCAGCTTGTCGCGCTCGGTCTCGAGATTCGAGAGCAGGCGGATCTGTTCGAGCGTCTCCGCCGACATGCCCTGGGCCTCGTCGACGATCAACAGAACCCGGCGTCCCTCGCGCTCGCGCTCCAGTAGGATGCGGTTGAGATGGTCCACCCGCTCGCGCGCCGAGTTTCCCTGGGGTTCGGCACCCAGCTCGCCAAGGATCGCCTCGAGCAGCTCCGCCGCACTGAGCTTGGGGTTGAACAGGAATGCGACTTCGACGTCCGAGCCCAGCCGGCGCAACAGGGTGCGGCACAGCGTGGTCTTGCCGGTTCCCACTTCACCGGTGACCGCGATGAAGCCCTCGCCCTGCTCGATGCCGTAGAGCAGGTGGGCGAGCGCCTCGCGGTGCGACTCGGAGAGGTACAGGAAGCGCGGGTCGGGGCTCAGCGCAAAGGGCTTTTCGCGCAGTCCGAAGAACGCGGTATACATCGCTAACGGATCCGAACAAGCGTCGGCGGCGGTGCCACGCTCACGAGTACGTGCCCTTGAAGTCGCAGCTGCTGCACACGGTAACCCTGTCCGGAGAAGGCTATCACCCGGCGCCGCGCAGGGGAACGGCTGGCGTGGACGTGGGCGCCTCGCTGGTGAAGCTGGCGCTGCCCCGCCCGCCGGATGGCTTCGAGCTGCGTCTCTATCCACGAGCAGCGCTCGAGGAAGCCTTCGGCTTCCTGAAGGGCGAAGGTGTAGCGCGGCTCGGCGCCACCGGCGGCGGCGGTCGCGCGATCGCCCGAGCCTTCGACGGTGTGGCGGTGGACGAGTTCGAGGCCTGGCGAAGCGGCGCCGACGCGCTCCTGTCGGGCCTCCACCTGGACGTCACGCCGCGCTACCTGCTGGTCTCGATCGGCACCGGCACTTCGATGCTCCTGGTGGACGGATTGCAGGTGCGCCGGGTGGGCGGAACGGCCCTGGGCGGCGGAACCCTGATGGGGCTGTGCGCCCAGCTGAGTGGAGCCAGCAGCTTCGAAGAGGTGGTGGCGCTCGCCGCCCGCGGCGATCGCAACACGGTGGACCTGTTGGTGTCCGACGTCTATCCCGACGGCGATGGCGCCTTGCTCGGCGCCGTCACCGCGGCTCACTTCGGCAAGCTGGGGCTCGGGGTTCCCAGGCTCGGGCAACCCGAGCCCGCCGATCTCGCCCAGGCGGTATTGGCCATGGTCGGCCAGAACGTGGGCCTGCTGTCGGTGGCGACGGCCGCGGCCAACGACGTCGGTCGGGTGGTGTACGGAGGATCGACGCTCCGACACAACCCGATGCTCGCCGGCACGCTCGAGATCGTCACGCGCGCGCTCGAACGCGAGCCCGTGCTGCTGACGCACGGCGAGTTCGCGGGCGCGCTGGGAGCCCTTCACCTGGCGAGCCCGTGAGGCGCAGCGCCGAAGGCTAGTTCGGCGGGCGGGGCACCGGCTCGCTGGCCTCCTCCTCGCCCTTGCTCATGGTACGCACCACGCGCTGCGTGCGGGCGATGGCCGCCCGCTGCACGCGCAGCTCCTCGGTCTGGGCCGCGACCTGGCGCTCGAGCCGCTCGCGCGACTCCACCAGCGACTCGAGGCGTGCTTCGAGCTCGTGGATCCGCTTGGCCAGTCCCTCGTCGAAGCCGGCCGGCGCGACCTCGGCCGTCTCGGCCTGCACCGCCTCCACGGCGGCGAAGATCGAGTCGTCGGCCTCCGGCTCTTCCACCGGCGTCGGTGACTCGCCGAGGTTCATCTGCTCCGATTCGACCGATACCTGCGGGGGCGCGGCCATGCCGTTGCCCGAGGTCACCGGGATGGGCTCGGTCGCCGTGGCGGCGTCTTCCGTCTCCCAATCTTCGGCGGCTGCCATGGCGGCGGGCTCGGCTTCGGCTTCCGAGGCGTCGCTCTCCTCCTGGGCCCAGACCTCCTCCCCGTCCACGTCGTCGGCCGAGATCACCGGGAACAGCGGGTCGTCGTCCTCGCTGCGGCGGCGCCGCATGAGGACCCAGCTCACCATCACCAGCAGGAACACGCCGACCCCCACCATCACCGGCGGCGTCAGCCACGAACCGGTTTCAGCGGGCTCCGGCGCGGCGCGCTTCGCGGTCTTGATCACGGGCGGGCGCGGCGCCGCGGCCGGCGGATCCGACGCCAGCTCGGCGGCCTGCACGCCGTCGGCCATGGCGTCACCCATCTCGTTGGACGGCTGGGTCTCACTGGAGGCGGCAGCCGCCAGCGCGATTTCGTCGGTCAGGACCGTCGGCGGAGCCGCATCGGCGGCTGCGGAAGTCGCAGCGTCGCCCGGCGGCATCGTCGCGGGCAGCTGCGGGGACTCGGAGGCAGCCTTCTCCGCAGCTTCCTCGCGCAGCGACGGGGCCGCGGCAGCTTCCTGCTTCGGCTCTTCGACCTTGGCGACCACAGGCGCTGCCGGCGCCGGCGGCTTGGCGGCGGCCGTCGGACCCGACGGGCGAAGGTCGAGCACGATGCGCGCCGGCTGGGACAGGATCATCTCGGAGACCTGGACCGATGCCGTCGACAGCGCGATGCGGATCGTGGAGCCCCGCTCTGCGGGAGTGATGGTCACCTCGCGCACGAGGGGGCTCTTGGTGGCGAGCTGGAGCGCCTTGCCCGAGGCGTTGACCTGCATGACGACCTCGGCCGGACCGCCTTCGCGCGGGACCACCAGCCGGTAGCCCGTCGGCTGGTCCAGCTCCAACACCACCCGGGTGTAGTCCGCGTGGTCGCCCACCCGCAGGTCGGCGATGCCGGCTGCATGGGTGCTGCCGGCCAGAAGCGCCACGAAGGCGAATACGGCGAGAAGACTCCCGCCGTTCACGATGCCCGAACGTGCCCGACTGATCATGGTTTCCACTTCCCCCCTCGGCGCCTCCACTCGTGGAGTGGGCCGCCGCTGATTCGATCGCCGTGGGTGCCGGTCTCCAGCCGCTGTTCTCTTCGGCATTCCGTACACCTCACGAGAGAACTTTCTCGTTCCTGCGCGCGCAGGTCTGTCGCGGGCCCCCGGGGGCCATGCGAACACGTTCTCTTTTCGGAGGCCCACTGTCCGGCCGCCGAACCGTGCGCGAGCCGATCCACCGGCCGAGCACCCTGCTCGGCGATGGCGCTCGCGCGCCCAGACCCGGACGTGGGGGGATGCGTCCCATTCTACGTTCGTCCGCGCTCGCGCTCTTTCGTGGCTCCTGCCGCCGGTGGATGGGACGCCGGTGGCTATCGCAACAAAGCGCGGACCTCGGCGATTGCACGCCGAATGCGCGGACCGTACCACGAGACCCAGGTGCCGTCTATCAGGTGGATGCGATCCTGCTCCGCCGCGGGGATCGGGAGGGCCCGAAGCTCGGCGGCATCCCGGGGTCCGAAGGCGTAGGGCTCGTCCGGCAGCAGCACCACCTCGGGCTGGGCGGCCTCGATCTCGGCCAGCTCGACGATCGGGTAGCGCCGGCCGGTGCGATCGCCGAACACGTTGGCGCCGCCGCACAGCTCCAGCAGGGCGTGGGCGTAGGTATCTCGCCCCACACTCATCCAGGGATTGCGCCAGATCGGGCAGAAGACGCGAACCGGGACCGGGGGCCGCTCGGCCGCGGCCCGCTCCACTGCGGCCTCCACCGGCTCCACGACCCGGGCCACCGCCTCGGGAGCTGCGCCGAGTGCGGACACCTCTCGCAGGAGCGCGGCGCCCTCCGCCACGTTGCGCGGATAGGTCACCCACACCGGAACGCCGGCGCTCCGGATCCGCTCCACCACCCGCCGCGTGTTCTCTTCCCGGTTGGCGATCACCAGGTCCGGGGACAGGGCCAGCACCGCGTCGGCGTCGGCGTCCTTGGTGCCACCCATCTTGGGCAACGCCGCGACTCCGTCGGCCGGATGGACGCACCACTCGGTGACGCCGACGACCCGGTCGCCGAGGCCCAGCGCGAAGAGCGCCTCGGTCAGGCTCGGCACCAGGGAGACGATGCGAACGGCGGGCCGCGCGAGCTCGGGTGGCTTCACGACTCGAAGCGGACTTCGAGCACACCGTCGCGCAGGCGCACGCCCGCCACGGCGCGGCCCGCCACCGACGCGGGCAGCGCCACCCGGCGTTGGGCGTCGCGCACGCGCAGCAGCAGGTCACCGCCGTGCGCCGCCACCTCGACCTCCTCCTTGGAGACGTTGGGCAGCTCGATCTCGAGCTGGGTGCGACCGCCCACCCGCCGCAGTCGCAACGGTCGGCCGCGGTGGAGCACGGCGGCGGGATCGCGCTCTCCGTAGACCTCGCGGGCCAGGCTCGCCAGCGCTTCGGGTCCTACCGGCTCGCGCGGGTGGAGAGGACCGCGCAGCAACGGAACCGGGAACGAGGATTCGATCGATGCCAGCTCCTCGCGCTCGCGCTCGGCCCAGCGCGCGAAGTAGCCGCCGGTGGCCTCCGGCGGCAGCAGACGGTTGACGATCACCGCGTCGGTGGCGACGCCATAGAGCGACAGGTAGGCGAAGGAACGCCGCGTTTCGTCGACCACCACCCGCGCGGCGTTGGTCACCAGCCGGGCCGTGGTGCGGTCGTTGTCCATCAGGATCTGTCGCACGTCGTCCACGTCGCGGAACAGGCGCTCGAAGGCGGCGAACACCTCGTCGCTGGGAACCAGCCCGCGAACGCCGACGCCCTCCATCAGCGGCCGCATCACCCGCGCCGCACGACGCTTGAGGTCGAAGAAGTTGCCCATGAAGATGCCCAGGGCGTCCGGAAAGCGGAGCATGCGCAAGGTGGCGCCGGTGGGAGCGCAATCCACCACACAGAGATCGAACTCTCCGAGTGCCTCCACCGCGCGCACCGCGCGCAGCGCCACCAGCTCCTCGAGCCCCGGCACCACGAGGATCTCGTCGGCCAGCACCTCGTCGGTGCCGCTGCGGAGCAGCTCGCGCAGCCATTGCTGGATTTCGGACCAGGAGCGGTCGAGCTCATCGAGAACCGCCACCTCCTGCGCCACCACGCCGTGCGCCACCTCGACGGGCCGCGCCCCCACCGGACGCCCGAGGGCATCCCCCAGACTGTGGGCAGGGTCGGTGGAGAGCAGGAACGTGCGGTGGCCGTGGGCGGCGGCGCCGATCGCGGTCGCCGCGGCGAGGGTGGTCTTGCCGACGCCGCCCTTGCCGGTGAGTAGCTGCACCCTCATCTCACGCGGGCTCCGCAACCGCGGGATCGGTAGGCGTGGCGGGCTCCGGCACCAGCCCGACGCGCAGGCAGCCGTCCTCGAGCCTGGCGCTGCTCAGCACCATGCGCGCCAGTCGGCGCGGCAGCGGCACCGCCCGGCGCCGCGCCCCGCTCCGCACCACCAGCTGGTCGTCGAGCTTGGCGACGTCGAGTGCGTCCCTGCTGGCGTGGGGAAGCGGAATCTCCACCCGGTAGCCGGTCTCCACCGCGTGGAAGCGGACCTGCGCCGGCTCGCACTGCCGCTGCTCGGGCGCGCGCTCGGCGAAGAGGGCCTCACCGTGGGCGGCCAGCGCCTCGACCCCGAGCACTTCGTCCTCGCGCAGGGCCGCCCGCAGCAGCGGAAGCGGCGCGAACAGGTCCTCGACCTCTTCGCAGCGCTCCTGTTGCAGGGTCAGCCAGTCTCGGAAGAAGGGCTCGGCCGCGGCGGCCTCGGGCAGCAGCCGGTTCATCACCACCGCATCACAGGGGAGTCCGAACAGGGCGAGGTCGGTGTGGGCGCGCAGGGCCTCGTCGATGACCATGCGCTCGGGCGTCACCACGATGCGCACGCTCGCGTGGGGACCGGTGAGCGACTTGCGAATCGACGCCAGCCGCCGGTAGAGCAGCCGCTCCACGTCCCGATACACTTCGGAGCCGGGCAGCGGCACGTGGACCACGGCCTGGGCCACTGGAGCGACGATCGACGCCAGCACGCGCTGCAGCCGCAGCACCAGCCGGAAGGTTGCTGTGGCCACCTCGGGCAGCGTCAACAGCCGCAGCGTCGAGCCTGTCGGGGCGCAATCCACCACGAGCAGGTCCCAGCGTCCCGAGCGGGCGTGCTCCTCCACGGCCAGGAGCGACGCGAGCTCTTCGGCCCCGGGCAGGAGCGCCAGCTCCTCGGCCACCACGCCCTCGATGCCCTGGTGGCGAAAGAGCGACACCAGGTAGTCGCGAACGCTTCCCCAGTGCCGCTCCATTTCGGCGCGCGCATCCACCTCGAGGGCGTGGAGGCGGGGGGCCACCTCGACGACATCGCCCGAGAGGGGGGTGCAGAGGACGTCGCCCAGGCTGTGGGCCGGATCGGCGGAGAGCACCAGCACCCGGGAGCCACGCGCTGCCGCACAGGCCGCGGTGGCTGCGGCGGTGGTGGTCTTGCCGACCCCGCCCTTGCCCGTGTAGAGGACGAGGCGCACGCCCCGACGGTATCACGCAGCCGCGGCCTCAGCGGGGCCTCGTGCCGGCGCCACCAGGGGGGTAACCGGAAGCGGACGGATCGACTCCGTCCAGCGATGCTGGCAGCGCCGGCACTCGGCCAGTCTCAGGACATCGCGGTCGATAACTTCGTCCGTGGCGACGCTCTCGCTGGCACACACGCTGCAACGCGGTGAGCGCCAGATGGCGGGAACGGCGGCGACGGGTGAGATCGCGGCATGCAGAGCGAATCGCTTGCTCATCCTCTCTCCTCTTTGGCTCCTCGGTTGTCTTCGGGGCGGGCGCCGGTCCACCGTGGGGTGGGTG
>JBFGIM010000140.1:0-7058 GCA_041577695.1 Myxococcota bacterium | reverse complement strand
GGGTTCACCGCGGCTCGTCCCCGGCGCGCGCGGGCAGCGCGGGCGGGCCGTAGAGCTCCTCGGCGCGTCGGCGCTGGGACTCCTGCCACTCCTCGAAGCGTGCGCGTGCCGCCTCACAGTCGGCGTCGTTGTCGATGTCCAACGCACAGCCACCGGCTTCGGTGACGACCAGGCGGAAGTCGGTGGCCAGCAGCGCGCTCATGCCGGCCTCGATGCGAGCCATCGGCAGCCGTTCGCGGATCCGGTCGGCGAGCCGCCGCCAGCCGCTGCGATCGGCCAGCGACGCCAGCTGCATCAGCGCGTAGTAGTAGATCACCCGGAGGCCGCCGCCCTCGGCGCGCAGCAGGCGCCAGGCCAGACTCAGCACCTGACCGAACTGGCGCTGGTAGCGGTGCTCGTACATCTCTTCGATGTAGAAGCGGTGACCCAGCTTCGCGGGCTTCACCAGGTGCAGGTTGCTCTGGCGCAGACGTCCTTCGCGCAGGTTGAAGTAGGCCATGCGGATGCCGGGCTCGCCCTTGGCGGTCGGATAGAACTCGCGCATCGACGCCTCGGTGCAGCCGCCGAAGCCGTAGTCGCATCCCATCGCCACCGCCTGGCGCACGAAGGCCGAGATCTCCTGGGGCGTCGCGAAGGGAATGTCCGCCGAGAGGAAGAGCACCGGCATCTCGGCGTCCTCGGGGCCCGGGTCGCGGCCTTCGGGCGGTGCGCCGGGGAGCAGGCGCCGGTAGGTCTCCCAGGCGTTCTCGTAGAGGCTGCGGAACTGGGGCACCACGTGGAGCGGCTTGCTGAGCACCGCCTGGAGCGCGGGATCGGCCAGCGCCGTCTCCAGGCGCGGCGCGTTGCCGACCACCCAGACCTCCGAGACCTCGGGCACGCGCTGGAGCGTCTCGACGATGCGCGAGACGAAGGTGCGTCCCCCCAGCTCGAGGTAGGGCTTGCTCTCGCCGCGGACGGCCTTCGCCGCGCGTCGATCGCCGGCGGCGACGATTGCGGGAACCTGCATGGCCTAGGTGTCGGCGTCCTCGAGCACGAAGATCACCCGCAGGGTGACCAGATACTCGGTGATCTCCCCGTTCTCGACCCGGGCCTTCTCCTCCACCACGTGGAGCCCGGTGATGTTGCGCAGCGTCTTGCTGGCGCGCTCGAAGCCGCGCTCGATGGCATCCTGCCAGCCCACGGCCGACGCCGCTGTGATGGTGGAAACCGATGCCACTGCCATGGAGGATCCTCCCCGAACGCTCACCAGTGAAGCACGGTTTCGGGCGCCATGTCGAATATCAGCCGCAGCCGCACGCGGTACTCGAGGCGGGCGTCGGGCCCGACCTTGATGCGCTTCTCGATCACTTCGATGCCCGTGATCCCCCGCAGCGTGCGGTTGGCGCGGCGCAGCACCTGGCGCGCGGCATCCTCGAAGCCCTCGTCGGAGGAGCCGATCAGCTCGTTGACCTTGCTCACCCACATCACGCGCTCTCCCGCACCAGCCGGGCTTCGCAGACGCCGTCGCGTTCCTCGAGCACGGCGCGCCCGGATTCGATCAGTACGTCCAGGTGGCCCATCACCTCGGACATCACCAGGAAGAGCTCCTTGTCCCAGTACTTCGGGAACAGCTTGCGACCCAGCTCGAACGGTGTGGCCGGCCGTTGGCGCAGCTCGCGCTCGAACTGGAGCACGCGGCGCTCGTGGTGGAGACGATAGCTCTCGATCAGGGCACGGTGGTCGCTGAAGACGTCGCCGTGGGCCGGAAACACCAGGTCGCATTCGAGCGACTCCACCTTCTCGAGCGACTTCATGAAACGCAGCAGGCTCTTCGGCCGCGGCTGGTTCTCGTCCGCGGGGAAGACCAGCACCGGAACCGGCGTGATGTCGGGAAGCAGGTGGTCGCCCGCGAAGAGCAGGCGCAGCTCGCGCTCGTAGAACACCAGGTGGCCGTCGCAGTGGCCGGGCGTCTCGATTGCCTCGAGGGTCAGGTCGCCGACCGCAATGCGCTCGCCGTCGTGTAGGACCCCGTCCACGTCGATCGGGTCGTGGATGCGGGGCGCCAGATCGCGCATCGGATGGGGTCCATCGAGCACCTCTTCCGGGATGCCCCAGCGCAGGAACGCGGCCCGCATGCGGGGGCTGCGGCTGGCGCTCGGAGAGAACGACACGCGCATCAGCTCGGCTTCGGGCGCCGAGGCGAAGACCCGGGCGCCCGAGATCTCGGCGATCCGCCGCGCCTGGCCGTAGTGGTCCATGTGCCCGTGGGTCACCAGGATCCGCTCGACCTGTTCGAGCGCCACGCCGAAGCCCTTGAAGCCGCGACGCAACGCCTCGAAGGCCTCGTCGGACTTCACCCCGGTGTCGATCAGGGTGATTCCGTCGGCGCCCGGCGGCGGAAAGATCAGATAGACGTTGATGTCGCCGACGGGAAACGGCGTGGGTGTGGCGATGCGTCCGACACGCCCGAAGCGGTTTCGCTCGGCGTAGTTACCCGCGGGGGAACGAGCCACGGACCGCAAGGTAGCACCGCGCGGGGTTGGACCGGGCTACCTTGCCCGCGGATCTTCCTGTGGGTGGGGATGTCCTCCGCGCATCGACCGGGCCGGAGGGGGTATGCAAGAAGCCCTGGCCGGGCGACTGCTCGTCGGCGGCGACATGAGCGAGGCCGAGATGCGAGCCCTGGCGGGGGGCCGGGCTGCCGTCTACTCCGCCCACCACCCCGAGCGCGAGGGTCCCAACCAGGACGCGGCGGGTCTCATCGAGCTGGGCCCTCGGAGGGCGGTGCTGGTGGTGGCCGATGGGCTCGGCGGACTGGCGGGCGGTGCCACCGCGTCGCAGCTGGCGGTGCAGGAGCTCCAGAAGTCCCTGGGCCGCTGCGAGGCCGGCGACGGCTCGGTGCGAGGCGCGGTGCTCGACGGCTTCGAGCAGGCCAACGGCGCCGTTATGGCCGATGGCAGCGCCGGCGCCACCACGCTGGCGGCCGCCGAGATCGCCGACGACTCGCTGCGCACCTACCACGTGGGCGACTCCGAGATCCTGGTCGTCGGCCAGCGTGGCAAGGTGAAGCTGAGGACCGTGTCCCACTCGCCGGTCGGCTATGCGGTGGAATCGGGCATGCTCGACGCCCGCGAGGCGATGGACCACGACGAGCGCCACGTGGTGTCGAACACGGTGGGCGACAGCGAGATGCGCATCGAGGTCGGCAGCCGGCTGCGCCTGGCCCCGCGCGACACGGTGCTGCTCGGCACCGACGGCCTCTTCGACAACGTCACCCACGCGGAGATCGTCGAGACGATCCGGGCCGGATCGCTCGACCGGGCGGCCGCACATCTGGCGGAGCTGTGCCGTACGCGCATGCTCGAGCCCCGTGCCGGGCTACCGTCGAAGCCCGACGACGTGACCTTCATCCTGTTCCGCAGGACCTAGCCGCGCTGGAAGGTGCCGGCGTGCGGCTCGCGGCGCCCGCACCAGGGACAGTGGCGCCAGGACGAGCGCGACACCGGCCCGCGGCAGCGTGGGCAGCGCTCGTGCAGCTCGGGGTGTGACCACACCCGCCGCGGCTTGGTCTTGCACACCGGGCAATAGCGCATGAAGGTTCGCAGCTGGCCGCTGCAGCCGGGCTTGCTGCAGTTTCTCTCGGCCAACGGGTCCGGACGCGGTGGCGCGCCGTTGCCCGCCAGGCGACCCGGGTAGCACCAGGGGCACGCGGTCCACTCGGGAAGCACGCCGCGCTCGCACTCGGGACACACCAGCGGGAAGGACGTCACCTCGCGGAAGGAGTTGTCGGGCGTTCCGCACCACGGACAGTGGCTCATGGCCTCGGCGATGGGCCCGCCGCAGCGGAAGCAGTCGAAGCGCATGCCCAGCGCGCGGCCGTGTCGGCGGCGGAAGAGCGCCGCTTCCACCGCCAGCGGCGACTGGGCGGAGGTGCGCCGCGGACGCGGCTTCGGGCGCGGAGCGGGCCCCGGCTCGACCCGGCGCGCGGCGGCCTCGAGCGCCTCATGGAGCTGGATGCCGTCCCGGTAGCGTCGCTTCGGATCGAAGGCACAGGCGCGACGCAACACGGCGTGATACGGCTCGGGCACGCGCTTCTTCAACTTGTCGAAGCCGGGCGGCGGCCAGTCGAAGGGCCAGCTCGGCAGCACGCCGGTCAGCGTCTGGTAGGCGATCAAGCCGAGCGAGAACACGTCCGATGCCATGCGCGGCTTGCCGTAGGCCTGCTCGGGCGCCATGTAGCCGAGCGTTCCGGCCTCGGTGTAGGAGCGGGTGGCGTCCGTCGTGAAGCGCGACACGCCGAAGTCGCTCAGCGCCGCGCTCCCGTCGGGCAGGATCAGGATGTTCTCCGGCTTCAGGTCGCGGTGCAGCAGCTTCAGGCTGTGGGCGTAGGCGAGCCCCGCCGCCACGTCGCGGATCACCCGCAGCCCGATGCGCGGCGAGCGGCGCGCCGCCGGATAGTTGGCCAGGTTGCGGTCGGCCAGATCGATGGCGATCACGAAGTGGCCGTCGAGCCAGTCGGCGTTGCGCAGCGAAACCACATTGGGATGGGACAGGCGACTGGCGATGCGCGCCTCGCGCTCCAGCTCGGCGCGACCGAACTCCTTCACCAGCTCCGCCTTGGCGACCTTGAGCGCGAGCACCCGGTTCTCGACGGTGTCGCGCGCCTTCCAGACCGAAGAGAACGCGCCGACGCCGAGCTGGCGCTCCAGGCGGTACTTGCCGAGCTTCGATCCCCTGCGCAGCGCCTTCGACATGGAACGCGATCTTAACCCTTCCGCGCCCCGGGCCCCGGGATGGCGCGGAGCCCGGCTGGCGGATCTCACCGGTGGGACGAGTGGTGGAGCCGAGCGGGATCGAACCGCCAACCTCCGCGTTGCGAACGCGGCGCTCTCCCAATTGAGCTACGGCCCCGAGGATCGGGCGCGAACGGTAGACCCCGCCCGCGGGAGCGTCAACCAGCGGCCGTGACAAGGCTTTTCGCTCTTGACCCGAGGCCCGCCCGCCGTGCACGCTGCTCGCGATGACGATCGAGATCCGGACCATCCTGGTGCCCCTCGACTTCTCGGCCCACGCGGACGCCATCCTGGAATGGGCAGCGCACCTGGCAGAGGAGCACGGCAGCCGCCTGGTGCTGCTACACGCCCACCACCTGCCGGTAGATTTCCAACAGCTCGAGGGCGCCTACCTGCCCGACGATTTCTGGGTCCAGGTGAAGAGCGAAGCCACCGAGAGCCTGGAGGGCTACGCCGAGCGACTCCGGAGCCGCGGCCTGACCGTGGAGGTCGCGGTCCGCGAGGGCTACCCGGTGACGGTGATCGAGGACGAGGCGGCGGCCCGGGAAGCCGACCTGGTCGTCATCGGCACCCGGGGACAAGGGGGATTGAAGCACCTGCTGCTGGGCAGCGTGGCAGAGCGCGTGGTCCAGAAGGCACCGTGCCCCGTGCTCACGGTCAAGACCCGGCCGGGCCGCAGCTAGCGCGCCCGCGCCCGAGCCACTCCGGCTAGACCAGCCCCAGCGCCCGATCCATCGCCTCGGGGTCGGCATCCTCGAATTCGAGGATCTCGAGCCGCGCGAAGTGCTCGCGCACGCGGGGCGTCAGCAGGCCGAGCCGCTTCAGGTTGGGAACGACGCGCATGAAGAGCAGGCGGCGGAACTGCTGCATCAGCGGAGAGGCCAGCAACAGCTCGCGCACCTCGCCGCGATCGAAGCCCACCACGTCGGCGACCTCGTCGCCGATCAGGCGGTCGCGCATCAGCTCGCACGCCTCGATGGTGAAATCCTCGCGCTCGCGCCGCTCGACCTCGGGCATGTCCTTGTAGTAGTCGCTCAGCGACAACACACCGAAAGCCACGTGGCGCGACTCGTCGCGCATGACGTAGCGCACCAGCTCCTTGATCAGCGGCTCCTGGGCCAGTGCGTGCATGTTGGCGAAGGCTGCCATCGCCAGCCCCTCGACCAGGATCTGCATGCCCAGGTACTTCAGGTCCCAGCGGCTGTCGGTGAGGATCAGGTCGAGCAGCCGCTTCAGATTCGCGTTGATCGGAAACTCCCACTCGAGCTTCTCGTTGACGTAGCGACCGAAGACCTCGACGTGGCGCGCCTCGTCCATGGCCTGGGTGGAGGCATAGAACTTGGCGTCCATCCACGGCGCGGCGTCCACCAGCTGCGCGGCCGTGAGCAGCGCACCCTGCTCGCCGTGCAGGAACTGGGAGAGCGTCCACGAGATGTTGGCGTGGTTGAAGAGCCGCACGCCGCGCGCGTCGAGCTTCTTGTAGGGCCCGTAGTCCTGGAGCGGGTTGAAGGCCTGCGGGATGATCTCGCTCTCGGGATCGACCGAGATGGCCCAGTCGAGCTGGGTGGAGGCGTTCCACTGCTCGCGCTTGGCCTTCTCGTAGAGGTCGCGCAGGCCTTCCTTCACGCTGCCGTAGTTCCAGACGTACTGGGTATCGAACGAGGTGAGCAGCGTCTCGATCTCGGGGCGCACGTCCGGAGCGGCAGACATGGTTGGGGGGCCTCCTCTGCCCGCTCATCGGGCGGCTCCTTCGCCGACCTGAGCGCGGGAAACACCGGCGCCTCTTCTTTCCGGGTGCCTGTGACCCCACGGGGCGGCAGCGGATGAGCGACGACGGCTCTTGCGAACGCGACAGCGGCTTGGGATGGTTGCCGCCATGACGCCCCCGGAAGATGCGCCCCGCCGACGGGTGTCCTTCGCGCTGCTCAGCCTCGGGGTTTCGCTGGGGCTCTCCCTCGCCCTCGCCGAGGTCGTGGCGCGCAGCTTCGGCCTGGGCACGACCTATCAGGTTGGGGAACACCAGATCCGCCTCGACCCCGAGGTGCTGTACCGGAACGTCCCCGGCTCTTCACCCGAGTTCAATCGACTCGGCTACCGCGAGCGGGAGCTGCAACGGAACAAGGGCCCGCGTCGCCGGATCCTCTTCCTGGGCGATTCCTTCCTCGAGGCCTGGGGCGTGCCGCGCGATGCCACCGTCACGCGCGCACTGGAGCGGCGCCTCGGCGAAGGCTTCGAGGTCTACAACATGGGCGTCACGGGCTACGGGCCCGACCAGGGCCTGCTGCG
>JBFGIM010000139.1:0-7150 GCA_041577695.1 Myxococcota bacterium | reverse complement strand
CCCATCATCTATCCACCGCCACTCCCCCCTGACGAACGCCCCGCCGGGTCCCCCCGACGGGGCGTTTTTCGTTGGGGCGTCGTGGGTTCGGAGCGGCGGGCGAGGACCCTAGAGAACCAGGCGGTCCACCACCTGGGAGAGCTGCCGCAGGTTGCGGCACTCCTCGGCGATGTCGCAGTGCGGCAGGTACTTGTCCATCACGCTGTCGCCGAAGCCCCAGGCGTTGGGGCTCTCCGGGTTGAGCCAGATCACGTTCTTCGCCTTCGACTGGATGTCGCGCAGACACCAGGCCTTGGCGTCGTTGTAGTTGTTGCGCGCGTCGCCCAGCACCAGCACGGTGGTCTTGGCGTCCACCGCCGACAGGAAGTCCTTCCAGAAGGTGTGGAAGGCCATGCCGAAGTTCGAGCGCGTGTAGACGTTGATCACGTCGCCGCCCTCGAGCGCCTCCTCGATCGCCTTGTTCACCTCGTGGTCGTGGAAGACCTGGGTCACCTCGCCCAGCTCGGACACGAAGACGAAGGAGCGGATCTTGGTGAAGGCGTCCTGGAGGCTGTAGACGAACTGGAGCATGAACCGCGAGACGTTCGCCACCGAGGACGATACGTCACACAAAATCACCAGCTTCGGCCGCTCCTTACGGCGCTCCTTGAAGACGAGTTCGAAGGGTACGCCGCCGCGGGCCATGTTGCGCCGCAGGATGGTGTGGAGGTCGAGCTTGCCGCGCTTCAGGCGCCGCCGCCGGATCGAGAGCACGTTCTTGATGCGCTGGACCAGGCGGTTCACCACCTCGCGCATCCGCGCCACCTCGTCCTCGGTCAGGCTGTAGAAGCTCTTCTCGAACAGGGCCTCGCGCCGGAAGCGCTCCATGTAGTTGAAGTTGCGGGTCTGGAGCTCGCGCTCCATGTAGTCGCGCACGCTCTGGCGCAGGGCTTCCAGGAAGCGGTCGGCCAGCGCGCCGATGGCGTCGGCCTCGGCGTCGCCCATGCCGGCGGCGCGCAGCCGCGCCGCCAGGTCGCGCAGCTCCTGGCCGGCGCCCGGGGCGCCCAGCTGCTCCATGGTGCGGCGCGTGAAGAACCCGATCTGGAGCATGTTCTCGATGCGCGCCACGCCTGACTGCTCGGCCGCGGCGCGGATCAGCCGCTCCAGCTCCGAGAGGTCGGCGGTGAGCAGCGCACGGGCCAGCTCCGAGAGATCCACCTCCCCCGTTTCGCCCTGCTGGAGCTGCTCCTGCATGCGGCGCAGCAGCTCGTCCACGTCGATGCCCTGCTCGCCCAGGCCCTCGGCCGCGTCGTCGAAGCTCTTCTTGAGCCCGTCGTAGAAGCCCGACCAGTAGAGGTCGAAGATCTGGTCGAAGGTCGGGATGTCGTCGCCGCGCTTCACCAGCGCCGCGCGCAGCGCGTCGCGGAACACGTCGCGCTCCTCGATCGAGAGCTCGTCCAGCGCGGAGAAGGCGTCGATCGCCTCGGCAACCGAGACGCGGAGCCCGCTCTTGCGCAGCAGGTTGGTGAATTCGAGGATCTTGGTCTGCACGAAACCTCGCCGGTGGGCCGGAGCTAGTGGAGCACGCCCTTCTTGGCGGCCGGCTTCGCGGCGGGCTTCGCCGCGGTCTTGGCGGGCTGGGCCGACGTGGCCGGCTCGGCAGCCTCTGCCGGCGGGTCCGGCTTCTTCATCAGCCGGCTCAGCTCCGACTGCGCCTTGCGGATGTCCGCCTCGTACTTGAGGATGACGTTGAGCGTGTCCTGCACCAGCTCGTCGTCGAGGCTGGTGGCGTTCAGCGCCAGCAGCGCCCGGGCCCAGTCGAGGGTCTCGCTGATCGACGGGATCTTCTTCAGGTCGAGCTCGCGCAGCTTCTGCATCAGCCGCACCACGTCCTCGGCCAGCTTCTTGTCCATGCCCGGCACCTTGGTGTCGAGGATGCGCATCTCGACCTCGGGGCTCGGATAGTCGATCCACAGGTGCAGGCAACGGCGCTTGAGCGCGTCGCTCATC
This sequence comes from Myxococcota bacterium, assembly GCA_041577695.1. Classification (GTDB taxonomy): domain Bacteria; phylum Myxococcota_A; class UBA9160; order UBA9160; family PR03; genus JASJBO01. Next base: position 5,161 of record JBFGIM010000139.1, on the reverse strand, counting down.
TCGCGGGCGTCGTTGGAGGTGAGGAAGACGTAGGGCCGATGGCGGGCCTCGATGGTGCCGATCTCCGGCACCGTCACCTGGAAGTCGGACAGCACCTCGAGCAGGAAGGCCTCGAACTCGGGGTCGGACTTGTCGACCTCGTCCACCAGCAACGTGCAGGGCTCCTCGGCCGTGATCGCGTGCATCAGCGGCCGCGGCACGATGAACTGGTTCGAGAAGAAGACGCTGTCCTGGGCGCCGACCTTCTCGGCGGCGTCGCGCAGGCTGCCGGTGTCCGCGATCACCTCGGCGATCTTCTCCTTCAGGATCTGGGTGTAGAGCAGCTGCTTGGAGTACTCCCACTCGTAGAGCGCCTTGGCCTCGTCGAGCCCCTCGTAGCACTGCAGCCGCACCAGCGGGCGGCCGGTGGCGGCGGCCACCACCTTGGCCAGCTCGGTCTTGCCCACGCCGGCCGGCCCCTCGACCAGGACGGGCTTCTCGAGCCGCAGCGCCAGGTACACCACCGTCGCGATGCGGCGGTTGCAGATGTAGCCCTGTCGCTCGAGCTGCTGCTGAACTTCGTCCACGCTGTCGAACATGGGGATCCTCGATTCTCGCGGGTGGTGTGGAGGCGCAGCCGGGCCTTCAGCTCATCAGGTGGAGCACGTGGCCCAGCTTCTCCTTCTTGGTGCGCAGGTACTCGTAGTTGCGCTCGTTCGGCTCGATCTCCAGCGGCACGCGCTCGACGATGTGCAGGCCGTAGCCCTCGATGCCGGCGCGCTTGCCGGGATTGTTGGTGATCATCCGCATCCGGCGCACGCCCAGGTCCACCAGGATCTGGGCTCCGACCCCGTAGTCGCGCAGGTCCGGCGGGAAGCCCAGCCGCTCGTTGGCCTCGACCGTGTCGAGCCCCTCGTCGTCCTGGAGCGCGTAGGCCCGGATCTTGTTCTTGAGCCCGATGCCGCGACCCTCCTGGCGCATGTAGAGGATCACGCCGCTGCCCACCGCGTCGATCATCTTCATTGCTGCCTCGAGCTGCTCGCCGCAGTCGCAGCGCAGCGAGCCGAAGGCGTCGCCGGTGAGGCATTCGCTGTGGACGCGCACCAGCACGTCGGATTCGGCATCGAGATCGCCCTTGACCAGGGCGATGTGGTCGATGTGGTCGATGTCGTTCTCGTAGACCAGGCTGCGCCACTCACCGGCGTGGGCGGTCGGGAGCTTCGCGGTGGCAACGCGACGCACCAGCTTCTCGTTGCGCAGTCGGTACTCGATCAGGTCGGCGATGGTGACGATCTTGAGCCCGTGGCGGCGGCCGAACTCCACCAGGTCCGGCATGCGGGCCATGGTGCCATCGTCGTTCATGATCTCGCAGATCACGCCGGCCGGCTTGAGCCCCGCCAGCCGCGCCAGGTCCACGGAGCCCTCGGTCTGGCCGGCGCGCCGCAGCACCCCGCCGTCGCGCGCGCGCAGCGGAAAGATGTGGCCGGGCCGCGACAGGTCCTGGGGGCGGCTCTCGTCGGCGATCGCCACCTGCACCGTAAGCGCCCGGTCCGCCGCCGAGATGCCGGTGGTGACGCCGTGGCGCGCCTCGATCGACACGGTGAAGGCAGTGCCGAAGGTGGTGTTGTTGTCGGCGTCGGGAACCATCATCCCGAGCCGCAGCTGGTTGAGACGCTCCTCGGTGAGCGAGAGACAGATCAGGCCGCGGCCGTGGGTCGCCATGAAGTTGATGGCCTCGGGCGTCACCCGCTCGGCCGCCATGCACAGATCGCCCTCGTTCTCGCGCTCTTCGTCGTCCACCAGGATGACGGCGCGTCCCGCGCGGATCTCCTCCACGGCCTCTTCGATCGAGACCAGGACGTCGGCCCACTCCGCCGGTACGCGCCGCGGCTTCAGCCGCAGCGGCGAGGAGCTCTTCGCAGGCATGCGTGGAATCCTCCGTACGGACCGCCCGGAGTAGCCGTCCGGGTGCGGCGAGGGTCGAGGGCTGGGCGCGGTTCCGTCGGTCCCGTTCCCCTCGGGAACGGCTCAGCTCGAAGCTATCAACGGCTGATTCTGGTGTCAAACGAGCTGGGTGAACTGCGTTCGCCTCTGGCTCACTGCGCGCGCGACTCGGCGTTCGAGAGTTCTCGGAGTTCGGGGGCCGCGCTTGCCGGCGGGCAGCCCCCGAGCCGCAACGCACCCCCAAGCCTCCGCCTCTCTGCCAACCCCCCCCGATCTGCGAACGGGGCTTCAACGCAGCCTGGAAGCCCGCGCAGAGGCAAGCAGGCCTAGGCCGGCAAGCGCCGCCTGGATTTCTGCGAGAGTTCTATGCCGAAACGAGCGGCGCGCGCAGCGAGGCGAAGCCGAGCGGAGATCCACAGAGCTGGCCCCCGCACGGCAAAGGATGCCTACGCGGCGGAATCGATCTTCGCGAACACTCCATCGAGGAACGCCTGCTCGCTCAGCGAGAAGTGCGTCGCCAGCCCGTGCTTCTCGTCGAGCTGGCGGTAGACCTGACGCAGCAGCTCGCGGAGGGTCTCGATCACGCCTTCGCCCCGCGTGGCCACGGCCGGGAAGGTGGCCACGTCGGTCCACGCCTTGCGGATGTCGTCCAGGGACTTGGTGTCGGGCAGGTCGCGTTTGTTGAACTGCACCACCTTGGGGAGCGTGTCGAAGTCGAGCCCGTTGGCGCGCAGGTTCGCCTCCATGTCGCGCCACGAGTAGGCATTGGCGCTGGCGGACGAGCGCTGGGAGTCGGCGATGAAGGCCACCGCGTCTGCCCCGGCCAGCACCACCTTGCGGGTGGACTTGTGCATCACCTGGCCGGGCACCGTGAAGAGCTTGATCTTCACCGACACGCCCTGCCCCGCCCCGAAGTAGATCGGCAGGAAGTCGAAGTAGAGCGTGCGGTCGTCGGTCGTGTCGAGGGTGACCATCTTGCCGCGGGCGTTGCCGTCGATCAGGCGGTGGAGCTGCTGGAGATTGGTGGTCTTGCCCGACAACGCGGGACCGTAGTAGACCACCTTCACCGTGATCTCGCGCTCCGCCATGTTGATCTGGACCATTGCCGCTCCAATGCCCGGTACGGGGCCCTGGGAGTATCGGCCGGACGGGCTCGGAGATGAAGGAGATGCTGCGGTTCTGCCGGTCTCCGCGCCGGCGCAGGCGTCGGGATCTAGCCCCGCTCGAAGGCGGCCAGCAGGGCCCGGGCCGCGGCGGAGGGCGTGCTCTTGCGGCTCTCGACCTCGGCCTCCAGCCGCGGGATGGCCGCGGCCACGGCCGGGTGACTGCGGAAGCGCTGCTTCAGCCCCTCCTCCACCAGGCTCCACATCCAGGCCCGCGCCTGGAGCCGACGCCGGGCCTCGAGCTCGCCGCTGCGGCCGAGCGCCTCGCGGTGCGCGAGCCCCGTCTCCCACCCGGCGCCGATGCCCTCGCCGGTCCGGGCGCTGGCCAGCAGCACCGGCGGACGCCAGTGGGGCGAGCTCGGCCGCAGCAGCTCGAGCGCGTGCTGGTACTCGATGCGGGCCCGGCGCGCGGCGTCCAGCAGCGAGCCGTCGGCCTTGTTGACCACCAGGGCATCGGCCAGCTCGAGCACGCCCTTCTTCATGCCCTGGAGCTCGTCGCCGCCGCCGGGCTGGATCAGCACCGCGAAGAAGTCGACCATCGAGGCCACCGTCGCCTCGGACTGGCCCACGCCGACGGTCTCGACCAGCACCACGTCGAAGCCCGCCGCCTCGCACACCAGCAGCGCTTCCCGGGTGCGGTTGGCCACTCCCCCCAGCGATCCGCGCGAAGGCGACGGGCGCACGAAGGCCCGCTCGTGGTGGGCGAGCTGCTCCATGCGCGTCTTGTCACCGAGGATGCTGCCGCCGCTGCGGGGGCTGCTGGGATCCACCGCCAGCACCGCCACCCGCCGGCCGTCCTCGGCCAGGTGCAGGCCGAGGGCCTCGATGAAGGTGCTCTTACCGACGCCTGGCGTGCCGGTGATCCCCACCCGCACGGCGCCGCCGGTATGGGCCACCAGCGCCTCGAGCACGGCGTGGCCCTGCTCGGTGTCCTCGGGCCGGGTGCTCTCGAGCAGGGTGATGGCCTTGGCGACCACGCGGCGATCGCCCGCGCGCACCCCCTCGCAGTACTCGGAGACCGAGAGCCGGCGCCGGCTCATGCGCGCCGGGCGCAGATGGCCTGGAGCACCTCGCGAGCGGCCTTGGGAATCGGGGTTCCGGGACCGAAGACCGCCGCCACGCCGGATTCGCGCAACTCTTCGTGGTCGGCGGGCGGAATCACGCCGCCGGCGACCACCACCACGTCTTCGGCGCCGTGCTTGCGCAGCGCCTTCACCAGCTGCGGCACCAGCGTCTTGTGACCGGCGGCCTGGGTCGAGACGCCCACCGCGTGGACGTCGTTCTCGACGGCCTGGCGCGCGGCCTCGTCGGGCATCTGGAACAGCGGCCCGATGTCCACGTCGAAGCCGATGTCCGCGAAGGCCGAGGCGATCACCTTCATGCCGCGGTCGTGGCCGTCCTGGCCCAGCTTCACCACCAGGATGCGCGGGCGCCGGCCCTCGCTCTCGGAGAAGGCCTCCACCTCGGCGCGCACCGCATCGAACTCCTCGTCGCCCTGGGAGACACCGGCGTACACACCGGAGATGGTGCGCGTTTCGGGGCGGTGGCGCTGGTACACCCGCTCCAGGGCATCCGAGATCTCCCCCACGCTGGCCCGCGCTCGCGCCGCGTCCACCGCCGCCTCGAGCAGGTTGCCTTCGCCGCTGCGCGCGAGCTCTTCGAGGCGGTCGAGCGATCGCTTCACCGCGCCGGCGTCGCGTCGGGCGCGCACCTCCTGGAGACGCGCCACCTGGGCGGTGCGCACGGCGCTGTTGTCGATCTGGAGGATCTCGATCTCGTCCTCGGCGCCGGGCGCCAGGTACTTGTTGACCCCCACCACTGTGTCCTCGCCGCGATCGATGCGCGCCTGGCGCCGCGCTGCGCACTCCTCGATGCGCAGCTTGGGCATGCCGGCCTCGATGGCGCGCGCCATCCCGCCCAGCTCCTCGACCTCCTCGATCACACGACGCGCTTCCGCCATCAGGCTCTCGGTGAGCGACTCCATGAAGTAGGAGCCGCCCCACGGATCGATCACCGCCGGGATGCCGGTCTCCTCCTGGAGGATCAGCTGGGTGTTGCGGGCGATGCGCGCGCTG
>JBFGIM010000138.1:0-7256 GCA_041577695.1 Myxococcota bacterium | reverse complement strand
CGCTCTGCCACACCTGCGCCCCGGATTGCCACTTACTCCCTAGCGAGCGAGGGCGTCATGACCAGCGACGGACGCCGCCGAATCCTGATCGATGCCCGAATGGCCGTGAACGGCGGCGGATACACCTATCTGGTCAACATCGTTCCCAGGCTCCTGGAGCTCTGCCCCGACGACCGCTTCCGGATCCTGGTTCGCACCGAGCGCGCCGAGCGCTGCCTGCCCGAGTCACCCAATCTCGAGGTGCAACGGGTAGCCGATGCCGGCGCCGCCGGGCGCATCCGCTTCACGCTGTTGGACGCGCCGCGCATCGCCCGTGAGTGGGGCGCCGACCTCTTCTTCTCGGTCTCGGAGTACGCGCCGGGCTGGGCGCCGTGTCCGGTGATCGCGAGCTTCCGCAATCCGAACGTGTTCAGCCCGCTGGAGCAGGGTTGGCCCTGGAAGCAGAGGGTGCGTCTGTCCACGTTACGCGGCCTCGCCCGCCTCTCGGCGCGGCGCTGCGATCGCATCATGTTCGTGAGCCAGGACTCGGCCGATTGGATCGGGCCGCTCGCCGGGGTCCCCGAAGAGCGCCGCGCGGTGATCCATCACGGCATCGACCCCGGCAACTTCGCACCCGGCTCGCGGCCGTCGCCCCACCCGCGGCCGTACATCCTCTCCGTGTCGTCGATCTATCGCTACAAGAACTTCGTGCGCCTGATCGAAGCGTATGCCGAGCTCGCGCGGCGCCGCCCCGACCTGCCCGACCTGGTGATCATCGGCGACGATCAGGATCCCGCCTACGCCGACCAGATGCGGCGGGCCCGCGACGCCTCGGGCGTGGCCGAGCGCATCCATCTGCTGGGCGAGGTCTACTACGAGGACGTCAAGGCGTACTACGCCGGGGCGGATCTCTTCGTGTTTCCCTCCTACCTCGAGACCTTCGGCCACCCGCTTCTCGAGGCGATGGCGAGCAACACGCCCCTGGTGGCCGCCGACATCCCCGTGTTCCGCGAGATCGCCGGCGATGCCGCCTTCTACGGCGACCCCTTCGACCCGGCTTCACTGGCCGGCGCAATCGAGTCGGCGCTCTACGTGCCGGGCGCCCGCGAGCAACTGGTGAAGGAAGGCCGCGAGCGGCTCGCGGAGTTCTCCTGGGACCGCACCGCCCTGCGGCTGACCTCCCTCTTCTCGAGCGTGCTCGGCGAGCAGGCCACGGCACGAGCCGCCGTGGTCCGACCCCGCCTGGCCTGACACCCATTCTGCCAACCCGGCGCTAGGATCCCGCTCGGTGATCGCAGCATCGGGGCGCGAGTCTCCGGTCGCTGGGCGCGGAGGTAGCCTTGGCACAGTACGAACGCCTCTCGGTGCTCGACCGCACCTTCCTCGATTTCGAGAAGCCCGAGTACCCGCAGCACGTGGGCGCCACCCTGCTCTTCGAGACGGGGCCGCTGCAGCGGCCGGGTGGCGGCCTGGACGCCGATCTCATCCGCGAACACATCGCCGCACGGCTGCACCGCATCCCGCGCTACCGACAGAAGCTGGCCTGGATCCCGATCGAGAACCATCCGGTATGGGTGGACGACGACAGCTTCAACATCCAGTACCACGTGCGCCACAGCTGCCTGCCGCGCCCGGGCACCGAGAGTCAGCTGAAGCGCCTGGCAGCCCGCATCATGTCCCAGCAGCTCGACGCGGGGAAGCCGCTGTGGGAGCTGTGGATCGTGGAGGGCATCGAGGGCGGCCGTGCCGCGCTGATCACCAAGACCCATCACTGCATGATCGACGGCATGGCCGGGGTCGACCTGCTGTCGGTGCTGCTGAGCCCGCACCCCGACGCGGTGGACGAAGGCGAGCCGCCGCGCTGGATGCCGCAGCGGGCTCCCAGCGGCTTCGAGCTGGCCAGCGCGGAGCTCCAGCGCCGACTCGCGGCGCCGATCCACGCCGCGCGCGGGCTCTGGCACGCGCTGCAGCAGCCTGAGGAGACCTGGCTGGAGATCCGCGAGCAGGTTTCGGCCATCGGCGAGGCGCTGGCCGCGGGTCTCACCCCGTCCTCGGACACGCCGCTCAACCGCGATCTGGGTCCGCACCGCCGCTTCGACTGGTTGACCTTCGAGCTCGAACAGGTGAAGGCGGTCAAGAAGCGGCTCGGCGGCACGGTGAACGACGTGGTGCTCGCCACCGTCGCCGGCGCGCTCGGCACATTCCTCGAGCGCCGCGGTGTCACACGCGTGGCCCAGCGCGAGATGGATCTCCGCGCCATGGTTCCCGTCAGCGTACGCCCGGCGCTCGAGCGCGGCACACCCGGCAACCGCATCGCGCTGTGGGCGGCCACCTTGCCCGTCGCCGAGACGGACCCACGGCGACGGCTTGCCGCCGTGCGCGAGATCACCGCGCACCTGAAGGATTCGAAGCAGGCGCTCGGTGCCGAGGCGCTGGCCGCGGTGAGCGAGTGGACCGTGCCGACGCTGCTCTCGATTGCATCGCGCATGGCCTACCGCAACCGCGCGGCCAATCTGGTGGTGACCAACGTCCCCGGCCCGCAGATCCCGCTCTACCTGCTGGGCGCGCGCATGCTCGAGGCCTACCCGATGCTGAACCTGCTGATCCGCCAGAGCCTGGGCGTGGCGCTGTTCAGCTACGCGGGCCGGCTCCACTGGGGCTTCATGGCCGACTGGGACCTGGTGCCCGATCTCCACGACTTCGTCGAGGCCATCGACACCGCCTTCCAGGAGCTCTGCGACGCCGCCGAGGTGAAGCGGCCGGTCCCCGCCCCGGCGGTGTTGGCCGATGCGACGGAGCCCGAGCCCGAGCCGCCGCCGGCGCTCCACTCCTGACGCACCCGCTCAGACGTGGTTGCGGAGCATCAGCTCGCTGGGATGGGGCTCCAGGTAGACCTGACCTGCCAGGTAGTCGACCCCCAGCCCCTCGACGTGGTGCCGCAGCAGCGTGATGGGCACGATCAGCGGGACCAGACCGCGACCGTAGTCGTGGATCACCTCCCGCAGCGAGGTGCGCGCCCACGGTTCGAGGCGCCCGCGCAGGTGGCCGAGGGCGTGTTCGAGCACGTTGACGTGCCGCCGCGGGGTGGCCATGTGCGACAGCGCCTTCATGAACCCGCTCTCGTAGCCCTCGCGCAGCTCGCGCCGCCCGATCGCCTTCGCGTCCGCTACCAGCCGGCCCAGCGCCCGGTAGTCGCTCGGAGAGTGGGCCAGCAGCTGCAGCTTGTGGGCCGTGTGGAAGCGCACCAGGTCACCGCGGCGCCAGCTGCCGGCAAAGAGCACCCGCAGCCGCCGGTAGGCGAAGACGCGCTCGATCCAGTTTTCGCGCAGCCGCGGATCGTTGAGCCGGCCCTCCTCCTCGATCGGAAGGTTCGGGCTGGCCTCGGCCAACGCCTGGGCGAAGAGGCCGCGTCCGCGCCGCTCGGGCATGCCCGCCGCGTTCCAGATCCTGACGCGCTCGAACCCGCAGCTCGGCGAGTCCTTCTTGAGCACGTATCCGCAGAGATCGAGGCCCTCGAGCTCGCGGACCCGGTGGCGCGAGAAGGCTGTCAGCCGCGCGGTCTCGTCGCGCCCGCTGCGCTCCGAGACCAGCCGGAGGTCGTCCCCTTCGCGGGTGAGTCGGAGCGTCTCGCGCGGAACCCCCAATCCGGCCTCGACTTCGGGGCACACAGGCACCCACTCCACGTACCCGGCGAGCTGATCGGTGAGGAAGCGGTCGCGTTTGTGCCCACCGTTCCAGCGCACCTCCCGGCCGAGCAGGCAGGACGAGACGCCGACGCGCAGCGGTCCGTCCTCCTGCCACAGGCGCGCGGTATCACCGGTCGCGGTCGTGTTCGAAGCCGTCGCCAACCCCTTCACTCTAGCCGCGAGCACGCTCCGGGACGATGCGCGCGAACTTGACGCGGCCGAACCCCTCGACGATGTTCGAGCCGGTGGAAGCGCTTGCCCCGCAGACCCGCGTCTCTCGATGGGCGCGGCGCGCTCTGACGATCCCCGGCTTCCTGCTCGCAACCGCCGTGGTCCTACCGCTACTGCCAGCGCTGTTGCTGCTCGCCGCGCTCTACGACGCGACCCTGGGCGCACAGTGGGTGGCGCTGCGAACGGTGTTGGCGCTCGCCTGGTACCTTTCGTGCGAATCGCTCGGGCTGTTGGCCGCCGCCTTGCTCTGGCCGCTGGGTGCGCTGGCCCCCGAGCTGGCGCGCCGCCTGACCTTCCGGCTCCAGTGCCTGTGGGCGAGTGCGCTGCTCGGGGCCGGGCGCATCCTGTTCGGACTCGAATTCCAGATCGTCGGCGACGCGGCCGCGGCCCACGGGCCCCTGCTGTTGCTGATGCGTCACGTGAGCGTCCTCGACACGCTGCTCGCGGCGGCGCTGATCTCGTCGCAGCACGGACTCCGGCTCCGCTACGTCATCAAGCGCGAGCTTCTCTGGGATCCGTGCCTCGATGTGGTCGGGCATCGACTTCCCAACGCCTTCGTGCGGCGCGGCACCGGCGGCGCGGCCGCCGAGATCGAAGCCGTCCGTCGGCTGGGGGTCGGGCTGGGACCGCGCGACGGAGTCCTGATCTTCCCGGAAGGCACCCGCTTCACGCCGACGCGCCGCGAGAAGGTGCTGGCGCGTCTGGCCGAGCGCGCCGACCCGGCGCTCCACGCCCGCGCGTCCTCGCTCGAGAATCTGCTGCCGCCTCGGCTGGGTGGGGTCCAGGCGCTGCTCGAGGCGGCGCCCGAGGCCGACGTGGTGATCGGGGGGCACACCGGCTTCGACGGCGTGCGCACCTTGAACGACTTCTGGCGCGGCGCGCTGGTGGGACGCCGGATCCGCGTCGAGTTCTGGCGCATCCCGGCGGCCGAGATCCCGAGGGACGCCGAAGAGCGCAACCGCTGGCTCTTCGATCGATGGGCCGAGCTCGACCGGTGGGTCGGAGCCCGGTCACCCGCTTCCGTTCCGGTTGCCCAGCGGGGCTGAGGTGAAGACCTACGCCCTCGAGCGCGACCAGTGGATCCCCGCGCCGCTGGACCGGGTATTCGACTTCTTCGCGGATGCCGGCAACCTCCAGACGCTGACGCCTCCGTGGCTGGGGTTTCGCATCCTGAGCCCGCTGCCGATCGAGATGCGTCCCGGCGCCAGCATCGAGTACCGGCTACGGCTCGCGGGTGTGCCGATCTCGTGGCGCACGCGCATCACGCACTGGGACCTGCCGGCCGGCTTCGTGGACGAGCAGGAGCGCGGACCCTACGCGATCTGGCAGCACACCCACAGCTTTCGGGCCCTGGAAGGCGGCGTGCTGATGGGCGATCGCGTGCGCTACGCGCTGCCGTGGGGCCCGCTGGGACGCGTCGCCCACGTTCTCGCTGTTCGCAGCGCACTCGCCGCCATCTTCGACTACCGGTTCCAGCGCGTTGCCGAGATCTTCGGCGGCGACCCGGCGCGCTGAATGGAGCCCGAGCCCCTCCGATACACTGCGTCCGTGCTCCCCTTCGTGCTGATCACGACCGCCGCGACGGCCGCCCTGCTCGCGAGCGAGTATCGCGACTGGCGGCCGGGTGTCTGGCTCGCCAAACCACTGGCGGCCACGGGCTTCGTGGCGGCAGCCCTCGCCCTCGGCGCGCTGGATGACGGATACGGCCGCTGGGTCCTGGCGGGTCTGGTGCTGTCCTGGGCTGGCGACGTCCTGCTGATCCCCCGCGAGTCGCCGAGAGCGTTCCGCGCCGGCCTGGTGAGCTTCCTGCTGGGGCACGTGGCCTACGCCGTGGCCTTCGCGGTTCGCGGGCTCGACACCGGCGCCGCCGCGATCGCCGGCGCGGCCGTGCTGATCAGCAGCGGCCTGGCGCACCGCTACCTGCGCCCGCACCTTCCCGGCGACATGCGCGTCCCGGTGCTGGCCTACCTGCTGGTGATCTCGTCGATGGTGATCTGCGCCGGTGGCACCTTCGGCCACGCCGGCGGCGCGGCGATCCTGGTGGGCGCCCTCGCCTTCTACGCCTCGGATCTCGCCGTGGCGCGCCAGCGCTTCGTTGCGCGCAGCTTCGTCAACAAGGCATGGGGCCTGCCGCTCTACTTCGGGGCCCAGCTGTTGCTGGCCTCGAGCGTGGCGTCCTGAACCAGGAGGCTGGATGGCCATCGGTCTGATCCTCACGGCGGGCACCGCTCGCGGCAACGTGGAGCTGGCGGTTCGCGCCGAAGCCGCGGGCCTCGACTCGGTGTTCAGCATCGAGTTCTTCAACCAGCACGGCTTCGCCGTGCTGGGAGCGGTCGCCCAGGCCACCGAGCGGATCCGCATCGGCAGCGCGATCGCCAACGCCTTCACCCGTTCGCCGACGCTCCACGGCAGCGCCGCACTCGATCTCGACGAGCTCTCCCAGGGGCGCATGATCCTCGGACTGGGCAGCGGGACCCGGCGCATGAACGAGCAGTGGTTCGGCGTGCCGTTCAGCCGCCCGGCCGCCCGCATGCGCGAGCTGGTGCGCCTGCTGCGTCAGCTCTTCGCCTCCACCGGCGGCGGCGGCTTCCGCTTCGACGGGGAGTTCTGGTCGATCGACATCCCGATCTACGCGAGGCCCGGCGCGGCGCGGCCCTCGCTGCCGATCTGGGTGGCCGGGGTGAACACGGGCATGATGGGAGCCGCCGGTGCGAGCGCCGATGCCCTGGTCGGTCACCCGGTGGCGACCCGGCGCTGGCATCGCGAGCGCACGCTGCCCGCGCTCCGGCAGGGCGAGGCCCGCGGCGCGCGGCCTCCGGGGAGCTGCCGGCTCGTGCCCTACGTGTTGACCTCGATCCAGTCCGACGCCGGTCAGGCGCGCCGCGACGCCAAGCAGCAGATCGGCTTCTACTACACCACCGCCCACTATCACTCGATCCTGCGCCACCACGGCATGGAGGAGGTGGGCGCCGCGTGCCGCGCGGCGCTGCGCCGCTTCGACGTCGGCGCCATGGCGGATGCCGTTCCCGACGCGTTGCTGGACGAGATCGCCATCACCGGCACGCCCGACGAGGCGCGCCAGCAGCTCGAGCTCTGGAAGGACCTCACCGACGAGCCGTTGCTCTACGCCCCGACCGTGGGTGTGCCCCAGGAACGCATCCGCGCGAACCTGGACGCCATCCTGGACGTGTTCGGGATGGCGTGATCAGCCGTCGCCCTTCGGCGTCGCAGCCGAACGAGCGGGCCGGCGTGTCGTCCGCTGCTGGCGCCGCGCGCTCGGGCGCTTCGCCTGGGGCGGCGCGTCCGCCGCGCCCTTTGCGCGCGCCTCGGCGGCGAGCTGGCGCACCTCTGCGAAGGCTG
>JBFGIM010000137.1:0-7409 GCA_041577695.1 Myxococcota bacterium | reverse complement strand
TTCAACCTGGGTGGCATCAACCAGGTACAGATGCACGAGGACATCGGCCTGAACTTCGCGGCGGCGCTGCGCTCCTTCCTGCGCCAGGACCCCGACATCATCATGGTCGGTGAGATCCGCGACTTCGAAACCGCAGAGATCGCAATCAAGGCGGCGCTCACCGGCCACCTGGTGCTCTCGACGCTCCACACCAACGACGCGCCGTCCACGGTGAACCGGCTGCTCAACATGGGCATCGAGCCGTTCCTCGTGGCGTCTTCGGTCAACTCGATCGTCGCCCAGCGCCTGGCGCGGCGGATCTGTCCGGAATGCGTCCAGCCCGACAGCGAGATCACTCCCCAGGCATTGCTCGATGCCGGGCTCAGTGAAGAAGAGGCCAAGGCCGCGCCGCCCAAGAAGGGGATCGGCTGCCGCAGCTGCTCGGAGACCGGCTACAAGGGCCGGGTTGCACTCTACGAGGTGATGGAGCTCACGGAAGAGCTCAAGGAATTCGTGCTCAATGGAGCCTCGGCGATGGAGCTGAAGCGCGAAGCCATCCGGGGCGGGATGACGACGCTGCGCCGCAGCGCGCTCAACAAGCTCCTGGAAGGCACCACCACGCTGAGCGAGGTCCTCCGGGTCTCGAGCGCGGACAACTAGAGGCTGGGAAACCGATGGCGAACCTGCATCAGCTGCTCAAGGCGATGATCGAGAAGGGGGCGAGCGACCTCCACATCACCACCAACTCGCCGCCGCAGCTCCGCATCGACGGCAAGCTGGTGGCGTTGAAGATGCCGCCCATCTCGCCCGCCGAGACCAAGCAGCTCTGCTACTCGATCCTGACCGACGCGCAGAAGCACCGCTTCGAGGAGCAGAGCGAGCTCGATCTCTCCTTCGGCGTCCGCGGTCTGTCGCGCTTCCGCGCCAACATCTTCATGCAGCGTGGCGCGGTGGCGGGCGCCTTCCGCGCCATCCCGTACAAGGTGATCCAGCTCGAGGAGCTGGGTCTGCCCAAGGCGATCCTCGACATCACCAAGCGGCCGCGCGGGCTGGTGTTGGTGACCGGGCCGACCGGGTCGGGCAAGTCCACCACGCTGGCCAGCGTGATCGATCGGATCAACACCGATCGCAACGAACACATCGTGACGGTGGAAGACCCGATCGAGTACCTCCATCCGCACAAGAACTGCCTGGTGAACCAGCGCGAGGTCGGGGCCGACACCAAGAGCTTCCAGGCCGCGCTGAAGTACATCCTGCGCCAGGATCCGGACGTGGTGCTGATCGGTGAGCTTCGCGACCTCGAGACCATCGAGGCCGCACTGACGGTCGCCGAGACCGGCCACCTGGCCTTCGCCACGCTGCACACCAACTCCTGCGTGCAGACCATCAACCGCATCGTCGACGTATTCCCGCCCTACCAGCAGTCGCAGGTGCGGGCCCAGCTCTCCTTCGTGCTCGAGGGCGTGCTGTGCCAGACGCTCCTGCCGCGGGCCAACGGGCCGGGTCGTGTCATGGCCGTGGAGCTGATGGTGCCCAACGCCGCCATCCGCAACCTGATCCGCGAGGACAAGGTCCATCAGATCTACTCGCAGATGCAGGTGGGGCAGGAGAAGTTCGGCATGCAGACCCTGAATCAATGCCTGGCGTCGCTGTACCAGCGGCGCTTGATCACACTCGACGACGCCATGGCACGCAGCCCGGAGATCGACGAGCTGAAGAACATCATCGGCGCTGCGGGCGGTACCGCGGTCCAGAAGCGCATGGCGGGCGCGGCGTAGCGGACTCGCCCGCAGCCACGCCACCACCGCGAGGGGGAATTCGATGCCGGTTTTCGCCTGGGAAGGTCGAACGCGTCAGGGAGCCACCAAGAAGGGTGTCATCGAGGCGGCCAACGAGGCCGCCGCGACGATGCAGCTGCGCGCGCAGATGATCACGCCCACCACGCTGAAGCCCAAGTCGAAGGGCGGCGGTCTGGAGATCAACCTCTTCAAGCCGAAGGTGGGCATCCGAGATCTCGTCGTCTTCACCCGGCAGTTCGCCACCATGATCGACGCCGGCCTGCCGTTGGTGCAGTGCCTGGAGATCCAGGCGGCGCAGCAGACCAACAAGACCTTTGGTGAGGTGCTCGGCAAGGTCAAGCACGACGTGGAGCAGGGCGGCACCTTCGCCGACTCACTCGGCAAGCACCCCCGCATCTTCGACGAGCTCTACACCAACCTGGTGGCCGCCGGCGAGATCGGCGGTGTGCTCGACACCATCCTGAACCGCCTCGCGGTGTACCTGGAAAAGGTCGACCAGCTTCGGCGCAAGGTGAAGAGCGCCATGGTCTATCCGATCACGGTGATGATCGTCGCCATCGCGGTGGTGGTGCTGCTGATGGTCAAGGTGATTCCGGTGTTCGAGAAGATGTTCGCCGATTTCGGCGGCGAGCTGCCCGGGCCCACCCAGATGGTGCTCGGAATCAGCCACTGGATGCAGGCGTACGTGATCTACGTGATCGGCGCCGGGTTCCTGCTGGTGATGGCCTACGGCAGCGCGCGGCGCAAGAACGAGAAGTTCCGCTATACCACCGACGCGATCTACCTGAAGCTCCCGGTCTTCGGAAACCTGCTCAAGAAGGTGGCCGTTGCCCGCTTCAGCCGCACGCTCTCGACCATGCTGTCGAGCGGCGTCCCCATCCTCGATGCCCTCGACATCTGTGCCAAGACCTCGGGCAACCGCGTGGTGGAGACCGGCCTCAACAAGACCCGCGTCGCGATCTCCGAGGGCAAGACGATCGCCGAACCACTCCAGAAGACCGGTGTGTTCCCGGGCATGGTGGTCCAGATGATCGCGGTCGGCGAGCAGACTGGCGCGATGGACGCGATGCTCTCGAAGCTCGCCGACTTCTACGACGACGAGGTGGATGCGGCGGTGGATGCGCTCACGTCGCTGCTCGAGCCGGTCATGATGGTGTTCCTCGGCGGTACGGTCGGCGCCATCCTCGTGGCGATGTACCTGCCGATCTTCAAGATCGCCGAGACCATCGGCTAGCGCCGGAAGACCCAGCATGGACGAGCCGATGGCGGAGGGGCACCCGGCCACCGGGGACGGCGCCCTGCGGCACCGCCTGCTCGTGGGCATGGTCGGGCGCCTGGCGCTCTCGCTCGCCGTACTCGGCGCAGCGCTCCTGTTGACGGCCCGGAGCGGCGGCGGTCCGGCAGACCCGGGCGAGCGCGGCCTCTACGCCATGGTGGTGCTGGCCCTCCTGGCCACGATCGTCTTCGCCGCGCTGTTTCCGCGGCTGCGACGGGTGCGTCTCTTCGGTGGCCTGCAGATCGGCGTCGATGTAGCGCTGGTGTCGGCGCTGGTGCACTTCAGCGGCGGCGCCGAGTCGATCTTCGCCTTCCTCTACGTGCCGGTCACGGTCTACGCCGCGCTCCTGCTGGGTCGGGGCGGCGCCTACGCGGCCACGGCGGCCGCGGCGGTGGCCTACGGGCTGGTGCTCTTCCTGCCCGAGGGACCGGCCGGACCGGTCTGGACCGACGGCAGCTCCGAGACCGCGGTGGCGCACTGGGGATTCCACGCGGGAGCACTGCTGCTGGTGGCACTGCTGGCCAGCCAGCTTTCGCGCGAGCGCGAGCGGGCCGGGCTCGCGCTGCGCGCGACGACCCGCGACTTCCGGACCCTCCAGCAGCTCCACGAGCGCACGGTGGGCAGTCTCACCAGCGGCCTGCTGACCCTCGACCGCGACGACCGGATCACCTCGTTCAATCCCGAGGCCGAGCGGATCACCGGCTTCGGGGCCAGCGAGGTGATCGGGCGTCGGCTCGAGCAGGTGATCCCCGGTGCCCGCGAAGCGGTTCTCGCCGCCACCGATACCGGCCGCGAGGTGCGGCCCCGGGCGCGACTCCGCTTTGCCGGCCGCGACGGCGAGCTGCGGCACCTGGGGCTGGCGAGCTCGCCGCTCCGCACCGAACGCGGCGACTACGACGGCCACGTCGTGATCTTCCAGGACGTGACCCAGGTTGTGGAGATGGAGCAGGAGCTGCGCCGCCAGGAACGCATGGCCGCCGTGGGCGAGCTGGCCGCCCACCTGGCCCACGAGATCCGGAATCCACTGGCCTCCATCTCCGGATCGGTCCAGATGCTGGAGGGCGGGAGTCTGCGCGGGAGCGAGGAGGAACGCAGCCGGTTGATGGCGATCGTGCTGCGCGAGGTCGATCGACTGAACGGGCTGATCGTCGACTTCCTGCAGTACGCGCGGCCGGCGCCGCCCAAGGCCGAGCCGGTCCAGGTGGCCGCCGTGGTGCGGGATCTGCTGGACGTCTTCGAGTCGGTGCGGCCGGAGTCGGTCCGGATCGTCGACGAGACGCCCGAGGACCTGTGGGTGCGGGTGGACGAGGACCAGCTGCGCCAGCTGCTGTGGAACCTGGGCCTGAACGCGGTCCAGGCCATGCCCGACGGCGGCCGGCTGCACCTCTCGGCCGTGGCCGTGGACGCTCAAGCACCGCAGGGGGAGTTCCGAAACGGAGAGGAGGGGGGTCACGCCTGGGCAGAGATCCTTGTCGTCGACGACGGCACCGGGATGTCCGAGGAGACTCTCGAACGCGTCTTCGAGCCCTTCTTCACCACGAAGAAGGACGGGACCGGACTGGGGTTGGCCACCGTGCATCGCGTCGTGGAGAGCAACGGGGGCCACCTCGGCGTCGAGAGCGCGCCGGGCGTCGGCTCGACCTTCCGGATCCGGTTGCCCCGAGCGGAGGCCCCGGCGTGAGCGAGAAGCCCAGTCTCCTGGTCGTCGACGACGAGCGCAGCATGCGCGAGTTCCTCGAGATCCTGTTCCGCAAGGAGGGGTACCGGGTCACCACCGTCGATGACGGTGCCGGTGCCCTGGTCGCGCTCGAGGCCGACGACTTCGACCTGGTGATCACCGACATCCAGATGCCCGGCGTATCCGGTCTGGAAGTGCTGCGCGGCGCGCGCTCGATGCAGCCCGAGGCCGTGGTGATCGTGGTGACCGCCTTCGCCACCACCGAGACCGCGATCGCCGCCATGAAGGAAGGCGCCTACGACTACATCTCCAAGCCGTTCCAGGTCGACGAGATCAAGCTGGTGGTCGAGAAGGCGCTGGAGAAGAAGCTGCTGGCCCACGAGAATCGGCGCCTGCGCAGCGAGCTGCGCAGCGAGCGCCAGCAGCGCTCGCTGATCGGCACCAGCGAGCCGATGCAGCAGGTCTACGACCTGATCAGCCGCGTGGCGGACACCCGGACCAACGTGCTGATCTGCGGCGAGAGCGGCACCGGCAAGGAGCTCGTGGCCCGCGCCATCCACAACGAGAGCGAGCGCTCCGAGCGCCCCTTCGTCGCGATCAACTGCGCCGCCATCCCCGAGAACCTGCTCGAATCCGAGCTCTTCGGCCACGTGAAGGGCGCCTTCACCGGCGCCGTCGGCGCCAAGCAGGGCCTCTTCGAGAGCGCCGAGGCGGGCACCCTGTTCCTGGACGAGGTCGGCGAGCTCACGGCGCCGCTCCAGGTGAAGCTGCTGCGGGCGATCCAGGAGCGCTCGATCCGCCGGGTCGGCGACACCCAGGACCGTCGGGTCGACGTGCGGCTGCTGGCCGCCACCAATCGCCGCTTGGAGGACGAGGTCAGCGCGGGCGCCTTTCGCGAGGACCTCTACTACCGGCTCAACGTGATCCAGGTCCTGCTGCCGCCGCTGCGCGACCGTCTCGAGGACCTGCCGCTGCTGGTGCACCACTTCGTCGAGAAGTACGGGCGCGAGCTCGGCAAGCCCGTGCGCGGGCTCGACGACACGGCCATGGCGCAGCTGGCCGGCTACCGCTATCCCGGCAACGTCCGCGAGCTGGAGAACGTGATCGAGCGCGCCGTGGCGCTGTGCCGCGACGAGTGGATCGGCGCCGACTCGCTGCCCTCGCACCTGACGCGACCGGCCGAGGCGCCCGACGCGGTGCGCATCCCCGACGGCGGCGTGCAGCTCGACCAGCTGGTGGCCGGGTTCGAGCGCGACCTCCTGATGGAGGCGCTGCGCCGCTCCGGCGGGGTCAAGAAGCGCGCGGCGCAGCTGCTCGGCATCTCGTTCCGATCCTTCCGCTACCGGCTCGAAAAGCTCGACCTCGAAGACACGTCGGGGTCTCCGTAGCCCCGCCATGCACGGCACGCGCCTCCAGGCGGAGGTCGTCGCCAGCCTGGGCCTGGTGATGCTCGCGGCGACCAGCGTGCTGGCCGCGCTGCTGCTGCAGGGCGGCGAGGCGCGCCTTCGCGACTGGCTCGGCCCGGCGCTGTTGGCGGAGTCGCGGGCGTTGCCCCCGCCCGGCGCCGAGCTGTTGCCGGGAACCGAGTGGTGGCGCGTGGTCCCGGGAGGCGCCCAGGACGCGCGCGGAACCGCCGCGGTGGCCATCGACGTGGAGACCGCAGCCCTGGCGGACGAGGTGCGCCGCACGGGCACAGCGCTGTTGAGGCCGGGCGCTCCATGGGATCCGATCCGCTTCGCCACGCCCGATGCGGCGGCCGGAGCCGTGCTGGCGGCGCGGGTACCCGCCGAGACCTCGGCCAGCCTGCGCGCGGCGCCGATCGCCGTGGCGGGCGTCGTGCTGCTGCTCGACGTGGTGCTCTTCACCGCCTTCGGTGCGTCGCTGCTGCGGCGGCGCGTGGTGGAGCCATGGCGGCAGCTGGCGGCGGCGACCCGCGCGCTCGCCGACGGCACGCTCGAGACGCGGCTGCCACTCGAGGGGCCGCGCGAGGCGATCGATGTGGCCAGCGCCTTCAACGAGATGAGCGAGTCGCTGGCCGCGCGCACCACGGCGCTCGAGAAGGCAGTGGTGGATCTGCGCGATACCAACCGCGCGCTGCGGCGTGCCCGCGAGGGCCTGGACCGCGCCGGGCGGCTGGCTGCCGTCGGACGGCTCGCCGCGGGGGTGGCCCACGAGGTGGGCAATCCGATGGGCGCGATCCTGGCCTTTCTCTCGCTGGTCGAGCGCGACCCCGGGCTCGGTGAGGAGAGCCGCTCCCACCTGGCCCGGGCGGGGGAGCAGGGCGAGCGCGTGCGCAGGATCCTGCGCCAGCTGCTCGACTTCTCGCGGCCGCCCCAGACGGCGCGGGTTCCGCTCGACCTGACGGTGCTGGTCGACGAGGCCGCCGCCATGGTGAGCGCCCAGGATCGCTACGCCGACGTCGAGATCGCGGTGGCCTGCGACGAGCCGCTCCCGCCCGCCACGGGAGATCCGGCCGCGGTGAGCCAGATCCTGCTCAACCTGCTGCTCAACGCCGCCGACGCGGCGATGCTCGGCGAACGCCCGGTCGTCTCGGTCCGGGTGCGCGGGGCCGTGCGCGATCGCCGCGCCGGCGACGAGGACGCCGCCCCGCTGCCCCACGCGCGCGCCGACGCCCTCGAGTGCGTGGTCGCCGACACCGGTCCCGGCATTCCCGAGG
>JBFGIM010000136.1:0-7700 GCA_041577695.1 Myxococcota bacterium | reverse complement strand
GCCGAGGCCGGCGCGCCGGTCTCGTCCGACCTGATGACCGCGCTGCTCGCAGCCACCCAGCTCGAGCGTCACGGCAAGGGACCGGTGATCTACGACCTGCGCTCCAGTCGCGCTACCGCCGAGGCCATCGAGGCGGCCGGCGGGACGCCCGAGATGAGTCGGGTGGGGCACTCGTTCATCAAGGCGCGCATGCGCGAATCGGGCGCGGTGTTCGGCGGCGAGCTGTCGGGCCACTTCTATTTCCGCTTCGGCCCCAATCTGGTGGCGGACGACGCCGTGGCGGCCTTCGCGGCGCTTCTGGACCTGCTGGCCAAGTCGGGGAAGCCGCTTTCCGCACTGGTGGCGCCGTTGCGGCGCTACGCCGCCAGCGGCGAGATCAATCGGCGCGTGGCGGACATTCCGAGCCTGCTCGATGCGATCGAGGCCGAGCACGTCGATCGCGCCGTCGAGGTCTCGCGACTGGACGGCCTCCTGGTCCGCTACCCGGACTGGTGGTTCAATCTGCGACCGTCCAACACCGAGCCGGTGGTGCGGCTCAATCTCGAGGCCGCCGACGAGGACTCCATGCGCGAGCACCGCGACGCGTTGCTGGCGCGCATCGAGTCCCCGGGCTCCGGCTGAATCAATCGATCTCGAGGTGCTCGGCCAGGAACAGCCACATCGCCTTGAGCGCCCGGCCGGGCAGATCGCCGTGGCCGGATTCGAACCACTCGACCCGCTTCGGCTCGCCGGCGCCCGCGTGCAGCGCCTCGGCCGCGGAGCGGGGCACCCGTTCGTCCCGGGTCGCATTGACGAAGAGCAGGGGACGCGGCGCGAAGGCGCCGATGCGACGGGCCGGGTCGATCGCCTCGGGGCCGAAGCCGCCGCCGCCCAGCGCGAGGGCCGCGGCGCGCGGCCGCGGATCAGCGGCGCAGAAGCTGGCCCCCAGCATGGCGCCCAGGGAGAACGCCGCGTAGGCGCAGCGATCCGCCTCCACCTGGGGCAGCTGCGCCAGGGCATCGAGGGCGTGCCGCAGGTCGGCCACCGACTGGGTGGCGAACTCGCGCCAGAGGTCGGCCCAGGGTCCCGCCGTGGCGGGGGCGGACGCCGCGAGCGACGCGAACAACCACTCGCTCAGCTTGTCGCTGTGGCGCTGGCCGTGCAGCGGGAAGTCGATCGATGCGACGGCGGCGCCGCGCTGCACCCAGGGAATCGCCGCCGCCTCCAGGTAGGCGGCGTTCTTGGCGCCCCCGGCGCCGTGTTGGAGCAGGATCAGCGGGGCGGGTTCTCGGCGGTCCGCCGCAAGCAGCAGCCGCGCCGGCACGCGATCGCCCCGGCTCGAGTACTCGAAACGCACCACCTCGATGCCGGCGGCGGGGCCCGGCGCGGCCGGCGCCTGCCACAGGGCGAGGGAATCGGGAGTGTGGGCCATCGCGCTCACGGCGCGCGAGTCTACCGCGCGAGCATCAACTTGCGCGCCCGATAGAGATGTGACTTGACCGCATCCTCGGTCTTGCTCACCTCGGCCGCGATCTCCTGGATCGAGCGCTTGTGCACGTGGTGAAGCTCGAAGAGCAGGCGCTGATCCGCCGAGAGCTCCTGGGTGAGCGTCTCCTCCAGGCGGTCCAGGCACTCGTTGAACTCGAAGACCTCCTGCGGGCTCGGCTCGCAGGTCGCGGTCTGGAGGGTGCCTTCGCGCTCCATGTCCAGCAGCGGCACCGTCGTCGGCAGCTTCTTCTTGAAGCGACCCGCGATCGTGCGCCGGGTGAGGCCGAAGACCCAGGCGCCGAAGGGAGCCTCGTTACGGAAACCGTCCAGCGAGCAGAAGATGCTGGCGAACACCTCCTGCACCGTCTCCTCGGTATCCGCGCGATTGCCCAACCGGCGCGCCACGAAGTTGAAGACGCGCTTGAAGTAGCGGTCGTAGAGCTCGTCGAAGCTCTCGCGGTGCCCGCGGCGGATCCGCTCGACGAGGACCTCGTCGGGAACGGGTAAGGCGTCCTGCTGGGGGCGCTTCTCTGCGTGCAGTGCTGACATGCCGATCGATCCCTTTCCCAGATCCGCCTGGTCGCCCCTGGCGACCAGTGCCCGTACCGCATTGCGCGGCCCCCCCTGGGCAGCGGGTCCAACCTCCCTTGGGATAGGTAGGAAGCAAGGGTGCAGAGGTGTCAAAAAACGTCACCGGTAACGGGAACCGTCACCGGAACCCCCCGGAATCGCGACGGATCAGCTCAGCTTGCGGCCCCTCGGGGCGGAGCGTCGAGGAGCGTGGCGCGCTCCTCTGGCGTGATGTCCAGGTCGTTCTCCCCGAGCCCGGTGCGGAAGCCCGGGCCAGGAAGTCTCTCCCGCGGCTCCCGGGGCGGCTCCGCACGCGGCGGGCGGGTTTCGCCGCCCGCGAGCTCGGGGAGCACCGCCAGGGTGATTCCGTCGGCGTCCGCGGCCCGCGCCGCCGCCGCCGTCAGCGGCGGGTGCGCCCCCGCCAGCAGCAGCAACCGCGCTCGGACCTCGCGGCGCACCCCCAGCGTGGGCGCGAGCTGGAGCCAGTCGGCGAGACGGCGCTCGATCCAGGCGCGCTGTGCCAGGCCCACTGCCACCAGGCCGGGCTCGGACTCGCCTTCCGCAACCAGCACGACGCACGCCCGTCCGTCGGGCTCCACCGCGACCCAGTCGATGGTCGCGTCGGCCTCGCCGCAGACCGCCTCCGCCAGGATGCGCAGCGGACGATCGAACCCGCCCAGGCGCGCTCGTACGCGCGCGCGGATCGCGCCGTGGGGATCGGTCAAGCGTCCTCCAGCAACATTCCCGCCACGTCGGTCAGAGCGCGTGCGGCGGGCGCCGCGGGGTAGGAGAGGGCGATCGGCCGCCGGCTCACGACCGAGCGCGAGAGCTGGACGTCGTCGATCAGCATGCCGTAGCTCACCAGCTCCCGATCGAGGTGTCGCTCGACGGTGAGCGCCAGTCGCTCGAAGGTCCGTTGAGCCTGGGCGACGCGGCGCACGCCGAAGACGCACGCGCCGAGTCGCGCCTCGGGATGCTGGAGTGCAGCGCGCTTGAGCGCCGCATAGCTCTCGAGCATCTCGTGCGGCTCGGGCCGCGCCAGGGTCACCACCCACGACAGCAGCGGCGCGAGATCCGCCGCCTTGCGCAGCCACTCCGGCGGAACCGCCGCGATGACGAGACCCTCGCTGCGGGCGGCAGCGCGGGCACAGGCGGCGAGCGCGGACGGCTCGGCAGCCTCTGCGTGCAGCACCTCGATGCCCAGCGGGCCGCGCCCCGGCTCCGGCGCCACCGGCGGGTCCTCCGGTGCCGGCAGCGTCACGACCCGCACCCCCCCGGCCAGGCGTGCCGCCGCCACCGCCAGGTTCCAGAAGAGCGCGCTGCGAACCAGGTCGCCGCGGGGCAGGGGCACCGCCAGCACCGGGTGGGACGCCGGGTCGGGCCCCGGCGGCACGGATGCGCGGCCCTCGGCATCCGGGAGGAAGTAGTGGAGGACTTCGGCCAGGTCTCGGGGCACGGCTACCGCACGACGAGGAGCGAGCTGGGTGGGCCGGTCGGGCTCGGCGTGCGGGCCGGGTTGTCCGGATCTTCGCGCCATTCGCCGTCCACCACGTAGCGATACTCGTAGGTGCCCGGTGGCAGGGTCAGCACCTTGCGCCAGACGCGTGTCTCTCCGTCGAGCTCGGTGGCCGAGCGGACGCCCCGGTCCGGGACCCAGCCGTTGAAGTCCCCGGCGATCCGCACGTCGGCGGCGTTCGGGTCGCGGAACTCCACCACCACCTCGCGGGGGGCAGCGCCGGCCGACTCGGCGACGTGGGCGTAGTCGGCGGGCTCCACCGCCACCTCCACCGCCAGCGCCCCGTAGTCCACCGCGCCATTGGCGCTGCGCGCGGACCGCACGATCGGCACGCCGCGCTGCGCGGCCTCGCGCAGCTTGACGTTCGAGCGCACCACCGTGTCGAAGCACAGGTCGCCAAAGGTGCTGCGGATGGTCGCCAGGGTGTCGCGTGCGAAGCGGGTGCGGCCGTCGTAGAGCGTCGGCAGGATCCGCACGCTCGGTGTGTGTCCGATCCGCTCGCCCAGCAGGGTCAGGGTCTCGAGCAGCTTGTGGACGCCGTGCATGGCGAAGTGGCTGGTCTCCAGCGGGATGATCACCTGGCTCGCCGCACGCAGCGCGCTGAAGGTGAGCAACCCCACGTTGGGCGGACAGTCGATCAGGGCGAAGTCGAAGCGGTCGGCCACTGTGGCGAGGGCGGCCGCCAGTCGCTCGGTGCGCGCCTCGGCCCGCTCCTGGGCGAGCTTCTGCTCGAGGGCCGACAGCACGATGCCCGACGGCGCGAGATGGAGGTTCTCCCAGATCGGGACGAGGATCTCGCCGAGCCGCGCCGCTCCGTCGGCATCGGCCAGCACCTCGTAGAGGTTGGCGTCGAGCGCTTCGGGATCCAGACCCACCGCGAGGGTCGCGTGGGCCTGGGGATCGAGATCCACCAGCAGCACCCGCTCGCCGTCGTCGGCGAGGCAGCCGGCCAGGTTGACCGCGGTGGTGGTCTTTCCGCATCCGCCCTTCTGGTTGACGATCGCGATCGTACGCATGCGCATCCTCCCGATCCGATGCGCTGGCGGGCGGTCCGGAGCAGGCCTCCGAACGGTGCGTCGGACGGTGCAGGACCCCGCCGTCGGGCGGGAGAGCTTCCGGTGGAATGCGGAGTTCGGCCGCCCATCCGCCGGACCGTGACGCCAGCGTCGGTCACTCGTTTCGCGGCCACTCGAGCCGCGAGGCCGGCGGGTACCGGCACGGTCCCATGGGAGGTCGGCGAATGGGACGGTGGTGGTCGTGGTCGGCGCGCTGCCCCGCATCTGATTCGGATGCGGAACGGGTTCGCCACGATGCGGACACGACCACCCCCCCGAAACACGCCCGCTATCGGATACCGTAAGTCGCTCGACCGGCAAGAGTCAAGCCAAAAGCTCGATTCCGCTGGCTTTCGGATGGGAGTTTTCCCCGATGCCAAATCCGCCCGAGGGCTCCGCGGTCGGCAGCGCCGCAGTGCGGGCCCGGAGCCGTGAGTTAGCCTCGCGACCCATGGCCACCGAGGAGAAGAAGGGTTCGCCGCCGCCCACGGGCCGCGCGGCCGGTGCCCGCGAGCGGATCTGGATCCGCCAGGGGGGCGTCCGCCGCCCGTTCATGCGGGGCATCCTGGTCCACTCGTTGATGTCGCGAGGCCTTCCCTTCGACGACGCCTACTCGGCCGCCAACGCGGTTCGCGAGCGGCTGCGCGCCCAGGGCGGCGCCAGCGCCGAAGATCTCGGCAAGCTGGTCGACGAGGTGCTCGAGAGTCGCCAGCTGCTGGTGGATGTCGGAAAGGCGCCGATCGCGCGCAGCGTGATGGTGACCGGTCCGAACGGCGCCAGCCCCTTCTCGAAGGGATTCCTGTCCCAGTCGCTGCTGGCCGCCGCCATCGAGCCCAACGACGCCTTCGACGTGGCCCGCGAGATCGAGCGCCTGCTCCACAGCCGCGTCAGCACCGAGATCGAGCGCCCCGAGCTGCGCAGGCTCGCCTACCAGCGCCTCGAGGCCCGCTTCGGGCCGCGGACCGCCGAGCGCTACCTGGTCTGGCGGCGCTTCCAGGACCCCGAGCGTCCGGTGATCGTGTTGCTCGGCGGCCCTACCGGCTGCGGCAAGACCTCCCTCGCACTGGAGGTGGCGCACCGTCTGGGCATCTACCGGGTGCTTTCGACCGACGCGATCCGCCAGGTGCTGCGGATCACCTTGACCGAGGATCTGGTGCCGGCCATCCACGCCTCGTCCTACGATGCCTACCGCGTGGTGGGTGCGCCGACCCCGGGCGAGGATCCGGTGATCCACGGTTTCGAGGCCCAGGCCTCGATCGTCTCGGTGGGAGTGCGGGCGATGCTCGACCGCGCGGTGGCCGAGAATTCGAGCCTGGTGCTGGACGGGGTCTCGATCGTTCCCGGCACGATCGACCTCTCCGCCTACGACGATGTCGCCCACGTCATCTTCCTGATGGTGTCGAGCCTGGACGCCGGCGCCTTCCGGCGCCGCTTCGAGGCCCGGGCGCGCGCGAGTCGCCGTCCCCCGCACCGCTACATCGAGAATCTCCCGCAGATTCTCGCCATCCAGGACCACCTGCTCGAGCTGGCCGACCGCCACCACGTGCCGATCGTGGACAACGAATCCTTCGATGCCTCGGTGCTCTCGATCATTCGCCACGTGACCGAGACCCTCCGCAAGTCTGGAGACTTCGATGTACAGGAGCTGCTCTAGCCTCGCTGCGCTGCTGCTGACCCTCGCCCTCGCCGGCTGTGCCACCCTGAGCGTGTCCGACGAGCAGGCGCTCGAGGAGGACTTCCAGCGCGAGGTCGCCCGCGAGTTCCGCTTCCTGCGCGACCGGGTGGTGGTGGACTACGTGGACGACATCGGGCGCCAGATCGTGCGCGCCTCCGGGCCGCAGCCCTTCGCGTTCAGCTTCGAGGTCATCGACGACAACGCGATCAACGCCTTCGCCGGCCCCGCGGGCCACATCTACGTCAACACCGGCACGATCCTGAAGGCCCGCAACGTCAGCGAGCTGGCGGGCGTGATCGCCCACGAGGTGGGCCACGTCGCCCGCCGGCACCTGGCCGAGAACTACAACAAGCGCCGCGCCGCCGGCATCGGGCACCAGGCCATGGTGTTGGGCGCCGGCATCCTCGCGGGCGGCAACGCGGCCGGCGCCGCGGATCTGCTCGGCGGGCTCGGGCTCACCAGCATGCTCAACTCCTTCACGCGCGAGGGTGAACGCGAGGCCGACGACTTCGCCATCGTCGTGATGCCGCGGGCCGGCTACGACCCGCGCGGCATGCCGAGCTTCTTCGAGACCCTGATCCGGGAAGGGGGCCCCTCGGTTCCGGAGTTCCTCTCGAGCCACCCGGCGCCCGAGGACCGTCTGGCCGACACGCGCGCGGCCATCGCCCGGGAGCACCTGCCCGCGAATCTGAGGGTGGACGACGGGGGCCGGCTGGAGATCATCCAGCGCCGCATCCGGCTTCTGACCGGGGTCGGGAGCCGCTGAGCGTCGCCTCCTCTACCTTGGACCGTGATCTGCACTTCCGGAGGTGACATGGCCGGGTCCCCCCCCGCTCTCCGCACGTTGGGCGCCCTGCGCGGTGCGGGCGTCGACACGCGTCCCGTGCGCGCCGAGCTGCGCGCAAATGTGATGGCGCGGCTGCGAGATGGCATCCCGCTCTTCACGAACATCCTCGGCTACGAGGACACCGTGGTTCCCGCCGTGGAGAACGCCCTGCTGTGCGGCCACGACCTGATCTTCCTGGGCGAGCGCGGCCAGGCCAAGACCCGGATGATCCGCCAGCTCACCGGGCTGCTGGACGAGTGGATGCCCGCGATCGCCGGCAGTGAGATCCACGACGACCCCTACGCGCCAGTCTCCGCGTGGGCTCGCGCGCGGGTGGCCGAGGCGGGCGACGACACCGAGATCACCTGGGTCCACCGGGACGATCGCTACGTCGAGAAGCTCGCCACCCCCGACGTCTCCATTGCGGATCTGATCGGGGACGTCGATCCGGTCAAGGTGGCCGAGGGCCGCTCCCTGGGCGACGAGCTCACCCTCCACTTCGGCCTTCTCCCGCGCACCCACCGCGGCATCTTCTGCATCAACGAGCTGCCAGACCTGACGGAGAAGGTCCAGGTAGGCCTCTTCAACGTG
>JBFGIM010000135.1:0-7829 GCA_041577695.1 Myxococcota bacterium | reverse complement strand
TGGCCAGACCCAGCCCGCCCGCGTGGCCGTCGTACAGGAAGATGGCCGCGCGGCCCACCTGGGGGTGCGCGAGCGTCGTGATGCCCCCCACGTCGTGGCGATCGCAGAGCGCGAAGAGCGGGAACAATCCCAGGGTGGCGTGCTCGACCGCGTGCAGGCCGCCCATCGGATGCCCCTCCGCCGCCTTGACCGCAGCCGGAATCTCGTCCGGAATCTCGAGCCAGACCCCGGTGGTGTCGATCGAAGTGGGAGGCAGGTCGAGCGGCTCGCTCGAGAGCAGCTCCTGGCCGTGGACGCGCCGCCGCTCGAAGCCCGTGATGCGGGTGGTGACGCGAAGCCTGCCCCGCACCAGCCGGAAGTTGCCGATCGGCCGCGCGCCCTCGCGGGTGAGGATCTCGGTCTCCTTCTCCGAGGTGGTGCGGGTGAACCAGGGCACGTCCACCGCGCGCACGCGCACCCGGTGCTCGTCGGGATCGAGCTCGGTCACCAGGTACTGGCGGCCCCGGTGCAGGTAGACGGCGCCCTCGTGGCACTCGGCGAAGACACGCCCCGCGCCGATGGTGCCGATCAGCGGCGCCCTCTCGAAGTCGCCGTCGAGCTCGATGGCGTAGCTGGCGCCCGCCTGGCGCAGGCTCACCAGCCGCTGGGGAAGCCGCCGCCCCGAGAACCACTCGCTGCCCGCCTCGCTGCGCAACAGGTCACCGCGCTCCTCGAGTCGGGCCAGGTTGGCCGCCGCCTCCGGCTCCTGGAGCCAGGTCTCGCCGGCCCGCAGCGGCACCTCGTCGGCGGCGCAGGGCAGGTGGGCTGCGGCGATCTCGGGGTTGTGGGGATCGATCACCGCCAGCTCGACGGCGCGTTCGAAGAGTGCACGCGGATGGGACACCAGGTACTGGTCCAGCGCGTCGGGCTGGGCCACCAGCACGATGGCGCCCTCGCGTTGGCGGCCGACGCGACCCCCCCGCTGCCAGGTGGCGATCTGGCTGCCCGGGTACCCGACCAGGATGCAGACGTCGAGGCCGCCCACATCGATGCCCATCTCGAGCGCCGAGGTCGAGATGACGCCGAGCAGGTCGCCGGAGAACAGGCGCTGCTCGATCTCGCGGCGCTCCTCCGGCAGGAATCCCGCGCGGTAGGAGGTGACCCGCTCGCGCAGCGCCGGCTCTGCGTCCACCACCCAGGTGTGGATCAGCTCGGTGACCCGGCGCGCCTTGGTGAAGACGATGGTGCGGAGTCCCTGCGCCACCGCGATGCGGAACAGACGCGCGGCTGCGGTGTAGGCCGAGGTGTCCGGGTTCAGCAACACGACACTGCGCTCGGGCTGCGGCGCCCCGTGGCTCTGGACCACTTCGAAGCTGTGGCCGGTCAGCTTGCCGGCCAGCTCGCCGGGGTTCGCGATGGTGGCCGAGGCGGCCACGATCTGGGGCCGAGCGCCGTGGTGGGCCGCTACGCGCAGCAGCCGGCGCAGTACCTGCGCCACGTGGGCGCCGAAGACGCCGCGATAGCTGTGCAGCTCGTCGATCACGACCAGCTCCAGGTTCTCGAAGAACTCCTTCCACTGGGCGTGGCGCGGCAGGATGCCGGCGTGCAGCATGTCGGGCGTGCTGATCAGCACCGGCGGCGGGTTCTTGCGGATCCGCGTGCGGCGGCCCTGGGGTGTGTCGCCGTCGTAGATTTCGACCACGCCGGCCGGATCGCGACCCAGCGCCCGCACGTCCGCTTCGAGGCGCCCGCGCTGATCGCGCTCGAGTGCGCGGAGCGGGAAGAGATAGAGCGCCCGGGCCGGCCGCCCTTCGCAGAGCGCGCGCAGCACCGGCAGGTTGTAGACCAGCGTCTTGCCGCTGGCGGTAGGCGTCGCCAGGACCACGTCGGCGCCCTTCTCGAGGTGCTCCAAGGCGCGCGCCTGGTGCCGGTAGAGGGCGTCGATCCCGCGGAGGGCCAGCGCCTGTTCGAGTCCTTCGTAGCCCGCCGGCAGCCCCTCGCTCCAGGCGCCGGGCTCGGCCGGGAGCACCTCGCAATGGCGCCAGGCGTTCCGCAGGCCGTCCTGGGAGCGGATCGCGTCCAGGAAGGGCGCGATCACCGAGGCGGGAGCGCGTTGCGCCGAAGGCCGCGACTCCTGAACGCCCGGACGGTCGGCAATGGTGCCGGCGATCGGCTTGGGTTCGGACACACCTGTCCCTTGCGCGGGCTCGGTGCCGCGCGGTTCTGCGCAGCGGGGAGGAGCCGCCGTGCGGGATGGAGCATGGGGATGTGCGGGCGAAGGGGTCATCGCAGGCTATCGCGTCAGCTTGACGTTGGCGAGGGCGCTGTCCATCCTGAAGAGGAAATGCGGCTCTCCCTCCAGGTCCGCTATGCGATCTGTGGGCTGTTCGACTTGGCCTACAACGGCCGGGGAACGCCCATCCAGGTCCGGATCGTGGGCGAGCGCCAGCGCATTCCCGCCCGCTACCTCGAGCAGATCTTCCAGCGCTTGCGGCGCGCTCGCCTGGTGACCGGCAAGCGCGGGCCGGGCGGTGGCTACGTGCTGGCGCGCCCTCCCGAAGAGATCTCGCTCAGGGACATCCTGGAGGCCATGGAGGGCCCCCGCGCGCGCTGGTTCGCCGAGGCGGACGACGGGCCGATTCCGTACCGGCCCGAGTTCCTGTGGCCGCAGCTCGCGCGCCAGGTGTCGGGTCTGCTCGCCGACACCACGCTCGCCGGCATGTGCCGCGAGGCCGCCCGCAACTCGGTGCGCCGGGCGGGCGACGACGGCCACATGTACTTCATCTAGCCGTCGCCGCGGGCGGGGACGGTCTCGAGATCGATCGGATTGCAGTCGAGTCCCGCGGCGATCAGACACAGCGTCGCGTAGGGGATGACTTCGTTCTGTTCCTCGACGCCGCGGAGCAGATGCGGCGTGATCGTCTCCGGCAATCCGGTAGCGCGTCGCTGGGCCTCGCCGATCGCGCGGATGAGATCGCGCGGCGACCAACCGAGCTGGTGGCGACGCCCGCGAACCTCGAGGCCGTTGGGTCGGACCGGCCGAGCTTCGGCGGGGTCACTCATGGCGTGGGTCGATGCGAGGGGGCGCGGGCGGGGCGGCCATGCCGCTCAAGATGCTCGACGCCATCGGCCTCCACAAGCGCGTCCCGCACCCGCCTCGCCCACGCCCGCCCCATCCTCTAGACTCCCGCCTCCCCTCGGGAGAGGCTGGATCCCGCCCTCCGCGAAGATCTCCGGCGGTGACTCGATCGCCCGGGACGTGAGGGCTCTGACGTGCGCAAGCGGATCGAGGTGGACACGGCCCGGGAGCCGATCGCGATCGCAACTCCGGTGCTGAACGAGGTGTTCGCCCACGCACGAGAAGCGGCGCCCGAGGAATGCTGCGGGCTGCTCCTCGGCGAGGAGAAGCAGCCGTACCGCCGAGTGGTGCGCTGTCGGAACGACATGACACGCCACCACCAGCGCGACCCCGAGACGTACCCGCGCGATGGAAGAGACGCCTTCTACATGAACGAACAGGATTACATGCGCGCCGAAGAAGAGGCGGAGGCACGGGGCGAGCGCGTGACGGCGGTCTACCACTCCCACGTCAACTGTGGCGCGTACTTCTCGGAGATCGACCAGGAGTTCGCCGAGCAGCCGCTCTTTCCGTTCCCCGAAGCCGATCACCTGGTGGTGGCGGTGGTCGGCGGCGTGGTCTCGGAGCGGGCGCTGTTCCGGCGCGACCCGGACACCCGGCGCTTCTTCGGCCTGGCGTTGGTGAACGTCGCATCGTGAAACGTCTCTCCGCGGCGATCCTGGTGCTGGTGGCGGCGACGACGTTGGCTTGCGCCACGCGTGCCCGGCTCGACATGACCCGGCTGCCCGACTCTGCCGTCGCGGTGGTGTACTGGACCGAGACCGAGGCCCTCGAGCGCGTCGATCTGCTGAACGACCAGAACAAGCGCAACCTGCCCCAGCGCGAGGGCATCGCGCGGCTGGAGACGCTCGACGCGCGCTACGGCGGCACGACCGACGCGGGGCGACGTCTGGTGGGACTGGACGGGCGGCTGGCGTTGCTCGACCCGCGCACCGGGTCCGTCACGCCGGTCGCCGACGCTCCGACCCAGGCGCGCCCGCTCGACTGGTCGCCCGACCGCAACCAGCTGCTGATCCAGGGCAACTGGCGCGGTCAGCGGCAGCTCTTCGTCTGGGACCGACACAGCGGAGAGGTGGAGATCGCCACGCCGGACTCGATCGAGCATCCCATGGGCTGCCTCGGACCCGACGGCCTGCTGGTGGCCGCGGAGCTTCGGATGAGTGGCACCCGCGCCACGGTCAAGCTGTTGCAACGACGCCAGGGCGGCGCCTTCGAGCCGCTCACCGACGGCCCCTGGGACGTTCAGCCGGCCTGCTCGCCCACCGGAGGCCACGTGGCCTTCGCCACCCTGGGTCCCGACGGCGCCATGCACGTGGCGGCCCTGGAGCTCGGGTCCGACGCAGCGCCGCGCCTGCTGGCACGCGGCCAGGAGCCGTCCTTCTCGCCCGACGGGGCGTGGGTGGTGTTCGCCGCCCCCAGCTCCGGCGGACATCGTCTGTGGCGCGTGCGCGCGCAGGGCGGCGGCAAGGCGCCGATCGGGATTCCCACCCTCGACGCAGAGCGGGATCCCACGGTTTCGCCCGACGGGGCGTACGTCGCCTTCGTGGCCGAAGAGGAAACCCGTCAGCGCCTCTGGGTGAGGCGGTGGGATGGCAGCGGCCGTCGGCCCCTGCTGCTGCAGGGAGACGCTGCGGCGCCGGTCTGGTAGAGAACGGTTCACGTTCAGGAGGAAGCATGTCGGAACGAGCGGATGTCGATCTGGTCCCGGTGCACGGGGGATTGCGCGAGCCCGTGGATCGCGTGGTGCCCCTCTCCCAACGCGCGCGCTTCGTCGCCGAGGCCGAGAAGCTCCCCACCCTCCAGGTGAACCGGGCGGACCTCTCCACGGTCTACCGGCTGGGCGACGGGACGCTCTCGCCGCTCGAGGGACCGATGAACGCCGAGAGCTGGCACCGCGTCCTGGACGAGGGCGTGGTGCTCTCCGAGGGCGGCCGCTACGCCTGGGGCATCCCGCTCTCGCTGCCCGCCACCGACGCCGAGGCGGCGTCCCTGGCGCCGGGCGCTGCGGCCGCCGTGCGCGACGCGGCGGGTGGGGTGGTCGCCATCCTCGAGGACCTGGACGTCTTCGACTGGGACAAGATCAAGTACGTCAAGGGCGTCTACGGCACCGACCGTTTCGACCATCCCGGTGGGCGGATGGTCGAGACCGACCAGCGGACCAAGCTGGTCGGCGGTCGCATCCGCACCTTGCCCCAGGTTCCCGACCCGGCGTGGGGCGGCGCCATGCTCTCGCCGCGGCTCACCCGTGCGCTGATCCGCGAACGCAAGTGGCAACGGGCGCTGGCGTTCCAGACCCGCAACCCATTGCATCGGGCCCACGAGTACGCGCTGGTGGCCGGAGCCGAGCGACTGACGGGCGAGGGCTACTTCACCGGCGTGGTGCTGAACCCGCTGGTGGGCGAGCTCAAGGGCGACGACGTTCCCGCCGCGACCCGGATGCGTTGCTACCGCGAGCTCCACGACCGCGGACTGCTCGGTCAGGGGGACAAGGACGAGGGGCTGTGGAAGCGCGCCGGCTACGACATCACCGAGGTCTTCGAGGTGATCGCCCTCGACATCAAGATGTTCTACGGCGGGCCTCGCGAGGCGATGATGCACGCCGTGTACCGCCAGAACCACGGCTTCTCGGACCTCGTGATCGGGCGCAAGCACGCCGACGCGCCCTACGAGGACGGCAGCCCGATCTGGGGCGACTTCGAAGCCCAGGAGATCTTCGATTCGCTTCCCGGCGAGCTGCACCTGAAGCCCTGCAAGATCGGCTTTGCTGCGTTCTACGAGTCGATGGGTCGGGTGGATCTGACCGAGCGCCACGGCGAGGAGAAGCCCTTCTCGATCAGCGGAACCCAGGTGCGGGCGCAGCTCAAGAGCGGCGAGCCGCCCGACCCGCGCATCCTGCGCCCGGAGATCGCGAAGATCCTGATCGAGGCCTACCGCTAGGAGGTCCGCGGTGCGGATCGGCGTGCCCCGCGAGAGCAAGAACCACGAGTACCGGGTCGGCCTGGTGCCCGCCGGAGCCCGCGTGCTGGTGGCGGCCGGCCACGAGGTCTCAGTCGAGCGCGGCGCAGGCGAGGGCAGCGGCTTCGCCGACGATACCTACCGCGAGGCCGGGGCGCGGGTGGTCGAGCGCGAGGAAGCCTGGAGCGCGCCCGAGCTCGTCATCAAGGTGAAGGAGCCCAACGCCGAAGAGGTCGCCCTGCTGCACAGCGGCCAGACGCTCTTCGCGTACCTGCACCTGGCGCCGAACCGCGCGCTGACCGAGGCGCTGCTGGCCGCCGACGTGATCGCGATCGCCTACGAGACGATCCAGGTGCCCGACGGCTCGTTCCCGGTGCTGGCGCCCATGAGCGAGGTGGCGGGACGTCTCGCGGTTCAGATCGGGGTGACGCTCCTCCAACGCGACAAGGGCGGCAAGGGCATCCTGGTGGGCGGCGTGCCGGGCGTGATGCGGGGCCGCGTCACGGTGATCGGCGCCGGTACCGTCGGCATCAACGCGGTGCGCGTGGCGCACGCCCTGGGAGCCGAGGTCGACGTGCTCGACGTGGACCTGCGCCGGCTCACCTACGTCTACGATCTCTTTCACGGCGACCTCAACACGCTCTTTTCGAATCCCGCCAATCTCGAGCGGTCCGTGGCCAGCAGCGACCTGGTGATCGGCGCGGTCTACCTGAGCGGCCGGCGCACGCCGCAGCTGGTCAGCGAAGCGATGGTGGCTTCGATGGAGCCGGGCTCGGTGGTGGCCGACGTGGCCGTCGACCAGGGCGGCTGCATCGAGACGATCCGGCCCACCACCCACGCCGATCCGACCTACCGGGTCCACGAGGTCGTGCACTACGGCGTGGCGAACATGCCGGCGGCCGTGCCGCGCACGTCTACCTTCGCACTCACCAACAGCACGCTGCCGTATCTGGAGCGGATGGCCGCTTTGGGCGTCGAGGAGGCCCTGGAGCACGAGCCGGCGCTGTCGCTGGGAGCGAACGTGTGGCGCGGCGAGCTGGTGTGCGAGGGCGTCGCCGACGCCCACGGCCTGCCCTGGCGCCCGCTCCACCCGTCTGCCTGAACCCGCCCCGGGCTAGAGCATGCGGATGCGCGGCTGCGAGGCGCGCTCGAGCAGCGCGTCGCGGTTCTCGCCGTCGCCGGGGTGGATCGCGTAGCCGAAGGTGAGGACGCTGCGCACCGGCTCCCCGGCCTCGTCCTTCGCCACCCGCTCGGAGACCGCGCGCGCCAGCCGCGCCAGGTGTTCGGCGGGAACCGGTCCCAGGGCGGGTAGCAGCGCCCACCACGCACCCGGCTCCGCAGGTGCGACGCGGTCGAAGGCGCGCAGCTCGGCCTCCAGGGCGCGGGCTGCGCGCGGTGCGGCGCTGGACGGGTCGAGCGCGTCGAGGTTCTCGAGGGCGAAGCGCAGCACGGCCAGCGACTCGCCGCTCACGCGGGCGCGCTGGATCTCTTCGTCTAGACGGCGACGCAGGGCGCCCTGCGACGTGCCCGGGCCCGTCTCGGTCGGGGCCTCCACGGGCTGCTGCGCGAGACCCCGTCGCCATGCCGCGGCCACGAAGCGTGCCAGTCGCTCGAGAAGAGCGCAGTCGTCGGCGTCGAAGCTCCCGTGGTCACCGCGCTCCGACGCCCTCCGCCCCCACACCGCGAGCGTGCCCAGGGGGGGTGCTCCGCTGTCGAGCGGCGCCACCAGCAAAGGCGGCGCCGCACCCGGCGCCAG
>JBFGIM010000134.1:0-7892 GCA_041577695.1 Myxococcota bacterium | reverse complement strand
GGAGGGCGAGCCGCGGCTGCGGCGCCAAATCGCCGCGTCCCTGGCGAGCCGCGGCATCCGGTGCCGGGCCGAGGAAGTGCTGGTGACCACAGGCAGCCAGCAGGCGCTGGACCTGGTGGCCCGCGCGCTGCTCGACCCCGGCGACGTGGCCCTGATGGAGGAGCCCGGCTACTTCGGCGCGGCGCTGGCGTTCCGGGCCTGCGAGGCGCAGCTGATCGGCGTGGGCGTCGACGCCGACGGGCTCCGTGTGGACGAGCTCGAGCGCATCCTGCGCACGCGCCGGCCCAAGCTGCTGTACACCACGCCGGCGGTCCAGCTGCCGACCACGGTGGCACTGTCCGGCGCGCGGCGCGAAGCGTTGCTGGAGCTGGCCGAAGGCGCCCAGCTCCCGATCCTCGAAGACGACTACGACTGCGAGCTGCGCCTGGGCGGACCCGCGGCGCCGGCCCTGAAGCAGCTCGACCCGGGCGAGCAGGTGGTCTACGTCGGCACCTTCTCGAAGGCACTCTTCCCCGGCCTGCGCCTGGGCTACGCGGTGGCGGCCGGTCCGCTCCTGGCCGCGCTCGCGCGCGCGCGGTTGGCGGCGAGCTTCCAGCCGTCGCTGGTGGACCAGATGGCCCTGGCCGAGCTGCTTCGGAGCGACGTGCTCGAGCGCCACGTGCGCCGGGTGCGCAAGCGCCATGCCGAGCGCGTCGCCGACGTCCTCGAGACGCTGGAGTCGGAGTTCCCGTCCCAGGCCCGTTGGAGCGCGCCCGCCGGCGGCAGCGCGGTGTGGGTCGGGTTCGAACGGCCCGTGGACCACGACGCGCTCACCGCCGCGGCGCTGGGCGAAGGCATCGCCTACGGCGCCGGCGACGCGTTCTGGCTGGGCGACGAAGGCGCGCCGGGCCTCCAGATCTCCTTCGCCACCCTCGACCCGGACCGCCTCCGGGAGGCCGTGACCCGCCTGGGGGCGCTGTTGCGCCGGCACTTCTCGAACGGGAGACGCTGATGACCTCGACCGCTCGCCGCGATCCGACCTTCTGGCTGCTCGTCGTCCTGGGCGTGGGGATGGCGGTCAACGCCGTGTGGATGCTCGTCGATCCCGGTCGCTGGTATCGCGACCTGCCCGCCGCGGTGCCCGACTTCGGGCCCTACAACGAGCACTTCGTGCGCGACATCGGCTGCGCCTTCGGCGCCGTGGCGCTGGCGCTGCTGTGGGCGGCCTGGCGTCCGGTCTGGCGCCTACCGCTGGTCGGCGTCGCGGCGTTCTTCCTGACCGCCCACGCCGTGCTGCACGTCTACGACACCGTGCGCGGCTTCGTGGACGCGCACCACTGGTGGCTGGACCTGCCGGGCGTATACCTGCCGGCCCTGCTGCTGATCGCCCTGTTCCTGCGACTGCGCGGCCCGTCCCCGCCGCAGCTCGCGCGTTGACCGCGCCCACCCCGAGGAGAAGAACCATGCGACTCGAACCCATCGACCGCGCTCCGACCTGGCTGGGGAGGATCGCCTCCTGGATGATGCGGCGTCAGCTCGGCGCCGTGATCATGCCGGCGCGCGTGATCTACAACCGGGTGCCCCGCATGTACAACGTGGCCTACGCGCTGGTGAGGCTGCTCCAGGGCGGGCTGCGGCTCGACGCCGAGACGCGACTGCTGGTGCAGTGCCGCGTGGCGATGATCAACCACTGCACCTTCTGTGTGGACATCGGTCGCGCCCAGGCGGTCCAGAAGCACCTGGGCCTCGAGAAGTTCAACGCGCTGCCCGAGTGGCGCAGCAGTCCCCTCTTCGACGATCGCCAGCGTGCGGCCCTCGCCTACGTCGAGGAAGTCAACGCCACCCGGCGCGCGTCGGACGCGACCTTCGCCGAGCTCCGTAAGCACTTCGACGAGCGCGGCGTGGTGGAGCTGACCATCCTCAACGCCATCGAGAACTACTTCAACTACCTGAATCTCCCGTTGGGGATCGAGGACGACGGCCTGTGCGCCATCGCCGAGGCTCGCAGCGCCTGAGGGCCGGGGACCACGCGGGTCGACGGCCTGTTCTTTCGCGGTGAATGCGCGTAGAATCCTGACTGCCGACAGCAGGAGGAACGCACATGGCCCCCCGGAATCTGGCGCGATGGTTCGTCGTGGCAACGGCTTGGCTGCTTCTCTCGGCCCCGAACGCGGGCGCCGAGGACGACCCCTTCGAGGGACGCTACGACGTGACGGGCATGACGGTGGACATCGTGACTGGCGACACGCGCCGCATCGAAGGGACCGTCGTCCTGGTCGCCAAGGACGGCATGTACTCGACCAACGCCAAGCTCTCGACCCAGTACCCGACCGAGGGCGGCGCGATCCGCGCGGACGTCATCGGCAGCGGCAAGGGCAAGGTGGAGGGCGACACGCTGAGCGGCACCGCCGACACCCAGCTCGTGATGCAGACGGTTCCCAACATCGATACCGATTTCGCCTTCATCCCGCGCTCGGTGGGCCGGCGCATCGTGACGACCTGGTCGGCGCGCTGGGTCAACGACGTCCTCGTGGTGGACCTCGCCAACCAGCCGGCCGAGGGAGAGGAGTACACGCCGACCCGGACCACCCTGCGCGGCAAGCGGGTGTCCGACAGGGCGCCCGAGAGCGGGGACTAGGCCGGGCTCCCGTTCGAGATTCCGAGGCGGCGCAACCCTCAGGAGCGCTCGAGCAGGAGCTGCTCGAGCGCGAAGACGTGCGGGTCTTCGGCGCCGTGTTCGCGCAGGAAGGCCGCCAGCTCGAGCACGTATTCGCGGTTGGCGCCGCTGGGCCCGCGCGCGTCGCGCACCTGACGCGCGATCTCTCCGAGCGGCGCGGGGCCCAGGTAGTTCTGGTTCTCGGCGGTCGCCAGGTAGATCAGTCCCTGGGCCGGGGCGTGCCCGTGCTCCGGAAAGCGCAGCTCGACCGACACCCGCTCGTAGCCGCCGCGCTCGCGGTGGTCGAGCTGGGCGATCACGGGCTCGGCGCGCTCCGCGGCCAGTCGATAGGCGCGGCCGAAGCAGCGCGCCCCGGGCTCGCGCACCAGGGTGACGACCCGTCCCGGGGCGCCCGGAACGCCCCGGTGGTCGGTGGAGCCCTGCCAGAAGCGGCGCGACCAGTGCTCGAGGACGCAGACGCGCGCCTCCACGAAGTCGAAGTCGGCCCGCCAGGCCAGGGAGCCGTAGCCGAAGATCCAGGGCGTCTCCCGGCTCACGGGACGAGCAGGCCCCGCTCCACGACCCCGTCCACCGGGCGTCCGGGCTCGATGCCCAGCAGGTGGGTCACGGTCGGGTGGACGTCCACGTTGCGCACCCGGTCCAGCTCTCGCCCGCGCGCGATCCCCGCGCCCCAGGCGTAGAAGATGCCGTGCATGCCCTCCACGTCGGGCGGATAACCGTGGGACGCCTTCAGCGAGATGCGCGCCCAGAGGAAGTCGGGCCCCCAGCGGCCCAGCCACTGGAGCCAACCCGGCCACGACGACAGGTCCTCGATGAAGTAGGGCGGGCGGGCCGAGACGATCAGGTGGCCCAGTCGCTCGCCGTTGCCGAGACGGGCGTACGCGGGCAGCGCGTCGGGACGCAACACCTCGAACTCGTCGTAGCGAGAGAGCCGCTCGAACGCCGCGTCCACCCGGGTGGGGTCCGCGAGATAGAGGAAGGAGGTCGTACCCGTGGAGACGGGCTCGGCGTCGATGCCGTGGCGTCGCAGGATGCGCTCGATGTTGACCACGTGGGTGACGTCGCGCATGCCGTGGTCCGTGGTGACGATCACGCTGAAACGACCGGCGTCGGGCAACGCCTCGATCGCCTCCATCACCCGGCCGATGATCGCGTCGCTCTGCTCGACGGCCAGGCGCGTCTCCTCGGACGCGGTGCCAGTGAAGTGCTCGGCGCCATCCGGGCCGCAGAAGTAGGCCAGCAAGAGTCGGGGCCGCTCCGCGGCGGGCAATCCCAGCAGCCGCACCACCTCGTCGGCGCGGCGTCGGTCGCCCGGTTCCAGCAGCTCGTTGCAGACCTTGCCGGGCGGCTCGACGTAGCGCGCCAACGGGCCACGGGTCTCCGAGTGCGCTCCGTACCAGGCCAGCGCCGCGGCGGGCACGCCCTGCCGCTCGGCCACCTGGTGCAGGTGCTCGCATCCGAGCAGCCAGTCGGCGTCGGGTGAGTGGTCATAGAGTCCACGATCCGGGTCGAGGAATTTGTTGGTGACGACCCCGTGCCGCGCAGGCCAGCAACCGGTGGAGAGCGTGACTCCATTGATCAGCGAGATGGTCGGAAACGCGGGCACCAGGTGATGCGACCATGCGCCCTCCCGGCGCATCCGGTCGAGGGCGGGGGTCTCGAAGCGCTCGACCACCTCGGGCGCGAAGCCGTCGAACACCAGCAGGACGACGCTCTGCTCGCCCGCTCGCGCCGGGACCGCGGCGAGCCACAGCAGCAGGATCAGTCTCGAGGGGAGCTGCTGCGACGCGAAGCGTCGGATCCGGACGACCCCGCTCGATACGGACAAGGCGTTCCTCCGCGACCCAGCATCGCATGGCCGCACCCGTTGGGCACGCGATCCCCGGCGCCATCGGGTAGGATGCGGACGGCCATCGGGGGAGAGACGCATGATCCTGGGAGTCGATCGCATCCAGCTGGCGGTGATGAGCCGCCGCGTCGCGGCCGAGCGCTGGAACCAGCTGCTGGGCGCCGAGGCGGTGCGCGAGGACCGGATCGATGCCCTGGCCGCCGACCGCACCGTGCTGCGCGCGGGCACCAGCGAGATCGAGCTGCTCCAGCCGCATGGTCTCGGGACCACCGCCCAGTTCGTGTCGCGCTCGCGCACGGCGATCTTCGCGGTGGGCCTGGCCGTGGCCGACCTAGACCGGGTGCGCGCCCATCTCGACGCAGTCGCCATCCACCACGTGGCAGAGGGCAAGCAGCTCTTCATCACCGGCGAGTGGCTGGGGATCCCGGGGCTGCGCCTGGTGCTCTCGCAGGCCGAGCCGCGCGAGCCCGCAGGCCTGCTCACGCGCATCTACGAAGTCACCCACCTGATGCGGGGTCATCGCCGCGCCGTGGACCGGCTCGTCAAGATCTTCGACCTCGACGCCGCGAACTTCGTGCCGATCCGCTCGGATCAATACGGCTACGACGGTACGCTCACCCTCTTCGACCCGGATCGCCTGGACCGCATCGAGACCGTGACGCCCACCGACCCGGGCCGGACCATGGGTCGCTACTTCCAGCGCCGCGGGCCCAGCTTCTACATGTTCTACGCCGAGGCGCCCGACCTGGCCGCGATCCGCGAGCGGCTGCTCGAGCACGCGCCGCTGCACTGGACCGGCCCCCGCGACGAGCCGGCGCCCGACAACCTCTTCATCCACCCCCAGGCGCTCGAGAACGCCATGCTCGGCGTGAGCCGCGAGAGCTTCGCCTGGACCTGGTCGGGCCACCCGGAGCGGGTGCGACCGACCCACGCGTGACGGCGGCGCGCGCGGCGGGCTGACCTGAACTGCGGCGCGGCGACGCGCCGAACCAAGGAGAACGAGCATGGGCGACACGGGACCGGGACCGATCGATGCGCGTCCCTCGGGACGAAGTGGATTCCGCATCTTCATCTACGTCCTGCTCGGGCTGGGCGCGCTCGCCATCGGCACCTGTGCGGTGGGCGCATACTTCTTGATGCAGGACGAGGATCTCCGCGGGCTGGTGCAGTCGGCCGTCGAATCGCAGACGGGCCCCGGCCACGACGCGCTGGTGGCCGAAGGCTGCCAGGTGGCGTTGGCGTTGGACCTGGGCCGCGCGGCGGCGCTCGCCGAGAAATGGGCCGGCCAGGGCGCGGAGCTCGAGGAGCTCGCGAACAAGCTGGTGCAGTGCGAGACGGAGCCCGGCAATCCCCTCGGCCTCGACTGCGAGCGGGTGGCGCGAGTCTTCGCGAGTGCCGAGCCGCCCAGCGATCGCTTCCTGGTGATCGTGTCGAGCGCGGGCGCCGACGAGGCGATCTGCTCGGTGCTGGCGGACCCGCAGGGCAACGTACTGGAGAGCCTCGAGGAAGCGCTCGACGAAGAGCCGGCTTCCTGAACCGGCGCGGGCGCTTCAAGCCCGCGCCGTGATGACCCGATGGGTGTGGCGGGAGGAGCGCCATGCCCCGGGGACTGCAACGATGGTTGGATCGCCGGCGCGCGCGCCACGGCGACCGGATGCTGCCGACAGCGGAGCTTGCGGCGCCCGCACACGCAGAGGGGCAGCAGAGCCGCGATCGCGCCGAGCGTGCGCTGCTGGCGCTGCGTTGGATCGCGGACGAGACACGCGCTCTTGTCGCTTCCGGTACGCTCCCCGTCGGGGCCGCCGGCGAGGTGGGGCGCTGCGGCGACGCCACCGAGGCCGCCGCCCGGGAGATCGAGCGCGTCGGCGCCTCGCTGCGAGAGGTTCACGGCGACCCGACTTTTCCCTAGTATCCCCGAGGCGCCTGCCACGGGGAGAACGAATTGACGCCGGAAACCCAGCAGATCCTGATCCTCCTCGGAGCCTGCCTGCTCGCCTTCCTCGCCGGCATCGGTCTTGCGGTATTCGGTGCGCGGCAGAATACGGCGAGGCTGCGCCAGACGGAGCACGAGCTCGCCACCACTCGCGAAGAGCTCGAGCAGTACCGGAAGCGGGTTGCCGAACACTTCGACGGCACGTCCCGCCTGCTGCACGATCTGACCCTCCAGTACCGCGCCGTCTACGAACACCTGGCCGAGGGCGCCCAGAGCCTGTGTCCGGACGGATCGAATCTGCTGGCCCCGAGCCTCGCCCAGGCGGCGCTGCCCGAGGCGTCGAAGGAGACCGACGACGCGGGACCGGAACCCGCGGAGGCGGCCGGGACCGACCCGGGCGACGAGCTGGAGCCTCTGCTCGACCCGGAGTCTCCCGCCCAGACCCCCTCGGAGGCGGGCAGCGAAACGCGGGTCTAGGTGCCGGCCTTCTATGGCTGGCGGATCGTCGGCGTCGCCTTCGTCGCGGACTTCGTCGCCACCGGCTTCTTCTTCTACTCCTACGGCATCTTCTTCAAGGCCCTGGCGGCCGACTTCGGCGGCTCGCGACTGGCGGTGAGCTTCGGCATCTCGCTCGCCAACGTGGTGGGCGCGCTGTTGTCGCCCTATCTGGGGCGCTCGCTCGACCGCTCCTCGATACGCACCATCATGCTGTGCGGATCGCTGTCGACGGCGGCGGGCTTCGCGCTCGCCTCCCAGATCGGCGCGCTCTGGCAGTTCTACCTGATCCTCTCCTCGTTGGTGGCGCTGGGCATCGTGTGCATGGGCGGCATCACCGCCGCCACGCTGGTTTCCAACTGGTTCGTGGCGAGGCGCGGCACCGCGCTCGGCGTTGCCACCATGGGGATCTCGCTATCGGGCCTGGCCATGCCGCCGATTGCCACCGCCCTGATCGCGTCCTACGGCTGGCGCGGC
Organism: Myxococcota bacterium; assembly: GCA_041577695.1. Taxonomy (GTDB): domain Bacteria; phylum Myxococcota_A; class UBA9160; order UBA9160; family PR03; genus JASJBO01. The sequence goes on along the minus strand of JBFGIM010000134.1, from coordinate 482 downwards.
AGCTTTGCCCTCTACGCCGTGGCCACGCTGTGCCTGGTCACCCCGCCGGTAGCGATCTGGGCGGTGAACCGCCCTGAAGACGTCGGCCTCCAGCCCGATGGCGCGCCGCCGCCCGACCCTGCGACGCCAGCGCACGCGACGGACCGTCCCTGGCGCACCCGCGAGCTGTTGCGCGAGCCCCGATTCTGGGCGATCTCGCTGGCCTTCTCGCTCTCGTTCTGTTCAGTGTCGGCGGTGTTGATCCACCTGGTGCCCCACGCCACCGACCTGGGGATCGAGCCGGTGCGCGCGGCGTGGCTGCTCTCGACCTGCGCCGGAGCGGGCGTCCTGGGCAAGGTGGTGTTCGGGCGGCTGGTGGACCGGGTGGACCCGCGGGTCGCGGTATGGATCTCCTTCGGCACCCAGCTCGCTGGTCTGGTCTGGATCGCGTTCGCCGCAGGGGAGGCGGCGCTGTTCGCGGGCGCCGCGATCTTCGGGCTCGG
>JBFGIM010000133.1:0-8025 GCA_041577695.1 Myxococcota bacterium | reverse complement strand
CTGGGCGGTGCGCCGCATCGCAAGGTGCTCAACGTGTACGACGGCGTGGTGGCCGGCGAGGGCGACGGCCCCATGGGCCCCAGCGCCCGACCGGTGGGCCTGCTGGCGGCGGGCGAGGATCCCGGCGCGGTGGACGTGGTGCTCACCTGGATCATGGGCTTCGACTGGCGCAAGGTGCCGCTGCTCGCCCACGCGGTGCAGGACCTGGCCGGCGGCGTCCGCATCACCCAGTTCCGCGGCGACGCGGAAGCGCTGCCGGTGCTGTGGCTCGACGACCAGGGCGAGCGCGAGCTGCGCTTCTCGGACATCGAGGTGAACCTCCGCTTCGAAGCGCATCCGGGCTGGAAGGGCGCCATCGAGCGCGACTCATCGGACGCCGCTGCATGCGCCAGCTGATCCAGTCCTACCGCACCGGCGAGATGAAGGTGGAAGAGGTGCCGCCGCCGTCCGTGCGGGCCGGTGGGGTGCTGGTGCGCACGGTGCGCTCGCTGGTCTCGGCGGGCACCGAGAAGATGGTGGTGGACCTGGCCCGCAAGAACCTGCTGGCCAAGGCCCGCTCGCGTCCCGACCTGGTGCGCAAGGTGGTCGCGACCGCCCGCAAGCAGGGCGTGATGAACACGCTGCGCAAGGTCCAGACCAAGCTCGATACGCCGATCCCGCTGGGCTACTCGAGCGCCGGTGTGGTGGTCGAGGTGGGGGAGGGCGTCCACGAGTTCCGCGTGGGCGATCGCGTGGCCTGCGCCGGCGCCGGCTACGCCAACCACGCCGACTACAACTACGTGCCGCGCAACCTGCTGGCCGCGGTTCCCGAGGGCGTCTCGATGGAGGCGGCCTCCTTCGCCACGGTGGGCGCCATCGCGCTCCAGGGCGTGCGCCAGGCGGAGCCGACCCTGGGCGAACGCGTCGCCGTGCTGGGTCTGGGGCTGATCGGCCAGCTCACGGTCCAGCTGCTGCGCGCCAACGGCTGCCAGGTGCTGGGCTTCGACCCGAATCCCGAGCGGGCCAAGCTGGCCCAGGAGCTGGGCGCCCAGCGCGCGGTCTCGGCGGATCTCGAGGCCACCGGCGAGTCGTTCTGCCGGGGGCAGGGCTTCGACGCGGTGCTGGTCGCCGCCTCGACGCCGAGCGCCGAGCCGCTGGCGCAGGCCGGCGAGATCGCGCGGCTGCGCGGTCGCGTCGTGGTGGTGGGGCTGGTGGGCATAGAGGTGCCGCGCTCGACCTACTACCGCAAGGAGCTCGACCTGCGCATGTCCATGTCCTACGGCCCGGGACGCTACGACCCGGACTTCGAGGAGCGCGGCTTCGACTACCCGCTGCCCTACGTGCGCTGGACCGAGCAGCGCAATCTGGAGGCGTTCCTCGATCTGGTCGCCGACGGCCGCCTGCGCACCGAGCCGCTGGTGACCCACCGCTACGAGATCTCCGACGCGCTGGCCGCCTATGACCTGATCTCGAGCGGACGCGAGCCCTACCTGGGCGTGCTGCTCGGCTACGGCGCCGACGACGAGGTCGCCCTCGCCCCGCCCGAGCCCCAGGTGCCGCTGCGCGCCGAGCCGATCGCGGCCGACCGCATCGGCGTGGGTCTGATCGGCGCCGGCAGCTTCGGCCAGTCGGTGCTGCTGCCGGCGCTCAAGGCCGCCGGCAACAACGAGCCGGTGGCGATCGCCTCGGCAGGCGGCATGACGGCGCGCCGGATCGGTGAGCAGTACGGCTTCCGCCGGGCGGTGGCGTCGGCCGCCGACGTGATCGCCGACCCCGACGTGCACGCGGTCTTCGTGCTGACGCGCCACCACCTGCACGCTCCGCTGGTGGTGCAGGCCCTCGAGGGCGGCAAGCACGTCTTCACCGAGAAGCCGTTGGCCCTCACCGAAGCGGACCTGGAGCGCATCAGCGCCGCCCGGGCCACGGCCCGGCGCGAGGTGATGGTGGGCTTCAACCGCCGCTTCGCGCCGCTGGTGGGCAAGATCGAGCGCCACTTCGCCGGCCGCACCCATCCGCTGGTGATGAACTACCGGGTCAATGCGGGCTTCATCCCGTCCGACCACTGGGTGCACGATCCGGTGGAGGGCGGCGGGCGCATCCTCGGCGAGGTGTGCCACTTCGTGGACCTGCTCCAGCACCTGGCCGGTGCCCCGCCCGTCCGCGTGTCGGCCGAGGCGATCGAGGGGGACACCCGCTACCGGGGCGACGACAACGTCTCCATCACGCTGCGCTTCGCCGACGGTTCGATCGGCACGGTGGTCTACACCGCGCTCGGCGACGGGCGCCTCGCCAAGGAGTCGCTCGAGGTCTTCGGCGAGGGCAGGGTGGCCCGCCTCGACGACTTCCGCACGCTCGAGCTGTACGCCAACGGCGCCGTCGAGAAGTCGCGCTCCTCGAACCAGGACAAGGGCTTCGAGGAGGAGCTGCGCCGCTTCCTGGCCGCGCTCAGCGGCGGCGGCGAAATCCCGATCCCCTACGCCCAGGCGGTGGCGACCACGCGAGCCACCTTCGCCGCGCTCGCGTCGCTGCGCACCGGGGCGCCCCAGACGCTCTGATCGATGGCGCGACCCTCGCTCGAGGCTCTCTACGCCCTGCTTCCGACCGCCCTGCAGAACGCGGTGGTGACGGCGGCCGGCTGGCGCAGCAACCGGGCCCGCTTCGGACCCCCGTTCCAGCGCATCCTGCGCGAGCTGCGCGGCACCGATCGCCTGAACGCCGAAGGCGTGCGGCTCGATCAGGACCGCCGTGTGCGCGACACCGTCAGGTTCGCCGCGAAGACGGTGCCGTACTACCGGGAGCTGTTCCGGCGCGAGCGCATCGACCCCGACTCGATCCGCGGGGTCGACGATCTGCCGCGACTTCCGCTGCTCGAGAAGGAGACGGTTCGCGCCCGGGCCAGCGAATTCCGCAGCGAAGCCGTAGCCGAGCGCGACGTGATCCACGGCCACTCGAGCGGCACCACCGGCACCGCGATGCCGCTCTTCCACACCCGCGAGGGCCTGGGCTGGGAGTACGGCGTGATCTGGCGCCAGCGCGAGTGGTTCGGGGTCGAGCGCGGCGAGCGCTTCGCGGCCTTCGGCGGCCAGACCGTGGTGCCCCTGACCCAGACCGAGCCGCCGTTCTGGCGCTTCGACCGTACCCGCGCCCGCATGCTCTTCTCGCTCTATCACATGACGCCAGACAACCTCGGCCACTACGCCGCCGAGCTGGCTCGCGGGGGCTACGCATTCTGGCAGGGCTATCCCTCGTCGCTGGGCCTGGTGAGCCAGACGATCCTCGACCGCGGCATCGAGCTCCGCGACGGACCGCGGGTGGTCTTCACGTCGTCCGAGACCCTGCTCGACTTTCACCGCGAGCGCATTGCTGCCGCCACCGGTGCGCCGGTGGCCGACCGCTACGGCAACTCGGAGTTCTGCGTCTCGGCGCTCCAGTGTCCCGAGGGCCGCTACCACGTGGACACCGAGTTCGGTGCGGTGGAGATCGATCCCCACGAGGAGACCGAGGAGTGGGTGCGCGGCGAGGTGATCGCCACCGGCTTCGGCAACCGGGTGATGCCGCTGATCCGCTACCGCACCGGCGACGTGGCGACGCTGCGCAAGCGCGGCCGTTGCTCCTGCGGCCGGGCGCGTCCGCTGCTCGAGCAGATCGACGGCCGCATCGAGGACTACGTGGTCACCCCCGATGGGCGCCGCGTGGGTCGCATGGACCACGTGTTCAAGGACGCGCTGGCGGTGAAGGAGGCACAGATCCATCAGCCGAGCGTCGATCGCATCGTGGTGCGGCTGGTGCCGCGGCCCGACTTCGACGACGCGGCCCAGGCCGAGCTCGAGCGTGCGTTCCGCAAACGCCTGGGCGGCGCGCTGCACATCGACTACGAGCGGGTGGAGGCGATCCCGCGGCTGCCCAACGGCAAGTTCCGCGCCGTGGTCTCCGACGTGGACGCGGGGCGGCTGACGTGAGCCGCCGCCGCGAGCTCGCGCTGCTGTGGCGCCAGATCTTCGCCCACGACGCCTACGTGGCGCGTCGCACCGTGCGCGAGGGGCTGGCCCTGGGGCTGGCCCACGTCGGCCGCTGGCTGCCGGGGGCGGCGCGGCTGGCGCGCCGCCTGCACCCGCGCTCGAAGGAGGCCCACCAGGTGCTGGCGGCCCGGGCGGCGCGGCGCGGCAACGTCGAAGCCGCCGCCCGCTACCGGGCAGAGTACGAGGCGCTGGCCCACAACACGCTCGAGACGTCGGTGCTCGGCGCCCTGCGCACCACGCTGGCCTGGCGGCGGACCCGCCGCAGTAGCGGCGGCGTGTCGGAAGAGCTCACCGCGCTGCTCGAGAAGGGCCGGCTGCGCGAGGCGGCGATCTGCTGCGAGGCCGCCGGGGACGCGCCGGGCCTGCGCGTGGACGGCTGGCTGCGGGTGGCGGAGGCGGCGGAGCGCGCCGGCGAGCGCACGCTCGCGGTGCAGTGCGTGACGCGTGCGCTGCGGCTCGACGACGGCCGCGCCGACCTTTGGACGGCCCGCGGGCGGCTGGCCCGGGCCGAAGGGCAGCGCGCCGTCGCCCGCGATGCGCTCGAGCGCGCCGACGCCCTGGAGCCGAACCAGCTCCCGGTGCTGCTCGAGCTGGGCCGCGCCTGGGCGGGAGAGGACCACGTCCGCTCACGGCGCTACTTCGCCCGGCTACTCGAGCGCGATCCCGACTGCGACGAGGCGCTGCGGGCCGTGTCGGGCGAGCCGGTGGGCCCGCCCCGTCCGGGCGTGCTGGCGATCGGGGCGAGCGAGGCGATGCTGTCGCCGGGCGAGCGCCTGTCGCTCGAGGTGCGGGTCGAGACGGCGGGCGCAGGCGGCGACCTCTTCGTGCTCGAGCCCTTCGGTGCCGGCCTGCGCTGCGAGCCCCACGGCCGGGTTCGCGTCGAGCCCGGTTCGCAGACGCTGACGCTGCAGGTCGAGGCGGCGCGCCCCGATGCGATCAACGGCGGCGAGCCCTGGCGGCTGGCGCTGGCGCTCTGGTCCGGTGGCGCCATCGTTCGCGCCGACCTGCGCGTGCGCGTGCCGGAGCCCGAGACGCCGGGTGTCGTCCACTACCTGATCACCGAGGACCACGAGCTCTACGACGAGCGCGAGGCCACCGACCCGCGGCTGGCGCGCATCACCCTGGTCGAGAAGTCGCGGCTCGCCGAGGACATCGCCAACGAGCAGGGCGCCCGCTGGACCCACATGGTGGACGTGGCGTCGCAGGCGTTGGTCGAGTGGGCGGCCGAGCAGTCGAAGCAGGACGAGTGGCCCGCGTTGCGGCACGCCGCCGCCGCGCACCTGAGCGATGCGGTGGCGCGGGGCAACGACCTGAGCCTGCACCTCCACGCCTTCCACGACCCGGAGTCGGGCGTCTTCTGCCACGACTTCGACCCGGCCACCGACCGGGTGACCACCGACGCCGAGTTCCTCGAGACGCCGCTGTCGCGGCGCGGGTTCTGGACGCGGGCCTTCCCCACCCTCGGCAACGTCGATGGCCGCGGCACCCGCGCCTGGGCCACCTGGCGGGCGATCGGCTGGCTCGAGGCGGTCGGCCGCCTGGGCGACTCGCGCTACCGGGTGGCGATGTTCCGGGCCGGCTCGTTCGACTTCGGCGAGAACGCCGCGGAGCGCACCCGCTCGCTGGCGCTGCTGGCCCGTCTGGGAATCCCCGCCGACAGCGACGTGCCGAAGCCGCGCCTCTACCACAAGGTGGTGCACTCGCCGTATCCGGTCTCCGACGACATCCGGAGCGCGGAGACCGACCCGCGCCGGGTACGGATGCTGGAGATCCGGCCCGAGTTCAACATCGAGGCCGACTTCCTTTCCGACGTCCGCGTGCTGAACGGCTACATCGATCAGCGCGTGGCCTCGCTGCGCGAGCCCGGGGGGCGGGTCCGGCCCGGGGTCCACCTGGTCTGCTGCATGACCCACGACAAGTTCATCAACTGGCGCATGGGCCGGCAGTGGGATTCGCTCGAGCCCGACTACGGCGACTGGGTGACGATTCGCGACCACCTGCGCCACGTGGCCGAGCGCCATCCCGACGTGCGCTTCAGCACCGTGCACGAGGCCGTGATCGATTGGTACGAGCACAATGCGCCGCAGCTGATGGCCTGGCGCGAGGAAGAGATCGTCGAGGTGGGCGAGCCCGGCGCCGAGCGCGAGCGCTACCGCTACCCGCTGCGCCTGGTGGGCCGCGACATCGCCGTGGGGCCGGACCGGCCGCGCACGCTGCGGGTGCTGCCGCCGGCCTGGGTCTACCCACAAACCTTCGATGCGTGGATCGAGCGCGACGGCGAGCGCGTCGACCACCACCGGCTGGCGGTGGAGCCTCGGCCGCTCGAGTTCACCGTGGATTCCCGCGAGGCGCGCTGGGAGCTGGTCGTCGAGGCCGCGTCGGGCGCCGGCATCACCGCCGTTCCCGATGGCGCCGGTGGGCTGCGGCTGCGCTCGGCGCTCCACTATCGCCGCGCCGCGATCCATGTGCCGGCGGCGCTGTCGCCCGACGGGCGCAGCTACCTGGCGCGCGAGGTGCGCTTGGAGCCGGCGGGCGACGGCTACGAGGCGGCCTGGTCGGCCAGCGCACCTTCGGGAGGCAGCGGCGGCACGCGCGACGGGTCGGGCCGCGGCGGCGCCGCCGCGACCTGATCGCGCACGTCGAGCACGCGATCGGCAAGCCGTTCGCGGTTCGCCTCGAGCCACTGCCACGCCGAGGTCCAGCGGAAATCACGCAGCAGCGCGCGCACCTTCGCCTCGGTGCTGCGCAGACCCACGTAGTATTTGAAGCGCCGCAGCGGGGGCAGCGCCATGCGCGGCTGGTCGGGATCGATCTCGCGCGGGTGCAGGTACACGTTGGCCGGCCAGCCGCGGCGGTTGTCGGCGCGCAGTGCCGTCCGGATCAGCGCGTAGGGGAAGAGCCGCAGGTAGCCGCCACCGGCGTAGGAGATCCGCTTGCCCGGCAGCGACAGCACCGAAGAGGGGATCTCGGCGAGCTCGCCGGCGGCGCAGCGCACGCGGTGGGGGCCGGTGTAGGGCGAGGCGAAGCCGCCGTGGCTCGAGTAGCCCGGGCAGATCGACGCGTCGTACTCGAAGCCCAGCTCGGCCAGCACGTCGAAGGCCCAGGCCGTCTCCTCGGTGAGCGAGGCGCCGGGGGCGCGGAAACCGCGCACCGGCGCGCCGCCCAGGTCTTCCAGCAGCTTCTTCGAGCGCTCCAGGTCGGCGCGCAGCGCCGGGCGGTCGTAGCGCTGGAGGATCTCGTGCCAGAACGAGTGCGAGGCGAGTTCGTGGCCCGCAGCCGTGATGCGTCGCACCAGCTCCGGGTGGCGCCAGGCCACCCAGCCGACCACGAAGAAGGTGGCCTGCACGCCGGCCTCTTCGAAGAGCCCGAGCAGGCGCTCGGTGTTGGCCATCACCCGCGACTCGAGCGACGACCAGTCGCTGCGGCCGTAGCCGCCCTCCACGTCGAGGATGTGGAACCAGTCCTCCACGTCCACGGTCATGATGTTCGTCACCGGCTCGACCACGTGCTCGTTCCCCTCGCAGCTCGCTCGTCAGCGGTTCCGGACGTGGCTCCAGTACTTCCAGAACGAGTTCAGCGGATACGCCAGCAGTGTACCCGGGTCGCGCCGGGAGAGCACCGCGTACTCCTTGCGGCGCGGGTCCACCACCGTGCGCCAGAACTCGCGGCCGGACAGCAAACCGCGGCGCCAGAAGTACCAGCCCGAGACCACGTCGCGCACCAGCAGCTGCCAGCGGATGCTGTCGTCCTGGCAGTTCACGTGGACCGGATTCGGCCGACCGATCAGGTCGCAGTAGGCGTCCCAGACCACGTCCACCCCGGCAGCCCGCGGGAGCGCGTACCAGAGCGTCGCCCGCGGGTTGATCTCGATCAGCTTCCAGCGCGAGTCGCGGGCATCCCACTTGTACTCGGTGCCCGCCATGCCGCGGAACTCGAGCTTCTGGAGCGTCTCCACCGAGAGGTCGGCGATCTCCTGGCTCCAGCAGGCCTCCATGTAGGAGCCCGAGCCGTACCACGGCGGGTACTG
>JBFGIM010000132.1:0-8027 GCA_041577695.1 Myxococcota bacterium | reverse complement strand
GCGCCAGCCCGGTGTCGTTGCTGGAGCTGACCACGGCCTACGCCGTCCTGCCCAACGGCGGGCGCGCGGTCGAGCCGCGCTTCGTGCGGCGGGTGAGCGACCGGGACGGCAACGTGCTGTTCGAGAACGCCGTGCTGGACGCGCCGGTCGCGGAGCCGGACGGCGTGGACGCTGCCGTCGCCGCCGCGCGCGCCGACGCCAACGGAGACGAGCCGGTGCTGGATCCGGTCCAGGCCTTCCTCGCCACCGACCTGCTGCGGGCCGTGATCGAGGATCCCAAGGGCACGGGCGGCCGCGCGCGTTCGCTGGGGCGGCCGCTTGGCGGCAAGACCGGCACCACCAACGACCAGGGCGACGCCTGGTTCGTGGGCTTCTCCGCGGACATCGCCGCCGGCGTCTGGGTGGGCTTCGACCAGAAGCAGGTGCTCGGACGCGGCGAGACCGGCGGCCGCGCCGCGCTGCCGGTCTGGATCGACTTCATGGCCGCCGCCCACGAGGAGCGCCCGCCGCGCGACTTCGCGGTACCCGAGGGCGTCTCGTTCGCGCGCATCGACCGCGAGACCGGCAAGCTGGCGGGCCCGGCGCTCGAGAACGCCTACTTCCAGGCGTTCCGGACCGGCACCGAGCCGACCGAGACCGCCGGCGAGAACCTGTCGGCCACCGACTCGCGCAAGCTGCTGCGTCACGACTTCTGATCCGTCCGACGAGAGCGCCAGCGGTCGCTCGGGAGAATCGACCAGCACGCCGCCCAGACCGAAGGACAGCGCGCGCTGCGCTCAAGCCTGGAGCCACTCGGCCACGGCGGCGCCGAGCTGGGCAAGCCCTTCGCCGAAGAAGTGATCGGCACCCTCGATCTGCACGAAGCGTACCTGGGGCGCGCCGGCGGCCACCGCCTCCAGCGGTTCCGGCGGCGACATCCGGTCGTGCTCGCCAGCCAGGATCAGGGTGCGGCGCTCGCCCAGCGCCGCGGCGTCGACCCCGCCGTAGGGCGCCACCAGCACCAGCCGCCGCACGCGCGGCGATGCGGCCGCCGCGCGCAGGGCCGCGGCCGCGCCGAAGGAGTAGCCCGCGGCCACCAACGGTCCCGACACGGTCTCGGCGAGCTGCTCGAGGGCCGCCTGGTAGTCGGCGCACGCCGCATCGGGCTCGCCGCTGGGCTCGCCGCTGCTGGCGCCGACCCCGCGCCAGTTGAAGCGCAGCGAGGCGAGTCCCGCCTTGGTCGCGGCCCAGGAGAGCTCGGACACCACCGGCGAATCCATCGAGCCGCCGTACAGCGGATGCGGCGGTGCGATCACGAGGCCCCCCGCCTCGGGATCCGCCGATGCCACGAAGAGCCCTTCCAGCGCCTCGCCCGCCACGCCCGCCGCGCCGGTCCAGGGGATGGCGACGCCGCGTTCCTCCAGCTTCCTCATCGGATCTCCCCCCATTTGCCGACGCCGACGCCGGCGCCGGCGCTGTGCCGCCGCCCCGGCTGCCGAACCCGGTCGGCTACCCTGCCTCGCCCATGCCGCGCGAGAGCCAGAATCGACGCCGCGAGCGCGCGCACGCCATCGCGCGTGCGCTGGCCCGAGCCTACCCGGACGCCGACTGCGCGCTCCACTATCGCACGCCCTTCCAGCTGCTGGTGGCGACCATCCTCTCGGCCCAATGCACCGACAAGAAGGTGAACCAGGTCACCCGCGAGCTGTTCCGCGGCTACGGCACGCCCGCGAAGCTCGCCGCCGCCGAGCCCACCGAGATCGAGCGGATCGTGCGGCCCACCGGCTTCTACCGCCAGAAGGCGCGCTCGATCCAGAGCGCCGCGCGTGAGATCGTCGAGCGCTTCGGCGGCGTGGTGCCGCGCACGCTCGACGAACTCACGTCGTTGCGCGGCGTCGCCCGCAAGACCGCCAACGTGGTGCTGGGCAACGCCTTCGGCGTGCCGGGGCTCACCGTAGATACCCACATGAAGCGGGTCAACACGCGGCTTGGACTCACCCGCGAGACCGATCCGGACAAGATCGAGCGCGACCTGATGCAGCTCGTACCCGAGTCGGAGTGGACGCGATATTCGCACCGCGTCATCCACCACGGGCGCGAGTGCTGCGATGCGCGCCGGCCGCGCTGCGAGACCTGTCCGCTGGCGGAGCTGTGCCCGTACGCGAAGGCCGCGTCCAGGGCGGCGCGATGACGCGGCGCCTGATCCATCGGGGTCGCTCGATCTCGCTGTGGGAAGAGGACGCGAAGCTGCCGGGCGGGCGCAGCGTGGCCCTGGAGATCGTGCGGCATCCGGGCGCTGCGGCCGTCGTTCCCTTCGAGGACGACGACCACGTGCTGCTGATCCGGCAGTACCGTCACGCGGCGGGCGGAATGATCTGGGAAGTGCCGGCCGGCAAGCTCGACGGCGAGGCGCCCGAGATCTGTGCCGCGCGCGAGCTGGAGGAGGAGGCCGGCCGCCGTGCCGGTCGGCTGGTGACGCTGGGCTCGATCTGGACCACGCCGGGCTTCACCGACGAAGTGATCCATCTGTTCGCGGGCTTCGAGCTGACGGCGGTGCCGTCGAGGCCCGAAGACGACGAGGTGATCGAGGTGCACCGCACGCCGCTGGCCGAGGCGCTCGAGATGGTCTGGAGCGGCGAGCTGCGCGACGCCAAGAGCGCCCTGGCGCTGGTCCACGCCGCGCGCCACCTCGGCCGACTGCGGTGATCGCGTGAGCCTCGGCGTCGCGTTGGGCGGTCACGTCCATCCCTTCGAGGACCTGCTGGCGCTGACCCGGCGCGCCGAGGCGCTGGGCTACGACGCAGTCTACGTCGACGGCGACGCGACCCTGCGCCCGAGCCGTCCCGACGCACCGGTGCTCGACGGCTGGACCGTGACCGCGGCACTGCTGACCCGGACCGAGCGCATCCAGGTCGGATCGATCCGGCTCGTCCACCACTGGCAGGCGGCGCGGCTGGCCCAGGCCGCGGCTACCCTCGCCGCCCTGGCACCGGGGCGGCTGCGCTTCCTGATCTCGATCGGGGGCCGGCCGGCCGATCGGCGCTTCGGCCTTCCGCTGCCCGGGGACCGGGAACGCATCGAATGGCTCGACGAGACCCTCGTGGCACTGCGCGCGCTGTGGGCCGGCGAGAGCGTTCGATGCCGGGGCCATCACGTGACGCTGGACGGCGCGCGTCTCCCGGCGCCACTCCACACCCGGCTGCCGATCGAAGTGGCCGCGCGCCGGGCCCGGCTGCTCGAGGTGGTGGCGGCCCACGCCGACCGTTGGGACGTGAACCTCCCGCCGGTTCGCGCGCGGGTGGAGGCTGCCGCGGCGTTGCTTGCGCAAGCCTGCCGCCGGCGCGGTCGCGACCCGGCCTCGATCGGGCGCTCCCTCTGGGTCTTCCATCGGCTGGGCCCCGCCTCCGACGCCCAGCGGGCGTTCCGCCGCTGGAACCCGTGGTTCGCGGACATCGGCGACGCCGAGCTCAACGAAGCCGTGTGCAGCGGATCGCCGCAGCAGTGCCGGGCGCGCATCGAGCAGATCCGCCACGACCTGGGCGTGGACCTGCCCGTGGTCGACCTCACCGGCCTGCCCCGCGAGCTGGCCCAGGAGTCGCTGGAGGCCCTGGCGGGCGCCTAGAAAAGTCTATTTGACCCAAGTGGTTAGAGCACTTACGCTGGAAGGCCTGCGGGAGCCCGCGCCCATTCCCGCTGGTCGAACCGCGGCGAACCCGGCTCGAGCCGGGGCGAGGAGGACGGTTGTACGGACGCGGGTACCAGGGAGGCGGCATCGGCTTCGGGCCGCCCGTCACACCCCAGATCATCAAGCAGCTGCTGATCGCGAACCTCGCGATCTTCGTGGCCCAGTTCCTGATCCCGGGACTCACCTTCGCGTTGACCGTGACGCCCGCCGAGTTCTGGCAGAAGGGCCACCTGTGGCAGCCGTTCACCTACATGTGGATCCACTCGCCCGGGTTCCTGGGCCACATCCTGATGAACATGCTGGTGCTGTGGATGTTCGGCTCGCCCCTGGCGCTGGCCTGGGGCGCACGGCGCTTCCTCCGCTACTACCTCCTGTGCGGAGTCGGTGCCGGGCTGATCATCGCGACCTGGCCGTACCTGCTGGTCTGGATGGGCGGCGGCGACCCGATGCGGCTGTATGAGCCGACCCTCGGCGCCTCGGGTGCGATCTACGGCGTGATGCTCGCCTACTCGCTCACCTGGCCCGACCGCACCATCATGCTGATCTTCCCGCCGGTGGCGTTCCGCGCCATCTGGCTGATCCCGCTGCTCTTCGCGATGAACGTCGCCTTCGATGTGGGCCCGAGCCGCATCAGCCACATCGGCCACCTGGGCGGCGTGCTGGTCGGTTGGCTGGTACTGCGCCTGCAGGGCGACGCGCGTGGCCTGTCGCTGGAGCAGATCAAGTATCGCTGGCGCCGCTACAGGATGCGCCGGCGGCTGCGCGCCGTGCGCGAGGAAGACATCCGCCAACGCAGCGATCGCCGCGGGCCCTGGACGCACTAGGAGCCGCGATGTCCCCCCCGTCGCCGCTCATCCGTGAGAGTCCGCAGCTGGCCGAGGATCTGGCCCGCGCAGCAGCCCTGCTGAAGACGGCGCAGCATCCGGTGGCGCTGACCGGAGCCGGTCTCTCGGTGGAGAGCGGCATCCCGCCCTTCCGCGGTCCCAACGGCATCTGGACCCGCTACGGCGAGCCGCCCATGGACGGCTACCAACGCTTCCTGCGCGACCCGCGCAAGGCGTGGCAGGAGCGGCTCCATCCCAGCCAGGAGTGGGTACGGGTGCTGGGCGACGCGGTGCGCGCGGCGGAGCCCAACGCCGGACACCGGGCCCTCTGCGAGCTCGAGAGCCGCGGCCATCTCGCGGCACTGATCACCCAGAACATCGACGACCTGCACCGCCGCGCCGGCCACCGCGAGCTGCTCGAGATCCACGGCAATCACCGGCTTCTGCGCTGCATCGGCTGCAACCAGCGCTTCGATCCCGACGCCGGGCTGGTGGACCCGGAGAAGCTGCCGCCCCACTGCCCCCACTGCGGCGGGCTGGTGAAGGGCGACGTGGTCCACTTCGGCGAGCCGATCCCGCCCGACGTGCTGAAGCGCTGCTTCGAAGAGGTGGAGCGGGCCGACTGCATGATCGTGGTCGGCACCTCGGCCACCGTGTATCCCGCGGCCGAGTTCCCGTTGGAGGTGCTGCGCCGGGGCGGCTCGGTGATCGAGATCAACCCGGATTCCAGCGAGCTGACCGGCGCGGCCACGCTGTCCCTGCGCGGCGCCGGCGGCGAAGTGCTGCCGCGGCTCGCGGCTGCGGTGCTGTCGGAGGCCAGCCCGTGAGCGCACGAACCGACGAGCGCGACGACGGCTGCACCGAGAGTGGCGGACTGGGCGACTTCCTGCGCAGCCTGCTCCGCGGCATCCCCTGGAGCGAGCGCGCAGAGCACCGCGAGACCATGCACTTCGCCGCCCCGCCGGCGGGGCTGGTGCGCATCGACAACTCGAAGGGCCGCACCCGGATCCTGGGCCAGGAGCGCGACGACATCGAGGTGACGGTCCACAAGATCGCGCGGGCCGAGAGCGAGAAGGCCGCGAGCCAGCTGGCATCGTGCACCCGACTGGGCTCTGCCGAGAGCGACGGTGTCCTCGAGCTCGAGATCGACCTGCCCCGCCGCTGGAACCGCCGAGCCACCGTGAACCTCGAGATCCGGATGCCCCGACGGCTGTCGGTCGATGTGGCCGCGTCCAACAGCAAGGTGGAGGTGAAGGGGCTGCGGGCCGACTGCAACACGCGTTCGAGCAACGCCGCGGTGCTGGTCGAGGACGTGCGCGGCACCGTCGAGATCCACGCCTCGAACGCGAAGGTCCGCTGCCACGACACCTGCGGGAGCCTGGCGGTGTACACGTGCAACGGGAAGATCGAGATCACCGGACACCAGGGGGCCCTGGACGGCTCCACTTCGAACGGCCTGATCCAGGCCGAGCTCAGCGAGGTCGGCTCCGGTGGCGTCACGCTCGTCACCAGCAACGGCCACATCTCGCTGGCATTGCCCGACCCGGTAGACGCGGACGTCGACGTGCGGGTGGACAACGGCATCATCCGCAACCACCGCTCGCTTTGTCGCTGCAGACGATCCAGCGGTGGAAGACTCTCCGGCGTGCTCGGCCAGGGCGGCGCACCGGTCAAGCTGCGCACCTCGAACGGATCGATCTCGCTCAAATGAAATGTCACTCCGGTGCGGGGTGGGTGCTCGTGTTCGGGCTCCTCGCGGGGGTGGCTACGGCCGCCGAGGAACCGGACTCGTGGAGCGCGGTGGCGATCGAAGCGGCGGAGCTGCTCTCCGGCTACATCCAGCTCGAGACGGTGAATCCGCCGGGCAACGAGCGGATCGGCGCCGACTACCTGCAGCGCTTCTTCGAAGCCGAGGGAATCGCGTTCCAGCGCTTCGAATCGGCGGCGGGCCGCGGCAGCATCGTGGCGCGGCTGCCGGCCACCGAACCCGCGCCGGAAGGACCCGGGCCGATCCTGCTGCTCTCCCACATCGACGTGGTACCGGCCGACCCGGACCAGTGGTCGTTTCCGCCCTTCGAGGGCGCGATCCGCGACGGCTGGGTCTACGGCCGCGGCGCCATCGACGACAAGGGCCACGGCGTAGTGCAGGCGCTGGCCCTGGCGCTCTTCCAGCGACTCGGAACGCCGCGCAACCGAGACCTGGTGTTCGCCGCCACTGCTGCCGAGGAGGCCGGCACCGACCTGGGCGCGGACTGGATGATCGAGCACCACTGGGACGCGTTGGGACCGCCGGTCGTGGTGTGGAACGAGGGTGGAGTCTCGACCCGCAACGAGTTGGTGGGCGGACGTGTCCTGAACGCCATCGCCACCACCGAGAAGCGCGCCCGCTGGATCAACCTGATCGCCCAGGGCGAGGGCGGGCACGGCTCGCAGCCGGTGGTGAACGGCGCCGTCGAGCGGATCGCACGGGCCCTGGCCCGGATCGCCGACCACCCGACGCCGCTGCGCGTGACCCCGACGGTGGCCGAGTCGCTGCGCCGCATCGGCGAGGCGGCGGACTTTCCGACGAGCTTTGCGCTGCGCCACATCTCGAACCCGCTGATGCTGCGCCTGCTCGGTTCGCAGCTCACCGCCAACCGCGCCACCAACGCCATGGTGCGCGACACCATCTCACTGACCGGTCTCCAGGCCGGTCTCAAGCACAATGTGATCCCGCGCCGCGCCACGGCACGGCTCGACGTGCGGCTGCTCCCGGACACGGATCCCGAGGCGTTCCTCGCCTGGCTGCGAACCGTGATCGACGATCCGGACATCGCGATCGAGATCGAGCCGGACACGCTCTCCTTCGCCGGCTGGCGCGAGCGGGTCACCGGCGACGGCTCCAGCGCGGTGCCGCCGTCCCCGAGCGACAACGAGCTGTTCCGCGCGCTCGAGGCCGAGCTCGCCGCGGAGTTCGAGGGCTCGATCACGATGCCGATGCAGACCACCGGCGGCTCGGACTCGAAGTACTTCCGCGCGCGAGGCGTGCCCGCCTACGGCTACCTGCCGGCCCTGGCCGAGCAGGCGCTGATCGATTCGATCCACGGGCTGGACGAGCGCGTGCCGATCGAGGAGCTCGAACGCGCGGTGCGCGTCACGTACCGGACGCTGGTCCGCCTCACCGGGGGCGGCGACGGCCCGCGCTAGGGCGCGCCCAGCTTCCGGCGGACCTCCACCGGGCCGTCCACGAAGAGCAGAGCGGCGGGCTCGATCGTCTCGACGCGGTAGGGACCCACGCGGTCGTTCTCCCGCACCTCTTGCGGCGCGCTCTCGCCCTGCACGCGAATCCACGCCACCCGCTTGGCGGGATCGGGATGCCATTGGATCCGCTCCACGGTGAGCGGCACCTTCCGGGGCGCGGGCTTCGCCGGAGCGGGCGTCGCCGTGACCCGAGGTGTCGGCGGTGGCGTCACGCGAGGCGTCGCCGTGACCCGAGGTGTCGGCGGTGGCGTCACGCGAGGCGTCGCCGTGACCCGAGGTGTCGGCGGTGGCGTCACGCG
>JBFGIM010000131.1:0-8151 GCA_041577695.1 Myxococcota bacterium | reverse complement strand
CCTGGGATGGTCCCGCTTCCATCGCCTTCACCGACGGTCGCAAGATCGGCGCCGTGCTCGACCGCAACGGCCTGCGACCCTCGCGCTGGATCGTCACCAAGGACGGCATGGTCGTGATGGCCTCGGAAGTGGGCGTCTTCGACGTCCCGCCCGAGCAGATCGAGCGCAAGGGCCGCCTCCAGCCGGGACGCATCTTCTTCGTCGACCTCGAGGAGGGCCGCATCGTCGAGGACGAGGAGGTGAAGGCCGACTACGTCACGCGCCGACCCTACCGCGACTGGGTCGAGAGCCAGCGGGTGCTGCTGAGCGACCTGCCCGCCGCGGAGGTGCCCGCAGAGCACCGCAACTCGGAGCCGCGCTTCCAGCTCCAGCAGGTGTTCGGCTACACCACCGAGGACCTGCGCTTCCTGATCGCGCCGATGGCGCAGAACGGCAAGTGGGCGATCGGGTCGATGGGCGCCGACGAGGCGCTGGCCTGTCTCTCGGACCGGCCACGCATGCTCTACCACTACTTCAAGCAGCTCTTCGCCCAGGTGACCAACCCCGCCATGGACTCGATCAACGAGGGCACGGTGATGTCCCTCTACTCGACCCTGGGCGCGGAGAAGAACCTGCTGGAAGAGACGGCCGAGCACGCGCGCATGCTGCGCTGCGACCGGCCGATCCTTACCGACCAGGAGCTGGAGCAGATTCGCCAGATCTCGCTGCCCGGCTTCCAGGTGCGGACGTTGTCGGCGCTCTTCAAGGTGGCGGAGGCGGGCGACGGGCTGCGCAGCTCCCTCGAGCGCCTGTGCCGCGAGGCCGAGGCCGCGCTGCGGGACGGGGTGAACCTGATCATCCTGTCGGACCGGGGGGTCTCACCGGACGAAGCGCCGATCCCGATGCTGCTGGCCACCGGCGCCGTGCACCACCACCTGGTACGCGAGGGCCTGCGCACCCAGTGCGGGCTGATCTGCGAGACGGGCGAAGCGCGCGACGTGGCGCACTTCGCGCTGCTGGTGGGCTACGGCGCCGGCGCCATCAACCCGTACCTGGCGCTCCAGACCGTGGAAGAGCTGGCGGCGGAGGGCGCCTACGTCTCGGTCGATCGCGAAACCGGCGTGTACAACTACCTGAAGGCCACCGACAAGGGTCTGCTCAAGACCATGGCGAAGATGGGCATCTCGACGCTCCAGAGCTATCGGGGCGCCCAGATCTTCGAGGCGGTGGGTCTCGACCGTGAGCTGGTCGCGCGCTGCTTCACCGGCACCGCTTCGCGGGTCTCCGGCGTCGGCTACGACGTGATCGCGCGCGAGTCGGCGCTGCGCCACGAGCGCGCCTTCCCCGGCGACGCCTTCGTCTACCCCGAGCTGGATCCGGGCGGGCTCTACCAGTGGCGCCGCCGCGGCGAGCGACACACCTTCAACCCGGACACGGTCTCCAAGCTCCAGCACGCGGTCCGCAGCGAGAGCTACGAGACCTACAAGGAATTCTCGCGCGCGGCAGACGACGACGCCGAGCGTCTGTGCACGCTGCGCGGGCTGTTCCGCTTCCGTGAGGCCGAGCAGCCGATTCCGCTCGACGAAGTCGAGCCGGCCGCCGAGATCGTGAAGCGCTTCTGCACCGGCGCCATGTCGTACGGCTCGATCTCGATCGAGTCGCACCAGACGCTGGCGATCGCGATGAACCGTCTGGGCGGCAAGAGCAATACCGGCGAGGGCGGTGAGGATCCGAGCCGCTTCACGCCCGAGCCCAACGGCGACTCGCGCCGCAGCGCGATCAAGCAGGTCGCCTCCGGGCGCTTCGGCGTCACCAGCTGGTACCTGGTCAACGCCGACGAGCTCCAGATCAAGGTGGCCCAGGGTGCCAAGCCCGGCGCGGGCGGCGAGCTTCCCGGCCACAAGGTGGACGAGGCCATCGCCCGCACCCGCCACTCGACCGTGGGCGTCGGGCTGATCTCGCCGCCGCCTCACCACGACATCTACTCGATCGAGGACCTGGCGCAGCTGATCTACGACCTGAAGAACTCGAACCGCCACGCGCGGGTCAGCGTCAAGCTGGTCTCCGAAACCGGCGTCGGCACCATCGCAGCCGGCGTCTCCAAGGGAAAGGCGGACGGCGTGCTGATCTCGGGCCACGACGGCGGCACCGGCGCCTCGCCCCAGGCGTCGATCAAGTACGCCGGCCTGCCGTGGGAGCTGGGATTGGCCGAGACCCAGCAGACGCTGGTGCTGAACGACCTGCGCGGCCGCATCCGCGTGCAGACCGACGGCGGTCTCAAGACCGGGCGCGACGTGGCGATCGCCGCTCTGCTCGGGGCCGACGAGTTCGGCTTCTCGACGGCGCCCCTGGTGGCGCTGGGCTGCATCCTGATGCGGGTGTGCCACCTGAACACCTGCCCGGTCGGGATCGCGACCCAGGACCCGGTCTTGCGCGAGCGCTTCTCCGGGCTGCCGGATCACGTGGTGAGCTATCTGGTCTACGTGGCCGAAGAGACGCGGGAGTACATGGCCAAGCTCGGCTTCCGCACCATGGACGAGATGATCGGCCAGGCGGACCGGCTGTCGGTCGACGGCGCCGTCAAACACTGGAAGGCGCGCGGTCTCGACTTCTCCGAGCTGCTCGCGCGCCCCGACGTGCCCCACGCGATCCACAACTGCGAACGGCAGACGCTGGCCGACGAGCTCGAGAACGTGCTCGACATGAAGCTGATCGAGCAGTGCGCGCCCGCCCTCGAGCGGGGCGAGCCCGTCGAGCTGGATCTGCCGATCCACAACACCGACCGCACGGTGGCGACGATCCTGGGCTCCGAGGTCTCGATGAAGTACGGCGAGGAGGGACTGCCCGAGGACACCATCCGGCTGCACTTCCACGGGTCGGCGGGCCAGAGCTTCGGCGCCTTCGTGCCCAGGGGAATCACTCTCCAGGTGGACGGCGATACCAACGACTACTGCGGCAAGGGCCTCTCGGGCGGCAAGATCGCCGTGCGCGTGCCCGACGGGTCCACCTTCGAGCCTGCCGAGAACATCATCACCGGCAACGTGGTGCTCTACGGGGCCACCGCCGGCGAGGCCTATTTCCACGGCGTCGCGGGCGAGCGCTTCTGTGTGCGCAACAGCGGTGCGGACGCCGTGGTCGAGGGCGTCGGCGACCACGGCTGCGAGTACATGACGGGCGGCCACGTGGTCGTGCTGGGAAGGACCGGCCGCAACTTCGGGGCGGGCATGAGTGGGGGCTTCGCCTACGTGCTCGACCTGGACGGCTCGTTCCCGAGCCGGGTGAATCCCGAGCGCGTGGATCTGGAGCCGCTGGCGCCCGAGGACGAGGAGGTGATCCAGCGCCTGGTGCGGCGCCACCACCAGTACACGCGCAGCCAGCGCGCCGACGAGGTGCTGCGCAAGTGGAACACCTACGCGCCGAAGTTCGTCAAGGTGTTCCCGCGAGACCTGAAGATGGCGCGCGAGGCGCGACTGCAAGCGGGAGTGGGTGATGGGTAAGCCGACCGGATTCCTCGAACACGGCCGCGAGAGCACCCCCTACCGGCCGGTGGAGGAGCGCCTGTCCGACTGGAGAGAGGTGCAGCTCGACCCGCCGGTGGAAACGGTCCAGCGCCAGGCGGCGCGCTGCATGGACTGCGGCGTCCCGTTCTGCAACAGCGGCTGTCCGCTGGGCAACATCATCCCGGACTGGAACGACCTGGCCTACCGCGACAAGTGGCAGGATGCGTTGCGGCGGCTGCACTCGACCAACAACTTCCCCGAGTTCACCGGTCTGGTGTGCCCGGCGCCGTGCGAGGCAGCGTGCGTCCTCGGCATCAACCAGGACCCGGTGACCATCAAGCAGATCGAGTGGGAGATCATCCGCCGCGGCTGGGAGGAGGGCTGGGTACTGCCCCAACGGCCCGCCCAGCGCAGCGGCCGTTCGGTGGCGGTAGTGGGGTCCGGACCGGCCGGGCTCTCCGCCGCCCAACAGCTGAGTCGCGCCGGGCACACGGTGACCGTCTTCGAGAAGAACGACCGCATCGGCGGCCTGCTGCGCTACGGCATCCCCGATTTCAAGCTAGAGAAGTGGATCATCGATCGCCGGCTCGAGCAGATGCGCGAGGAGGGCGTCAGCTTCCAGGCCGGAGTCCACGTGGGCAGCGATCTGTCCGCGAGCGAGCTGCGCCGCAACTTCGACGCGGTGCTGCTCTGCATGGGGTCCGAGCAGCCGCGCGACCTTCCCGTGGCTGGCCGCGACCTGGAGGGGGTCCACTTCGCCATGGACTTCCTGTCCCAGAACAACCGGCGGGTGGCGGGCGACGAGATCGACGTCGAGCAGGAGATCCTGGCGACCGGCAAGCACGTGGTGGTCCTCGGCGGCGGCGATACCGGCTCGGACTGCGTGGGCACCTCGCACCGCCAGGGCGCCAAGTCGGTGACCTCGATCGAGTTGCTGGAGCGACCGCCGGATGGGCGTCACTCTTCCACGCCCTGGCCGGAGTGGCCGCTGATGTTCCGCTCGTCGAGCTCGCACGAAGAGGGCGGGGCCCGCGACTTCGCCGCCATGACCAAGCGCCTGAGCGGTCGCGACGGGCGCGTCGAGCAGCTCCATGCCGTTCGGGTTTCCTTCGGAGCTCCCGACCCGGCCACCGGACGGCGTCCGATGGAGGAGATCCCCGATTCGGAGTTCAGCATCCCGGCCGATCTGGTGCTGCTGGCCATGGGCTTCGTCCACCCGGTCGCCGAGGGTCTGCTCTCGGACCTGGGCGTGTCCCTCGGCCCGCGCGGCAACGTGGCCGCCGACCAGCGTGGATTCGTGACGAGCGAGCCCGGGATCTTCGCGGCGGGCGATTGCCGGCGTGGTCAGTCGCTGGTGGTATGGGCACAGTGGGAGGGGCGCGAGGCGGCGCGTGCGGTCGACGCCTATCTCGCCGGTGGCTCGCGTCTGCAGTCGCGCGACGCCTACGTCTAGCGGCGCAGTGCCGTCGAGCGCAGCAGATGGGCGCCCCGCAGGGCGATCACTGCTTTCCGCTTGACGCCTCTCCGGGCCGATCGGTACGATTCACCTGCTCAAGGCATCGGGGGCTTCCATTCCGAATCACGTTCCGTCATCGCCCGCCCGGTCGGCTGGGACTCACGCCCATCGACAACCCGATCGGGACGGCAGCGTTGCGCCGGCCCCGGCGCGGTCGGCCAGCGACGAGTCGCGCGCGTACGATTTCGCCCGTCTCGAACGCGGCGTTCGCGCACTGCTCAATCGGTGCAAGCTGCTCGAGCGTGATCGCGCCGCACTGCGCACGCAGCTGGACCAGAGTCGGGGCCGGGTCGGTGAGCTCGAATCCGAGCTGCGCGACCTCAACCAGAAACGCCGCGACGTGGTCAAGCGCATCGACGGACTGATCGGGCAGATCGATTCGCTCGAGGCCCAGCTCGGCAGCGGTGGCGACGAGTGAGCAGCGACCGGCGCACGGTGACGCTGACGATCCTGGGCCAGGAGTACCGCGTCCGGACCGATGCGGACTCGGACGGGGTGCAGCAGGCCGCCTCGCTGGTCGAGGACATCATGGGGCGGATCCGCGGCCGCACCGGGACCGCCGACAGCCTCGATCTGGCGATCATGACCGCCCTGAACCTGGCGAGGGATCTCGGCGCGCTTCGCGGCGCCGAGGAGGATCGCGCCGCAGCGGGCCCCCGGCCGGCGCGCCTGCGCGCGCTGATCGACGAAGTCGAGTCGGCGCTGGCCGGCACAAGCGCATCCTGAGTATCCCTGCTCCGGCCGAGATCCCTGCGGCCAAGGCCGCCCTGCGCCACTCGCACCGCAAGCGCTTGAAGCGCCAGAGGGCGTCGGCGTTCGAGCGCGCCGGGCGCGCCCTGGCCGAGCGTCTGCCCGAGACCCCCGCCTTCGCAGCCGCCGGCCGCGTGGTGCTCTACGCGGCGCTTCCCGACGAGGTCCCGACCCGGTACGCGTTCGCGGCGGCGCTGCCGCGAAAGCGCTCGCTCTGGTTTCCCCGCACGGTTGCGACGGGACTCGAGTTCGCGCCGGTCGAGCGCTGGGAGGCACTACGGCCCGGAGCCCACGGGGTGCTGGAGCCGGAGCCGTCGGCTCCTGCCGAGCCGCTGGCGGCCACGGACCTGGTCCTGGTCCCCGGCCTGGCCTTCGATCGCCGCGGCCGGCGGCTGGGTCGCGGGGGCGGCCACTACGATCGGGCCTTCCCGCCGGACCGACCCCATCCCCTGCTCTACGGCGTGGCGTTCGCCTGGCAGGTGCTCGATGCGCTTCCGAGTCAGCCCCACGACCTGCGCGTAGATGCGTTGCTGACCGAGGAGGATCTGCGCCCCATCGATCGCCGCGTCGAGTGCTAGGATGCCCGCCCGATGACCTCGCCGCTGTCCTTCCTCGACGAGCTGCGCTGGCGCGGACTCCTCTACCAACGCACGGCAGAGGAGGCCTTGGACGCGCATCTCGCCCGTCCGGGCCGGGTGGGCTACTGCGGCTTCGATCCGACCGCCGACAGCCTCACCATCGGGAACCTGATCGCGATCCAGCTTCTGGTGCACTGGCAGCGGGCCGGGCACGTGCCGGTGGTCGTGATGGGTGGAGGGACTGGACTGATCGGCGATCCATCTGGCAAGGACGCCGAGCGCCGCCTGCTCTCGCGCGACGAGATTGCCGCCAACGTGGCCAGCCAGCGCCGCATCTTCGAGCGACTGCTCGACTTCGAGGGGCCCTGCGCGGCACGAATCGTCGACAACGCCAGCTGGCTGGGCGAACTGGGATTCCTCGAAGTGCTGCGCGAGGTGGGCAAGCACTTCTCGATCAATGCCATGATCCAGAAGGAATCGGTCCGGGAGCGGCTCCATCAGCGCGACCAGGGCATCAGCTACACCGAGTTCAGCTACATGCTGCTCCAGGCCTACGACTTCCTGCACCTCCATCGCGAGCTCGATTGCACGGTGCAGGTGGCCGGCTCCGACCAGTTCGGCAACGTCACCGCGGGCATCGACCTGATCCACCACACCCTGGGTTCCCGCACCGAGGCCTACGGCGTGACGGCGCCGCTGCTCACCCACGCGGATGGACGCAAGGTGGGAAAGAGCGAGGGGGGCGCGGTGTGGCTCACCGCCGATCGAACCTCCCCCTACGCGTTCTTCCAGTACTGGATCAACGTGCCCGATGCCGACGTGGGGACCTTCCTGCGCAGCTTCACCGTGCTCGGGGCCGACGAAATCGCCGCGATCGAGGCCGGACACGCCGCGGACCCGGGGCGTCGCGAGGCGCAGCGCGCACTGGCGCGCCACATGAGCGAGCGTCTGCACGGGCCCACCGAGCGGGAGCGCGCCGAGGCCGCCAGCGAGGCTCTGTTCGGCCGCGGCGAGCTCGAGGCCCTCGACGCGGGCACGCTCGCCGAGGTGTTCGCCGACGTTCCGCACTCGACCCACGATCCCGAGGCACTGGCGGGCGACGGGATGGCTTTGATCGAGCTGCTCCCGCAGACCCACCTCGCCGGATCGAAGCGCGAGGCGCGTGAGTTCCTGCGCAGTGGGGCGGTCTCGGTGAACGGGCGGCGCGCCGAGCTCGAAACCCGCCTCAGCCGGGACGATCTGCTGCCCGGGGCGACGATCCTGCTGCGCCGTGGGAAGAAGCAGTGGCACGCCACGCGCTGGTCCGCTGGCCAGGGGGCCTGAGCGGGCGGAATCCCCCTCGGGGGCACACGCGAGTCCGGCCGGGGACGCTCCTCCGGGCCTATTGACGCTTCCGAGGCCGGTCCGTATAGTGCAACGCCCTCGCGGAGCACTCCGCTTCGCGACGCGGTGCGGAATCGATCAGAAGCTCTTTAAGCTGGAAGCAGATTCGCGCGTAAGGCGCCGATTCGACACGCCTCGAGACGAGGCCATCGGAACGGATCGGGGGGTTTTGCCTCGCGGGCTCGACACAAGCCCGGCCCGAGGCTTCGGGCGGTCTTTGAAAACTGAATAGCGTGTGGTCTCGCGGACGTGAGGATGTCCGCTAGACGGTGACGAGCACATCAATCCTCGTTGATTGGCGTGCGCGATCTCTTAGCCAGGTCGCGTGCGCAAGCTCCGGAATTCGCGGTCGGGACCTTCGGGTACCGGTCGCGGAATGATTCAAACCGGAGAGTTTGATCCTGGCTCAGAACGAACGCTGGCGGCGTGCCTAAGACATGCAAGT
>JBFGIM010000130.1:0-8259 GCA_041577695.1 Myxococcota bacterium | reverse complement strand
CGGGCGGAATGGGCGGTCAGCTCCAGCTCAACGTCTTCATCCCGCTGATCGCCCGCAACCTGCTCGAGTCGATCGAGCTGCTGAGCCGCGCCAGCCGGCTCTTCGCCGAGCGTTGCGTGGCGGGGCTCGAGGTCGACCGCGCGCGGGCCGGGGCGGCGGTGGAGAACAGCCTGGCGTTGGTGACCGCGCTGGTGCCTCGCCTCGGCTACGACGCGGCTGCGGAGATCGCGAAGGAGGCCTTCGCCAGCGGTCGTACCGTGCGCGAGGTGTGCGCCGAACGCGGCGTGCTGTCGCGGGCAGAGCTCGACGCAGCGCTGGACCCTCGCGGCCAGACCGGTCCGACGGACGGGACATCCTGACGTGAGCGCGCCCCCCCGAACGCTGCGGCAGCGGCTCGCGGAGCTCGACTGGAAGGCGATCGAGGCGTCGCTCTGGGAGCGCGGCTACGCGCGCGCGCCGTTGCTGCGGGCGTCCGAGTGCGCCGAGCTGATCGCCCTCTACCACCAGGAGCGCCGTTTCCGCAAGACGGTGGACATGGAGTCGCACCGTTTCGGCCGCGGCGAGTACAAGTACTTCCGCGACCCGCTGCCGGCGCCGGTCGCAGCATTGCGCGCCCACGCCTACCGGCACCTCGCTCCCATCGCGAACCGCATGGCCGAGGCGCTGGGTCGCGAGCAGCGCTATCCGGCCACCCATGCCGCGCTGCGCCGGCTGTGCCGCCGCCGCGGCCAGCCGCATCCGACCCCGCTGCTGCTGCGCTACGGACCCGGGGGCTACAACTGCCTGCACCAGGATCTCTACGGCGAGCTCTCCTTTCCGCTCCAGCTGGCCTGCTTCCTGAACGAGCCCGAGCGCGACTACCAGGGTGGCGCCTTCCTGCTGGTCGAGAACCGGCCGCGGGCCCAGTCCGCGGGCGAGGCGTTCTTTCCGCGACGCGGGGAGATGGTGATCTTCGCCACCGCCGAGCGGCCGCGGCGCGGCCCGCGCGGCTTCCACCGCGTCTCGCTGCGACACGGCGTGGCCACGGTGACCCGGGGCCGGCGCTACACCCTGGGCGTCATCTTCCACGACGCCCGCAAGTGAGCTCAGTTCAGGCGCAGGCGGCGCTCGCCCCATGCGCCGGTCGGCGCGCGGAAGATCAGCAGCCGGTCCGGCGTCGAGACGGTGGCGTGATTGGCGAAGGCGGAGACGTACTCCGCCGCCTCGCCCACGCGGAGCTTCACCTCGAAGAAACCGCCGGATCCGGCGCCCAGGGCGAGCGCGCGCCGGTTGGTCATCACCACCGCCACGTTGGCGCTGACCGAAACCTGCCCCCAGGACTCCTGGGGCCCGATGCTCGCCAACGCGACGTTGCGGTTCACACTGTCGAAGCCGATCGCGCGGTCGTCGGTGGTGAAGAGCACGACGCGGTCGCCCAGCTCGGCGGCCTCGGGGATCCGCTCGCCGCGCTGGAAGCGCACGTCCTGCCACGAGCCCGAGCGCGTGGCCACCATCAACATGCGCCGATCGGTGATGGCGGCGCCGACCCGGCCCCGCGATCCCTTCCAGTAGACCGCTTCGCCCACCTCGAGGCGGACCGGCGTCTCGCCGCCCCCCTCGGAGTCGATCGCCAGCAGCAAGCGCGGAAGCTCGACGACTTCCAGCACGGGAGAGAGGGGCGTGTCGCCCTGCGCGCGCGCCTGGGGCGCCCACGCGATCCAGCTGGCCGATGCCAGCGCTCCGGCCACGATCAGGATTCGCATCTGGTTCCACCTCCGCAAGGTCGGAGCCCGGCTAGATGACGCCGCGCTCGCGCAGACGGGTCAACTCGTCGGCGCTCAGGCCCAGCTCGCCCAGGATCGCCTCGGTGTGGGCACCGAGGGCCGGCGCCGGGCTCCGCACGCGTTGGGGCGTGCGCGAGAGCTTGGCCGCCGGGCCGGTGATCGGCGCCGTCACGCCATCGGACTGGGGAACCCGTTGCAGCATGTCGCGCTCGCGCACGTGGGGATCGGCAGCGGCTTCGGCGTAGGTGCGCACCGGCGCTGCGGGCACGCCGGCCTGGCGCAGCGATTCGAGAGCATCGGCCCGGCTGCGCGAAGCCAGCCACTCGGCGAGCATCGTGTCCACCTCCGCGCGCCGCTCGAGGCGGGCCGGGGTGGTGGCGTAGCGCGGGTCGTCGGCGCGTTCCGGCGTCTGCCACAGCGCGCAGAGTCGGCGCCAGTGGGCGTCGAGCAGCACGCCGGTCATCACCTCGCCGTCGCGGCAGCGGTAGACCCGCGCCGGCGCTGCGATCCGGAACTCGTTGCCGAGACGGGGCAGATCGATGCCCAGCGCGCCGAGGGTGAGGTAGCCGTTGGAGTGGGCCAGCACCGCGTCGAGCAGCGATACGTCCACCCGTTGCCCCTCGCCGGTGCGGTCGCGGTGGCGCAGCGCCGCCAGGGCGGCCAGCGCCCCGTGGAGCCCTGCCAGGTCGTCCGCCAGGAAGGTGGGCGACTTCACCGGACCGCCGTCGGGATCACCGTTCAGCGACAGGAATCCGCTGGCGGCCTGGGCCAGCGGGTCGTAGCCGACCTGGTCGGCATCGGGGCCGAAGTGGCCGAAGCCGCTGATCGACACGTAGATCAGCTCGGGCCGCTCGGCGCGCAGCTGCTCGTAGCCGAGTCCGAAGCGCTCCATGCCTCCGGGTCGGAAGTTCTCGATCACCACGTCGCTGCGCGCGGCCAGGCGCCGGAACAGGGCGGCGCCGTCGGGCTGGCGCAGGTCGAGGCACAGGCTGCGCTTGTTGCGGTTGACGGTGGCCTGCATGAACGAGAGCGGCGGCTCGTGGCCGGGCAGGAAGGGCGGGGCGCGCCGGGCCATCTCGCCCTCGGGCAGCTCCACCTTGATGACGTCGGCGCCCAGGTCGGCGAGCAGCGCGCCACACATGGGGCCGGCCCAGGTCGTGGTGGCCTCGACCACGCGCACGCCCTCGAGCGGCCCGGTCAGATCGTGGCGTGCGTCGCGATAGAACTCGTCCTTGCGCACCAATGCCTCACACCGGGATCAGCGCGCCTCGGACAGCGGCCGCGTCGTCACTGGCGAGCCAGTGGACGACGGCGGCGATCCGCGCCGGTGGCGTCCAGCTGGAGAAGTCGGCGTCGGGCATGGCGGCGCGGTTCGCCGGCGTGTCGATCGTGCCGGGCATGACGGCGTTGACGCGCACGCCGTGACCGGTCAGCTCCTGTTGCAGACTGCGGGTGAAGGCCGCCACCCCGGCCTTGGACGCGGTGTAGGCTCCCAGGGTGGCGGGCGGATCGAGGGCGGCCTGGGCACCCACGTTGATCACGGCCCCCCGACTGCGATCCAGCATGCCCGGGAGCAGGCGATGCGTGGTGGCGACGGCCGTGCGCAGGTTGATGCGGTACATCCGGTCCCAGGCCTCGAGCGGCGTGTCGAGAAAGGGCGCGCCCCCCTCGAATCCTCCCGCCACGTTGACCAGCACCTCGGTGCCATCGCTGGCGGCGCCGAGCCGCGTCACGCCGTCGTCGGTGCCGAGGTCGGCCTCGACCAGGTCGAGGCGATCTGGCGCCTCGCATCCAGCCCGGAGCGCGTCGCGTTCGCGTGCCACGATCCACGGCACCGCGACCCGGTCGCCGCCGGCGAGGAACGCGGACACCACCGCGCGTCCCAGCGCGCCGGCGCCACCGGTCACCACCACCCTACGCGGTTCGCTCAAGGTCGGTTCTCCGGGACGCTGCGCGCAAGTCGGTCGCGCGCGCGCGCAACGGCGGCTCGCACCTCGGGTCGCTCGCTGCGGTGCTCGAGGGCCTCGAAGGCTCCCGCAACCCGCGCGGACCAGCCGGCATGCTGCGCGAGACCGGCCAGGGCCATGGCTGCGGCGCCGGCGCAGGCGTCCCCATCGGCTTCCATCACCTCGAGCAAGCGCACCGCCACGGCGTCGGGAGGCGCCATCAGGCCGCCCATTGCCGCGAGTGCCGCGCGTCGCAACGACTCGTCGCGGTCGCGGCTCACATCGAGCAATGCTTCGGCGACCTCGGACCGGTCCGGTGCGAGCTGCGGCAGGCAGAGCACCGCCATGCGGCGCACCGCCTGCGATTCGCCCACCCGCGCCAGTCCGATCAGCACCGGGAGCACCTCGCCGTGCAGTCGGCCCAGGTCGACCAGGGCGCGGGCCGCGCGCCAGCGCACGTCGTTGTCGGGCGCCTCCAGCGCTTCCACCAGCGCGGGCAGCAGGGCGGGCGCGGGCGGCTCGAGGCGCGTCAGCGCGAGGGCGGCGTGGACGCGTCCCGCGCGCACCCGCCCGCCGAGCGCACGGCGCAGCAGGGCCGCGGCACCGGCTTCCCGTCCGCCGAGCTTCGCCAGCGCCGCAGCAGCGGCGCGCACCACGTCTTCGTCCGGATCCGCGAGTCGCTCGGCCAGCGTCTCGAGCCACAGCGCTGCCGAGGGATCGTCGGGAGCGGCGGCGCAAGCGGCGCGCCGCTCGGCGACGTCCTCACTCGCCAGCCGCTCGCCGAGGGTCGGACTCACTGGAGGCTCCAGATGGCTGCCAGCTCCGGTGCATCGTCGAGCCGGCGCGCGCGGCCCTCGCGCTCGAGCTTGCGCAGGTGCGAGGCCACCGAGTGTCCGGCGGCGGCGTGGAGCACCTCCGGCACGTCGGTGTAGACCCGCTTCACCACCACGGCGATGGTGGCGTCGCCCTCGCCGAGCGCAGCGACGATCTGCCGCTCGCGGTCGTGGCGGTGGTCGATGTACTGGCGCAGCTTGGCCACACCGTCTTCGATGCAGGGTCCGTGGGCGGGGTAGATACGACGCGGCCCGGTCTCCAGCAGGCGTTCCAGCGAGTGCAGGTAGTCGAGCAGGTCGCCGTCCTTGCTGGGGATGACCGTGGTGCCCACGCCCAGCACGTTGTCGCCGGAGAAGATCGCGCGCTCCTCCTCGAGAAGGAAGCAGAGGTGATCGGGGGCGTGGCCCGGGGTGTGGATCGCGCGCAGCGTCGCTCCCTCGGTGCGCACCGTATCGCCGTCGGCCAGCACCGTGGCCTCCACGCCGGTGCGCGCATCGAAGTCGGGCCACGGCCACTTGGAGACCGGCAGCGGACCGAAGCGCTCGAGGACGGCGGCCAGACCGCCGTTGTGATCCGGGTGGCCGTGGGTCAGCACGACCTCCTGGATCGCGCTGCATCCCGCGCGTTCCATCGCGCGCTCGAGCACGGGGAGGTACGCGGGCAGGCCCTGGCCGGTGTCGAGCAGGATGCGCGAGGAACCGGTTCCCACCAGGTAGGTGTTGGTGCCCGGTCCCGTGAAGAGTCCCGGATTCATGCCCAGCGCCGTGGTGACCCGTTCGGACCACACGTCCACCTCGGGCAGGCTGAGCCCGATCATGGTGTTCGATCCGCTCACGATCCCGCCACGGTCATCTGCGCCACCCGCAGGGTCGGCGCCGCCAGGGGTCCGATCCAGAGCAGGTCGTCGCCCACCCGGTCCACCGAGGCCAGCATCTCGCCCAGGTGTCCGGCGATGGTGATCTCCTCGACGGGGTGGGCGATGGCACCGTTCTCGATCCACAGACCGGCGGCGCCCCGCGAGTAGTCGCCGGTCACGGGGTTGAAGCCCATCCCGATCAGCTCGGTCACCAGCAGTCCGCGCTCGGTGTCGGCCACGATCTCCTCGACGCTGCCCGCTCCCGGCTCGATCCACAGGTTGGTCGGAGCCGGCGAGGGCGAGCCACCGGCGCCGCGCGAGGCGTTGCCCGTGCTGGCGAGCCCCAGCTTGCGCGCGGAGTAGTGGTCGAGCAGGTAGGTCTCGAGCCGTCCGTTCTGGACCACCACGTTGCGCCGGGTGGCCTGGCCCTCACCGTCGAAGGGGCGACTGCCGAGCCCGCCGGGCAGGCGCCCGTCGTCGATCACGGTGAGACGTTCGCTGGCGATGCTCTCGCCGATGCGCCCGGCGAGGAACGAACTCTGGCGGTAGACGGCGCCGCCGTTGACGCAGCCGGCCAGGTGTCCGAGCAGGCTGCGGGCGACCATCGGCTCGAAGATCACCGGCACCCGACAGGTGGCGATCTGTCGCGCGCCCAGCCGGCGCAGCGCGCGCTCGGCAGCGTGGCGGCCGACCGCGGCCGAGTCCTCGAGCGCCGACAGGCGCCGCGCGGCGGTCATCCAGTAGTCGCGTTGCATGCTGCCGTTGGCACGGGCCACCGGCTCGCAGAAGAGACCGTGGCGTGCGGCCTCGTACTCGCCCAGGAAGCCGGCGCTGTTGCCATAGACGACGCGGTAGAAGCTGGTCTCGACCTGCGATCCCTCGGAATTTACGATGCGCGGATCGGCGCTCCGCGCCGCGTTCTCGGCCCGGCGCGCCTCCTCGATGCGGGCCTCGACCGAGACGTGGCGGTCGGCGGGATCGCACAGCCCCAGGTCGCCGGGCTCGTCGGCGAAGCCGCCCTCGGGAAGGCCGGCGGCGGGATCCGGCGCGGTGGCCCGGGCCAGGGCCACGGTCTCGTCGGCGAGGCGGTCGACCGTGTCGTCGCCCAGATCGCTGGTGGAGCTGCACGCGGTGCGCAGCCCGCCAGGTCCGCTGACGAAGGCGCGGATGCCGAGCGTGCGCTCGCGGGCCTGCTTGACGAAGTCGATGTCGCCGGCGCGGACGCGCGCCTCGATCGAGTCGCCGTCGATCAGCACCGCATCGGCCGAATCCGCGCCCGCGGCGCGTGCGCGCTGGAGCACGCGTTCGATGCTCTGGGCACTCACGCCTGGGTGCCTCCCACGGTCAGGCCGTCCACGCGCAGGGTCGGCAGACCGACGCCGACCGGGACCGATTGCCCGTCCTTGCCGCAGGTGCCGACGCCGCGGTCCAGGGCCAGGTCGTTGCCGATGCGGCTGACGCGGGTCAGAACGTCGGGGCCGTTTCCGATCAGCGTGGCGCCCTTGAGCGGCGCACCCAGCTGGCCGTTCTCGATGCGGTAGGCCTCGCTGGCGCTGAACACGAACTTTCCGCTGGTGATGTCCACCTGACCGCCACCGAAGGACACCGCGTAGATGCCGTTCGAGACCGAGCGCAGGATCTCCTCCGGGTCGTCCTCGCCGGCCAGCATGAACGTGTTGGTCATGCGGGGCATCGGCAGGTGCGCGTAGCTCTCACGGCGCCCGTTGCCGGTGGGCTCCATCCCCATCAGCCGGGCGTTGAGCCGGTCCTGGAGGTAGCCGACCAGCACGCCGTCCTCGATCAGCACCGTGCGCTGGGTCGGGGTTCCCTCGTCGTCGACGTTGAGCGAGCCGCGACGCTCGGGCAGCGTCCCGTCGTCCACGACGGTGACGCCCGGCGAGGCGACGCGCTGGCCCAGGCGATCGGCGAAGGCCGAGGTCTTCTTGCGGTTGAAGTCGCCCTCGAGACCGTGGCCGATGGCCTCGTGGAGCAGGATGCCGGGCCAGCCGGGGCCGAGCACCACGTCCATCGTGCCGGCTGGGCAGGGCTGCGCCTCCAGGTTGAGCAGCGCCAGTCGCACCGCCTCGTCCACCAGCGGCTGCCAGGCGTCGGGCTCCAGCAGCCGCTCCAGCTCGTAGCGACCGCCCATGCCCTGGTAGCCCAGCTCGCGCCGCGTGCCGAGGGCGTCGGTGACGATCACCTGGACGTTGAGGCGCACCAGCGGCCGGGTGTCGCCGGCCCGCGCTCCGTCGTGGGTGGCGATCATCACGTGACGGTGCTCGGACACGACGCTCGCCATCACTTGGGCCACGAGCGGGTCGCGGCTTCGCGCGTAGGCGTTCATCTCCTCGAGCAGCCGAACCTTGCGCTCGACGGGCACGTCGGTCGGGGCGAGCGTCACCGGGTAGAGGTCGCGCGCGCCCACGGTGCGGGCCACCGGGTGGCTCGCGTTCGAGCCGCTGCGCTCCGACACCGCGCGCGCCGTGGTGGCCGCCACCTGGAGACTCTCCACGGTGATCTCGTCGGAGTGGGCGTAGCCCTGGCGCTCGCCGTCCTGCACGCGGACGCCCACGCCCTGCTCGACGTGGCGGCTGCCGCTCTTGACGATGCCCTCCTCGAGGACCACCGAATCCTGGGTTCCGTACTCGAAATAGAGGTCCGCCGCGTCGACGTGGCGTTCCAGGGCCGTCCCCAGCGCGCGCTCGAGCGCCCGGTCGTCGAGACCGAAGCGCTCGCGGAAGAAGCTGTCGGCGGCGTCAGGCATGGGCGGATTCCTCCTCCAGGACATCGACAAGGGCGATCAACCCAGTGAGGGTAGCAAGACCCTTCGCGTCGACCGTTCGCAGACCGGCGGCGCGCG
>JBFGIM010000129.1:0-8422 GCA_041577695.1 Myxococcota bacterium | reverse complement strand
TCGAGGCCCGCCCGGCGTCTCCCGTGACAGCCGTGTCTTCCCGCTCCCACGCTCTCCTGCTGCTCGCTCCGCTGCTGCTGCTGGCGGCGGCAGCCGCTGCACAGCCCACCGCGGAGCTGCACGGCTTCGGCGAGCTCCAGATCCGCGGCCTCTCGGACGACTTCCGCGCCGACAACTGGTACGCCAGTCAGTTCGCGCCGGTGCTGAATCTGGAGCTCGAGGTGGACCTGGCGCCCCAGGGCCTGGGCCCCTTCGAGCTGGTGCAGCTCTTCGCGCGGGTGGAGGCGCGCTACGAGTGCATCTACACCGGCTGCGGCGCCTTCCCGACCTGGCGGCTCTTCGGCGATCGCGCCAAGTTCGCGCCGCGCAACTACACCGACGGGCGCGAGGATCCCTACCGCGGCGTGCTGCGGCTGGGGTCGAACGCGCGCATCCACGACGGCCACGAGCTGGTGTCGCTGACCTCGGTGCCGCCGCTGGACCGCCTGACGGCGTTGGGCTCCACCAACCTCGAGGCCACCTTCGCCCCCGTGTCCGATGCGCGCTTTGCGGTCAAGAAGATCGGCAGCTCGCTCGGCCCCGGGGTGCTGCCGGCGGGTCCGTGGCTTCCCAGCAGCGATATCGAGCCGATCGGCTCGCTGCGCACGGTGCCGAACGTGACGCTGGGTCTGCCCCTGCGCCCGGTGGTGCCTGCGACGGCCGGTAAGCGCGAGCCCCAGGGCCTCTACGTCCCGAGCTTCAACCTGCGCCCGCGGCTGGGGCAGCTCGACGACTTCGACCAGAACTTCAGCGAGGCCGACCTGGCCTGGAACCACGGCGGCGGCCAGGACGAGCGCGAGCTCAAGGAGCTGTACCTCGACCTCGAGATGATGGACGGGCGGCTCTGGATGCGTCTCGGCAAGCAGAGCATCGTGTGGGGCAAGACGGAGCTCTTCCGCACCACCGACCAGTTCAATCCCCAGGACCTGGCGCTCTCGTCGCTGCCGAGCCTGGAGGAGTCGCGGCTGTCACAGTGGTCGGCGCGGGCGGTCTATTCGCTCTACGACGTCGGCCCGCTCGAGGACGT
This sequence comes from Myxococcota bacterium, assembly GCA_041577695.1. Taxonomy (GTDB): domain Bacteria; phylum Myxococcota_A; class UBA9160; order UBA9160; family PR03; genus JASJBO01. Next base: position 7,356 of record JBFGIM010000129.1, on the reverse strand, counting down.
GCGGCTGGAGCTCGCGGTCAACTTCGACGACTTCGAGCCGCTCGACCTGGGCCGCTGCGGTGAGCCCTACACCATCTACCTGGTGTGCGCGAAGACCTTCGGACTGTGGAGCCACGGCGTCTCCGGCCTCGGCATCATCGGGGAGGAGCGGCCGCCCAACCCGTGGAACGACTCCTCCGGCCTCGAGGGCGGCGTGCGCGTCGAGTTCCGCTGGAATCGCTTCAGCTTCCAGATCAGCGACTTCTACGGCTACGAGGACGCGCCGGTCCTCGACTTCTTCGGCGGCTACGAGCGGCGCGTCGATCCGCTCACCGGGCGTCCCCTCGACGCGCGGGGGCTGCCGCTGGTGCCCGGACAGCCCGCCGCCGAGGTGCTGGCGCTGCACCCGGCCAACCGCCAGCTCTTCGACCTGGCCTGCTCGGCCACGGTGGGTGTGGCCGGCAACTTCATTCCCGAGCTGGGCGATCGCTGCCTGGTGGACCTGCTGAACGACAAGAACCCGGTGCTGCCGCTCAACCTGACCGCGGCCGAGGCGTTGGGCGTGGTGCTCGGCGGCAGCACCAACGGCGAGCTGGTGGCGGGCCTGCTCGCCGGCGCCAGCGGGACGCCGGTGACGGTCGATCTGGCGCCGCTGAACGCCGACCCCGCCGACGGCACCGGCAGTGGCTTCTTCGCGGCGCTCGGGGCCATGGGCGCCTTCCTGACCGACGAGCAGGAGGCGCTGCTGGGCTGCGGTCCGTTCTACGGCATCGACTGCGATGTCGACGGCGTCGATCTCTTCAACGCCGAGGCCAGCGTGCTGTTCCAGTCCTTCGTCCAGGTCGAGCCCGACCCCGCCGTCGCCACCCGCCCGGTGGACGGGTTGCCGCTGATCCTGCCCGGCGCGCGCGGGCCCGGCGACCCCGGCTACACCCCGCTGGTCGACGGTTGCGTCGACCCGGGCGCCAGCCCGCTGTGTGCCGGCGCGAGCCTCCTCACCAACCCGCTCACGGGGCAGCCCTTCCGCAACGAGATGGGCGCCGTCTCGTTCAACTTCATGATGCTGCTGGCGGCCCTCGACGCCGCCCGGGACCCCGCCGCGTGCGATCCCTCCGATCCAGTCACCTGCTCGCTGGTCCAGGACGTGTTCAGGGTGGCGGGCATCACGCGGCCCGAAGTGCGTGCCGGCGGGAACGGGAGCTACGGGCGCCGGGACTTCATCTGGCACGGCGGCGCCGAGATCGTCGTGAGCTACGACAAGCGCAACGTGCTGGGCTTCGCCTTCGACTTCGCCGAGGACGTCACCAAGTCGAACTGGAGCCTGGAGGCGACCTGGATCGACGACCAGCCGTACTCGGTCACGGATCGCCCTCGCCACGTTTCGCGCCGCGACACCTACAACCTGACCGTTTCCGTGGACCGCCCGACCTTCATCAACTTCCTGAACCCGAACCGGACCTTCTTCTTCAACTCCCAGTGGTTCTTGCGCTACATCTCCAGCTACGAGGGCGGGGGCGCCTTCGTGGCCGACGGACCGATCTCGGTACTCGGCACCGCGACGGTCATCACCGGCTACTTCCAGGACCGGCTGCTGCCGTCAGTCACCTGGGTGCACGATTTCTCGTCGGCCTCGGGCGGCGTGATCGGCCAGCTCGCCTATCGCTTCACCGAGAACTTCTCGGCGACGCTAGGCACCGCGATCTTCTACGGCGGGCCCGAGTCGCTGCCGGTCAGCGTTCGCGAGCCGTTGGTGCAGAATCAGGGCAACAACTTCACCTACCGCCGCCGCTTCAACGGACTCGTCGCCATCAGCGAACGCGACGAGCTCTTTTTGCGGCTTCGCTATACGTTCTAGGACGCGGGCGGACTTCTGGCTTCTAGTGGCCGCGGGCGAGGCTGTCGGTCGTGGTCATGCGCCGCATCTTGTCGGGCTCCACGGGGACCGACTTCAGGTCGTAGGATTCGCGGCGCCAGCCGCTGCCGCCCTCGCCGGCGTCGAAGAACGACGCCGCCACCGGATCGAAGACGTTGGCGGGCCCGCGCTCGGGCCACTCGGGATAGCGGGGCAGGTCGCCGCTGAAGCGGTGGACCAGGATCCCGACGTCCAGCAGCGCCCGGCTGGGCCGCAACGAGACCACGAAGAGCGGCTGCTGGGTCTGGTAGTCGATGTAGAGCTTGAGGTAGCCGACGTCCTCGGCCACCCGGCGTGCGCGCCCCTCGATCACCACCGCCCAGCGCACGTCCCAGCGGTCGCTTCCGAGCGACAGCCCGCTCTCGCCATAGTTCCGGTTGGGGCTCTCGGGGTAGCCCGGGCGCGAACCGTTCAGCGGCGCCAGCACCTCCTGCTCGCCGAGGTAGCGCCACTGGTAGGCGTTCGGCCGCAGCGACAGGCCGACGAAGCCCTTGCGCAGGTGCTCGGTGGCTGCGATCGACAGCGCCGCGGTCGGTTGGATCGAGCCCTGCGGGCCGTACTCGCCGGCGCCGAACGGCAGTCCGCCGCCACCGCCGTCCACGCCGCTGACCCGGTAGCGGGGCATGTAGAGACCGTCGACCCATTGGGTGGCCGCCCGCCGCACCTTCCGCATCGTGGGTACGTAGACGAAGGTGTCGTCGGGCTCGCTGAATTGCTGCTCGGTTGCCTCGGGGCGCAGCTGGCGCCAGGCCAGGTGTCGGGCGTTGAAGGGCTCGTCGAAGGAGCCGCCCGCCACCCAGGTGCGGTCCTTCACACCCGGGACGCGGTGCTCGCTCTCGGCGAGATCCGCCCGGTGGCCGGTGCGCACCTGGAAGAACGTGCCCTCGTAGGTTTCCGGCCGGCCCAGACGGCTGGGCAGGTCGAGGATGCGGAAGCTGCCCACCGGCCCCGAGCCGCGGTAGCGCTGCTCGAAATTCCACGCCCACAGCGTGCCGGCCTCGGGCGCCTCGGGATCGATGGCTTCGGGGGGGAAGGGCTGGCCCGCCGCGTAGTCGCGCAGATTGCCCGCATCGTCGATCCACGCCCGACCGGCATGCTCGGCGGTGGCGGCGGCGAACCAGGGCGTGGTCGGATAGACGCGGTGGCAGGGTCCGATCTCGAGGCGCATGCCTTCGTGGAAGAAGACGTGGCGGTTCTTCCAGACCTCGGGCGGCAGCAGCTCCCGCAGCGACAGCAGCTCCGAGAAGCCGACGGTCTGTCCCTCGCGCAGCGGCGCCGGCAGCGCGTCCTGGGCGCCTTCGGGCTCCTGGCCCCCGGACAGCGTCGGGCAGCGACCGGGGGGAGGGGGGGCGGCCGAGGACGCGGCAGCCCCGAGGGCCAGCAGCCCCGCGGCGGCCACAGCGGCGCGAAGGAGCGCAGAACGGTCGATGGAGCTGGGCACGGAGCACCTCGGAAGAACGACAGCGGAGTTTACCGTACATTCGGGGTGTCTCCGGCGTGCCCGCCGGAGGGGAGGGCCGCGGGTGCGCCGCTCCATCGGGTTGCCGCTGACCATCGGGATCGTGCTGGGATTGCTGGCGCTGACGCTGGCGATCGCCTGGAACGTGCTGGTGGTGAGCGATCTGCGCCCGGTGGCGGAACGGCTGACCGGCGTGCACTGGCTGCTGCTGGTGCTGGGCTCGCTCTTCTTCGCGCTCCTGATCGCGGGGCTCGCATTGATGTGCGCCTGGCTGGTGCGCGAGATGCGCCACAGCCAGCGCCAGCAGGCCTTCCTGGACGCCGTCACCCACGAGATGAAGACCCCGCTGGCGTCGCTGCGGCTCTACACCGACACGCTGCGCCGCCACGACCTGGAAGCGCCGCGACGCGCCGAGTTCCTCGACCGCATGCAGCAGGACGTCGATCGGCTGGAGCGGACCGTCGAGCAGGTGCTGGCCGCGGCACGGGCGGCCGCGCGCACCCGGCGCCCGCGGCTCGAGCCGGTCTCGCTGGCCGAATTGCTGGAGCGCTGCGCCGCGGACGTGCGCGACCAGTACCGCCTCGCGCCGGAGGCGGTGACGTTGTCGATCGTGGGCGCCCCGATGGCGCTGGCGCAGCCCGACGAGCTGGCGCTGGTGTTCCGCAACCTGATCGACAATGCGGTCAAGTACTCCGGTCGCGACGTGGAGGTGCGCGTCGAGGCGCGCCGCCGCCCCGGCGAGCCGGCCGTCCAGGTGGAGATCGTCGATCGCGGTCTCGGCATCCCGCCCGGCGAGCTGCGCCGCATCTTCCAGCCGTTCTACCGCGCCGGGCTCGACGTGCAGCGGCGGGTCAAGGGCCTGGGCCTCGGTCTCTTCATCGTGCGCTACCTGCTGCGCCGTCAGGGGGGCCGCGTGGACGCCAGCAGCGAGGGTCCCGGCCGCGGCTCGCGCTTCTCGGTGCGCCTGCGCGCCGCCGACCCGTTGCCGCGGCCGCTCCGGACGTTGAGTCATGTCGAAGATCCTGGTCGTTGAAGACGAGGCGCATCTCGCCGACGGCCTGCGCTTCAACCTGGAGGCCGAGGGATACGAAGTCGAGGTGGTGGGCGACGGCGCCCAGGCCCTGGCGCGCACGCTCGAAGCCGGCGAGGTCTTCGACCTGGTGGTCCTCGACCTGATGCTGCCCGAGGTGGGCGGGCTCGAGGTCGCACGCCGGCTGCGCGCCGCGGGCCACTTCGTGCCCATCCTGATCCTGACGGCGAAGGACGATCCCGCCGACGTGGTGCGCGGCATCGAGGAGGGCGGGGACGACTACCTCACCAAGCCATTCCGGCTGGACGAGCTGCTGGCGCGGGTGCGGGCGCTGCTGCGCCGCCGCCGCTGGTCGAGTGCGCGCGAACCGGACGCGGAGCCTGTGCGCTTCGGCGACGTCGCGGTCCACTTCGATCGCTTCGAGGTCGAGGGCCCCCAGGGCACGGTGACGCTCACCACGCGCGAGCTCGCGTTGCTGCGCGCCTTGATCGAGCGCGAGGGCCGGGCCGTGCCGCGCGGCGAGCTGCTCGCCGAGGTCTGGGGGTTGCGGCCGGACACGCAGACCCGCGTGGTCGATACTTTCGTCGCACGTCTGAGACGTTACGTCGAAATCGATCCGTCGCGCCCCCGTCACATCCTGTCGGTCCGCGGTCACGGGTACCGCTTCGTGCGCTGACGTGCGAAGCTCCTGCCATGTCCGACGCGCTGCGCTTCCACGTCCGGCCCCAGCTGCGCAATCCGTCGCTGTTGCTGGCCTTCGAGGGCTGGAGCGACGCCGGCGAGGCCGCCACCACGGCGGCCCGCTACGTCGAGACGCAGCTCCACGCGGTCCCGCTGGCGGAGATCGACGGCGAGGAGTTCTTCGACTTCACGGTGTGTCGACCCGAGATCTCGGTGGAGGACGGCGTGATCCGGGAGCTGGTGTGGCCGGACCATACCTTCTCCTACGCGAGCGTGGGCGCCGACGCCGATCTGGTGATCGGGATCGGAAGCGAGCCCCATTTGCACTGGCGGCGCTTCGCCGCCAACGTGGTGGCGCTGGTGCGCGAGCTGCGCATCGAGCGCGTGGCGCTGCTCGGCGGCTTCCTGTCCGACGTGCTCTACTCGCGCCCCGTCCGCGTGACCTGCGTGGCCGGATCGCCGGAGCTGGTCGACAAGGTGGGCCTCGAACCCGTGCGCTACGAGGGACCGACCGGCATCACCGGCGTAGTGGGTCACGCGCTGCGTGAGGCCGGTTGCGAGGTGGCGGGTTTCTGGGCCGGTCTTCCCCACTACATCCGCGTCTCACCGAACCCGCGCGGCTCGCTGGCCCTGCTCGAGGCGCTGCGCCCCTACATCGGCCTGCGCCTCGACCTCGCCCCGCTCCAGAACGCCGCGGCCGAGTGCGAAGAGCGCGCCTCCGCCATGGTCTCCGCCGACCCCGAGCTCACCGAATACGTCAAACAACTGAAACGCCGCGAATTCGCCCAATAGCCCCCCAAACGCGCGCCATGGGCGGCCGCTCTCCGAATACGCCACGAAGGTTCACAGGCAGAGGGGTCGAGGGGATCCGTAGCGGAAGTAGAGCGCAGGCCGCCTCCGACCGCGCAAGCCTCGAAGTCCCCCGTGCACCGAGTCGTCGCGAGTGCGGCCGAGCCATGCAGCGAAGGGATTCCCTCGACCCCGTCGAAGCTCCGCTCGGACTCGGACGCCCGTCAGGAAATCTCGATCGACTCGTCGATCAACATCACCGGAATGTCGTCATCCACCGGATAGACGACCCGGCCGTCCTCCCGCACCAGCCCTTCGCGCAGCTCCTTCTCCACCGGCTCCCCGCCGCGATTGCGCAGCTCGTGGCTGCGCACGCGGGCGTTGAGCGCGTCGAGGATCTCCTGCGTCGCAGGCTTCACCGGCTGATGGGTCTCGGGACAGACCAGGATCTCGAGCAGTTCTTCGCTTACGGGCATGGGCGCGTCTCTCCCCGGGCCTAGCGGAGCACGCTCGACGAGTAGTCGAGGATGCGCCGGGCGACGATGAGCTGGTTGATCTGCTGGGTGCCTTCGTAGATGTCGTTGATCTTGGCGTCGCGCATCCACTTCTCCACCAGCAGCTTCTGCGAATAGCCGAGCGGTCCCAGCAGCTCGACCGCCTTCTGGGTGATCTCCGTCACGGCGAGGCCCGCCTTGGCCTTGGCCATCGAGGCCTCCAGGTTGTTGCGCTGACCGCGGTCGATCATCTTGGCGGCGCGCCAGGTCAGCAGGCGCGCGGCCTGCAGCTCGGCCTCCATTTCGATCACCGTGCGCTCGATGGCGGTCTGTTCGCGCGGCGGAGCGTCGTAGCGGATGGCGATGCCCTGGCGCTCCAGCTCCTCCTTGACGTAGTCGAGCGCCGCGCGGCCGACACCGACGGCCATCGCTGCCACGATCGGGCGGCTGGCGTCGAAGGTGGCCATGGCGCCCTTGAAGCCCTTGTCGCCGGTCTTCTTCGGGTCGCGCTTCTTCACCTCGGCGCTGCCCAGCAGGTTTTCGCGCGGCAGCCGGCAGTTCTCCAGCCTGAGCGTCGCCGTGTCGGAGGCGCGGATGCCGAGCTTCTTCTCCAGGCCCACGACTTCGATGCCCGGCGTGCCGGCGGTCACCACGAACGACTTGATGCCGGCGCGGCCCGCGGACTTGTCCACCGTGGCCCACACGATGATGATGCCGCCTTCGTACTCGAGGGCCGCCTCGCCGGCGGTGCAGAAGATCTTGGTGCCGTTCAGCACCCACTCGTCGGTCTTCTCGTCGAAGACCGCCGTCGTCTCGATCGCCGCGGCGTCGGAGCCCGCCTGCGGCTCGGTGATCGCCATGGCGCCCCACTTGGGCTTGCCCTCGAGGAAGGGCCATAGGAAGCGGCTCTTCTGCTCGGGCGTGCCCGCAGCGGCCAAGGCAGAGCCGCACAGCAGCGGGCTGGGCAATCGCAGGTAGAGACCGGGTTCGCCACATCACAGCACCAGGGTCT
>JBFGIM010000128.1:0-8512 GCA_041577695.1 Myxococcota bacterium | reverse complement strand
CGCGCCCGCCGTGGGTGAAGACCTGAAACGTGCCGTCCTCGGCCCGCTTGGCGTCGACCGCGACGACGATGCACTGGCTGCCGAATTTCTCGGCCGCCGCGCGCACCAGCTCCGGGTCCTTCACGGCCGCGGTCATGATCGAGACCTTGTCGGCGCCGGCATTCAGCAGGTCGCGGATGTCCTGGAGGCTGCGCACGCCGCCGCCGACCGTCAGCGGCATGAAGACGCTCTCCGCGGTTCGCGCCACCACGTCGAGGATGATGCGCCGCTTCTCGTGGCTTGCGGTGATGTCGAGGAAGGTGATCTCGTCGGCTTCCTGCTCGTCGTAGAGCCGCGCCACCTCGACCGGATCGCCGGCGTCGACGTGATCGACGTACTGGACGCCCTTCACCACGCGGCCCCGGTCCACGTCGAGGCAGGGGATGATCCGCTTCAGCAACATCGGGCGATCTCCAGAGCGCGCGCCAGGTCCACGTCGCCGGTGTAGAGCGCGCGCCCGACGATCAGGCCGGCGATGCCCCGCGCGGCGTAGGCAGCGGTGCGCCGCACGTCCTCCTCGCTGCCGACGCCACCCGACGCGATCACCGGAATCGAAACCTCGGCGGCCAGCGCGGCGGTCCCTTCCAGGTCCGGACCGGTGCGGGTGCCGTCGCGGGCGATGTCGGTGTAGACCAACGCCGCCACCCCGGCGCCCTCGAAGCAGCGCGCCACGTCGGCCACGCGGGCCTCGCTGGTCTCGAGCCAGCCCTCCACGGCGACCTTGCCCTCCCGGGCGTCGATGCCCACCACCACCCGGTCGGGAAAGCGCTTGGCCGCCTCGCGCACCAGCTCGGGATCGCGCAGCGCAGCGGTGCCCAGGATGGCGCGCTGCACACCGAGCGACAGCACCTCCTCCACCGCCGAAAGCGTGCGCAGCCCGCCACCGAGCTGCACCGGCACGTCGCCCGCCGCCGCCAGGATCGAGCGCAGCGCGGCGGCGTTCCCCGGCCGGCCGGCGCGGGCGCCGTCGAGATCGACCACGTGGAGCCGGCGCGCGCCGGTGGCGACGAAGCTCGCCGCCACCGCGCCCGGATCGTCGCCGTACACCGTGGCGCGGTCGTAGTCGCCCTGGGTGAGCCGCACGCAGCGGCCCTCGAGCAGGTCGATGGCGGGGAGGATCTCGAAGGGGGGCATCGAGCGGACCTAGGGACCCAGCGGCATCGAGCCCACCACTTCCCCGGCGCCCCAGCGGGCGAACTCCTCGGCGGTGAGCCAGCGGGTTCCGCGACCCGGATAGCGGGCGGTCTTCAGCACGTTGTCCGTGAGCGCCAGCTGCGTCTCCTCGAAGTGACCGGTCCAGAGCAGCGTGCCGGCCGGCGCCGAGTAGAGCTTCACGGCGAAGATCACCGAGGCGGGGGCCTCGGAGCCCATCGACTCGCCGCGCCGCTCGCGGAAGCGGGTGACGCTGCCGATCAGCAGCGCGTCGGCGCCGAACTCGGCGTGGGCGGCGGCGGCGGCGGCGCGCGGATCGATCGCGCCGGCGGGCAGGGCCAGCGCGACGTCGGGGGCCGCAACCACGGCAATGCCGCGCGCCGCGAGCGCCTCGCTCACGTAGCGCGTCACCAGTGCGGGGGCATCCGCGCGCAGCGCGCCTTCACCGAGGTAGGGCGTGGCCGCGAAGGGCGTCATCGCGGCGCGAGCGATCGAGAGCTGGCGGCCGCGCAGCGCGGGACTGCTCTCGACCCGCACCGTCTGGGCGCAGCCCGACACCAGGATCAGCGCCACGGCGGTGGCAGCGCTCCTCAACGACATCGTTCGACCCAGCGCGCGAAGGCTGCCAGCAGGCGCGCGCCCGCCGTCTGGCTCTTCTCGGGGTGGAATTGCACGGCGAAGATCCTCTCGGTGGCCACGGCCGCGGCGAAGTCGCCGCCGTAGTCGCTGCGTCCCACCACCGACCCGCTCTCCGCGGGGAGCGGCCGGTAGGAGTGGACGAAGTAATAGCAATCGCGCTCCGGCAACCCCTCCAGCATGGGATGCTCGCCCGAGAAGCGCACCTCGTTCCAGCCGATGTGGGGCACACGCAACGGTGTACCGGCCGCATCGCGCTCGGGGAAGCGCTCGACCCGTCCGGGCAGCAGACCGAAGCCCGGTGAGACGCCGTGCTCGGTGCTCTCGTCGTAGAGCAGCTGCAGCCCCAGGCAGATGCCCAGGTAGGGCCGGCCCGCGTCGAGCGAGGCGCGCACCGCGGCGTCCAGCCCCTTGGCGCGCAGGTGCTCGGCGGCGGCGCGGAAGGCGCCCACGCCGGGCAGCACCACGGCGTCGGCGCGCGCCACGGCGGACGGGTCGCCGGTCACGTCGGGCACCAGCCCGGCGCGCTCCAGTGCCTTGGCGACACTGCGCAGGTTTCCGGAGCCGTAGTCGAGTACGGCAACGGTCGGGGGGGTGGCCGTCATGTCAGAGCGATCCCTTGACCGATGGGACCCCGCGCACGCGCGGATCCCATTCCACCGCGACGCGCAGCGCCCGGGCCAGCCCCTTGAAGATGGCCTCGACCACGTGGTGCGGGCTCTTGCCGTAGCGGAGCTCCACGTGCAGATCGAGCCCGGCGTTCTGCGACAGCGCGTAGAGGAAGTCCTCCACCAGCGACACGTCGAAATCGCCGACCCGGTCGTTGGACAGCGTCACCCGGTACACGAAGTACGGCCGGTTCGACACGTCCACCGCCACGTCGACCCGGGCCTCGGCCATCGGCAGCACGAAGAAGCCGTAGCGGCGGATGCCGGCGGCGTCGCCCAGGGCCTCGCGCACGGCGCTGCCCAGCACGATCCCCACGTCCTCGATCGTGTGGTGCAGGTCGACTGCGAGGTCGCCCTTGGCGCGCAGGCGCAGGTCGAAGGCGCCGTGCTTGGCGAAGGACTCGAGCATGTGGTCGAAGAACGGGATGCCGGTCGCGATCTCGGACTCGCCGGAGCCATCGAGATTCAGCTCCAGGTGGATGTCCGTCTCGCGCGTCTTCCGCTCGATCGTCGTCGTTCGCGCCTTCTGCTGCGTCATGACTCGTCTCCCTCACGGGCGGCCTCGCGTTCGCGACGCGCGCGCCGAATCTTCTGGAGGCGCAACTCCACCGACTGGGCGTGGGCCGGCAGCCCCTCCAGCTCGGCGAGGCGCATCACCTCGAGCCCCAGCTCGCGCAGCTTGGGCGGCTCGAAGCGCGTGACGCTCATGCGCTTGAGGAAATCCTCGACGCCGAGCGGCGAGAAGAAGCGCGCCGTGCCGCCGGTGGGCAGCACGTGGTTCGGCCCGGCCAGGTAATCGCCCACCGCCACCGGTGTGTAGTGGCCCATGAAGACGGCGCCGGCGTTGCTCACCTTCTTCAGCGCCGCGTCCGGATCCGAGACCGCCAGCACCAGGTGCTCGGACGCGTAGCGGTCGGCCAACGCCAGCGCCTCGTCGAGGTCGCGCGCCAGCACTGCGGCGCTGTGCTTCAGCGCCTGGCGGATCACCTTGGCGCGCGGTTGTCTCGCTACCAGCTTGGCGAGCTGGGTCTGCACCTTGCCGAGCAGCGCCTTCGACGACGTGATCAATACCGCCTGGGCGCGCTCGTCGTGCTCCGCCTGGGAGATCAGATCGGCGGCCACCCAGGCGGGCGTCGCGCTGGTGTCGGCCACCACCACCACCTCGGTGGGTCCGGCCTCGGCCTCGATGTCCACCACCCCGAAGACCAGGCGCTTGGCGGTGGCCACCCAGACGTTGCCGGGGCCGACGATCTTGTCCACCCGCGGCACGCTCTCGGTGCCGTAGGCCAGCGCCGCAACGGCGTGGGCACCGCCCATCTTGAAGATGCGGTGCACGCCCGCCAGGCGCGCGGCCATCAACACCGCGGGCGAGAGCTCGCCGTTCTCGTCGGGCGGTGTGGCCATCACGATCTCCGGCACCTCGACCACCGAGGCCGGGACCGCGTTCATGATCACGCTCGACGGATACGAGGCCTTGCCGCCGGGGACGTAGAGCCCGGCGCGCGCCAGCGGGCGCACCCGCTGCGCCATCGACGCGCCGCCCTCCTCCTTCACCTCCCAGCTGGAGGGCACCCGCTTGCGGTGGAAGTCGCGCACCCGCATCGACGCCTTGCCCAGGGCGGCGCGGTCGGCGGGATCGATGCGCTCGACGCCCGCGTTCCACTCGTCCTTGGTGACCTCGAGCACGTCGAGATCGGCGCCGTCGTACTTGCGCACGCAGGCGAGGAGCTCTTCGTCGCCGCCCTCGCGCACCCGTTCGAGGATGCGGCGCACGGACTTCTCGACGCTGGCGGCCTCTTCGTCGTCGCGGCGATCGCAGAGGGCTTCGAAGCTCTTGGCGAAGCTCGGCGCCTTGGAGTCGAGCTCGCGAAGGATCCGCTTCGCCGAGGATCGGGCTGCCATCTCACCCCTCCCTGCGGATGGCGGCGCCGAGACCGCCCAGCTTGGCTTCGATCCGTTCGTAGCCGCGGTCGATGTGATAGACCCGGTTCACCAGCGTCTCGCCCTCGGCCGCAAGACCCGCCAGCAGCAGTCCGGCGGAGGCGCGCAGATCGGTGGCCATCACCGGCGCACCGGCCAGCGCACGCACGCCGCGCACCCGCGCGGTGCGTCCGTCCAGCTCGATGTCGGCACCCATCCGGATCAGCTCCGCCACGTGCATGAAGCGGTTCTCGAAGACGGTCTCGGTGAGGAGGCTGTCTCCCGACCCGACTGCGAGCACCGTCATCAGCTGCGCCTGCATGTCGGTGGGGAAGCCGGGATACGGCGCCGTCTCCAGCTGGATGCCCCGGGCCGGTTCCCCGGCGCGCAGCCGCACCGAATCGGGCGCCAGCTCGATTTCGGCGCCGGCGGCGCGGAACCCGTCGAGGGTGGCCTCCATCCAGCGCGGGTCGATCCCGGACACCCGCACGTCGCCGCTGGTGATGAAGCCGGCGGCCAGCAGGGTGCCGGCCTCGATGCGGTCGCCCCAGGCCTCGTGCTCGACGCCGTCCAGGCTCTCGACGCCGTGGATCTCGATGCACGGCGTGCCGGCGCCGCGCACGTCGGCTCCCATGCGGGTGAGCACCTCCGCCAGCTCCACCACCTCGGGCTCACAGGCGGCGTTCTCGATCACCGTGCGTCCCTCGGCCAGCGTGGCCGCCATCATCACGTTCTGGGTGCCGTTCACCGTCACCAGATCGAAGGTCACCGGTGCTCCGCGCAGACGCGGAGCGCTGGCCTCGATGTCGCCGTGGTCCAGGCGCACCTTGGCGCCCAGCGCCTCGAGTCCCTTGAGGTGCTGGTCCACCGGTCGCACGCCGATGGCGCAGCCGCCCGGCTCGGAGACGCGGCCAGTGCCGAAGCGCGCCACCAGCGGGCCCAGCACCATGAACGAGGCGCGCATCTTGCGAACCAGGTCGTAGGGCGCCTCGGGCTGGCTGACGGTTCCCCAGATGTGGAGCGCGCGCGGATCGTCGCTCTCCCACGCCACCTGCACACCCAGCGCGCCGAGCAGCTCGACCATCGCGTCCACGTCGCGGACGCGCGGCACGTTGCGCAGCACCGTCTCCTCGTCGGTGAGCAGCGCCGCCGCCATCAACGCCAACGTCGCGTTCTTGGAGCCCGAGGCCGCCACCTCCCCTTCGAGCCGGTTGCCTCCCCAGACGCGGATGCGATCCATCAGGCCCCTCCCCCCGCTTGACGGGCAACCACGACGCGGGGCACGCGCGCGGCATCGCGATGTACGGTCGGATCGATCAGACCGGCGGCCCGCAGCCAGCCGGAGACCGGCTCGACCTGGCGCGGATCCATCTCGAGCGCCACGAAGCCGCCAGGCTCCAGGTGCGCGCCCACCTGCTGCGCCAGTGCACGCAGCACGTCCAATCCGTCCGGGCCGGCGAAGAGCGCACCGGCCGGCTCGTGGGCCAGCTCCGGCGGCAGGCTGTCGCGTTCGCGCTCGGCCACATAGGGCGGGTTCGAGAGCACCAGATCGAAACGCTCGCCGGCGACGGGCTCGAAGAGCGAGCCGGCCGCGAAGCGCACGCGCTCGGCCAGGCCGAGCCGCTCGGCGTTGTCTGCCGCCACAGCGAGCGCCGCCTGCGACACGTCGGTGGCGGTGATGCGCGCCTTCGGGAGATCCCTGGCCAGCGCCAGTGCGCAGCCGCCGGAGCCAGTGCCCAGGTCGAGCACGCGCAGCTCCGCGTCGCGGTCCGGCGCGCATTCGAGGGCTGCCGCCACCAGGGTCTCCGTCTCGGGACGCGGTACCAGCACCTCGCCGCTCACTTCGAGCGGCAGCGACCAGAACTCGCGACGCCCGATCAGCAGGGCCACCGGAACGCGCTCCTGTGCGCGGCGGCGCACCAGCTCGCGGAAGCGGGCGCGCTCGGGCTCCTCCACCGGCTTCTCGAAGTCCACGTAGAGCCGCAGCCGGTCGCAGTCCAGCGCGAAGGCCAGCAGGCACTCGGCGTCGAGACGGGCGCTTTCGATGCCGCGCGACGCGAAGTGCTCGGTGGTCCAGCGCAGCAGTTCGAGCACGGTCCAGCTCACGGGGTCTCCGCCTCGGCCACCTTGGCCATGTAGACGTGCACGGGATCCAGCAGCGCGTCGAGGCCGCCTTCCAGCACCTCGTCCAGCTTGTGCAGCGTCACCGAGGCGCGGTGATCGGTGATCCGCGACTGCGGGAAGTTGTAGGTGCGGATGCGCTCGCTGCGGTCGCCGGTGCCCACCTGCGAGCGCCGCTCGCTGGCGCGCTCGTCGGCGGCCTTCTGCTGCTCGTGCTCCAGGATGCGCGAGCGCAGGATCTTCATCGCCCGCGCCTTGTTCTTGTGCTGCGACTTCTCGTCCTGGCACTGCACCACGGTGCCGGTGGGCACATGGGTGATGCGCACCGCCGAATCGGTGGTGTTGACGCTCTGACCGCCGGGACCACCCGCGCGCATCACGTCGATGCGAAGGTCCTTGGGGTCGATCGCGATGTCCACTTCCTCCGCCTCGGGCAGCACGGCCACGGTCACGGTGGAGGTGTGGATGCGCCCCTGGGACTCGGTGGCCGGCACGCGCTGCACGCGATGCACGCCGCGCTCGTGCTTGAGACGGCTGAAGACCTGCGTGCCCGAGATCGAGACGATCGCCTCCTTCACGCCGCCAGGCCCGCTCTCGGAGATCGAGAGCGGCTCGAGCTTCCAGCCGCGCCCCTCGGCATAGCGGGTGTACATGCGCAGCAGGTCGCCGGCGAAGAGCGCCGCCTCGTCGCCTCCCGCCCCGGCGCGGATCTCGAGGATGACGTTGCGCTCGTCGTTGGGGTCGGGCGGCACCAGCAGCACCCGGATCTCGGCGATGATCTTCTCGAGCTCGGGCTCGAGGCGCTCGATCTCGCCGCGGGCGAGCTCGCGCATCTCATCGTCGTCCTCGCCCAGCATCTCGCGGGCGTCGGCCAGCTCGGCCCGGGCGCGGTTGTAGCGGGCGCCCGCCTCCAGCAGCGGGCGCAGGCGGGAAAGGTCCTTGGCGAGCTCGGCGTAGCGGGACGCCTGTCCCGCCAGCTCGGGATCGGCGAGCTGCTCCTCGAGCGCCCGGGCTCGGGCCTCGGCTTCCTCGATGCGTTGCTCCAACTCGGACATCTTGAGAATCTGCCTGGACCCCGCGCCTCGTGGGGCGGGGCAATAGGTTGCGTTCGGTCTCGGGGGGCGGCGGGGAGGCGAAGGGCGATTCCGGGACGGCACCTCACCGGCGCCACCCCGCGGGGGGCGTAGCGCTAATGCTCCGGGCGCCCGTGATGGGCGCGGACGAGTCGGCCCGGTGAGGGGCGCATCTGCGAGCGAGAGGACGCCGACATGGTCCTCGGGGGAGTAGCCGATCCGCGGGGGCCGGGCAACGCGACCCAGGGGCCGCGCCGGCCGGGCGCACCGGGCTAGGAGTTCATCGAATCGAGGAACTCCGCGTTGGATTCGGTCGCCTTGATCTTCTCCAGCAGGAACTCCATCGAGTCCACCGGGTTGAGCGGCGCCAGCACCTTGCGCAGCACGTACATGCGGTTGAGCGTGGTGTCGTCGAGCAGCAGCTCCTCGCGCCGTGTGGCCGAGCGGTTGATCTCGATGGCCGGGTAGGTGCGGCGGTCCGCCAGCTTGCGGTCGAGCACCAGCTCGCTGTTCCCCGTGCCCTTGAACTCCTCGAAGATCACCTCGTCCATGCGCGAACCGGTGTCGATGAGCGCGGTGCCGATGATGGTGAGGCTCCCGCCCTCCTCGATGTTGCGCGCGGCGCCGAAGAAGCGCTTGGGCTTGTGGAGCGCGTTGGAGTCCACGCCGCCCGAGAGGATCTTGCCCGAATGCGGCACCACGGTGTTGTGCGCACGGGCCAGGCGCGTGATCGAATCGAGCAGGATCACGACGTCCCGCTTGTGCTCCACCAGCCGCTTGGCCTTCTCGATCACCATGTCGGCCACCTGCACGTGGCGCGTGGGCGGCTCGTCGAAGGTGGAGGAGATGACCTCCGCCTTCACCGTCCGCTGCATGTCGGTCACCTCCTCGGGCCGCTCGTCG
>JBFGIM010000127.1:0-8564 GCA_041577695.1 Myxococcota bacterium | reverse complement strand
TCCTGTCGTTGAAGGACGAGGCCAAGCGGCTGCTGGAGACCACTCCGGGGCTGCGCCTGCCCGGGGACCTGCTGCTCTACGCCAAGACGCTGTCGTACGTGTTCGCCCTGGGCGCCGAGCTGGCGCCCCAGGTCGACGTGATGCGGCTGAGCGTGCCCTATCTGCTGCGCTTCCTCGCCGGCGACCCGCCTAGCGCCCCGGCCGCGGCCCCAGGCGCAGGCCCTGCACCCGGATGAACCCTCCGGCGTCGGACTGCTGGTAGTCCGCGTCCGAGTCCTCGAAGGTGGAGAGGGCCTCGGCGTAGAGCGAGACCGGCGAGCGCCGTCCCACCACGCTGGCGCTGCCCTTGTAGAGCTTGATGCGCACCTCGCCGGTCACGTCGGCCTGCGACTGCTCCATGGCGGCGCGCACGAAGTCCATCTCGGGCGAGAACCAGAAGCCGTTGTAGATCAGCTCGGCGAAGCGCGGCGACAGCCGGTCGCGCTCGTGCATCACCTCGCGGTCCATGGTGATCGACTCCATCGCGCGGTGGGCGGCGTACAGGACCGTCCCGCCGGGCGTCTCGTAGACGCCGCGCGACTTCATGCCGACGGCCCGGTTCTCCACCAGGTCCACCCGGCCGACCCCGTGCCGGCCGGCCACCTTGTTGAGCCGGTCGAGCAGCACGAAGGGCCCGAGGCGCTCGCCGTCGAGGGACACCGGCGTACCGGCCTCGAAGCCCACGATCAGCTCCTGCGGCTGGTCGGGGGCCCGCTCGGGCGAGGTGGTCCAGATGAACATGGCCTCGTCGGGGGCCCGCCACGGATCCTCGAGGATGCCGCCCTCGTAGGAGATGTGGAGCGCGTTGCGGTCCATCGAGTACGGCTTCTCGGCGGTGGCGGTGACGGGGATGCCGTGCTTCTCGGCATAGGCGATGCAATCGCTGCGGGAGCGCAGGTCCCACTCGCGCCAGGGCGCGATCACCGCCAGCTCGGGCCCCAGCGCGCGGTAGCCCAGCTCGAAGCGCACCTGGTCGTTGCCCTTGCCGGTGGCGCCGTGGGCCACCGCGTCGCAGCCGGTCCGGCGGGCCACCTCGACGTGGTGCTTGGAGATCAGTGGGCGCGCCAGCGCCGTGCCGAGCAGGTAGCAGCCCTCGTAGACCGCGTTGCCGCGCAGCGCCGGAAACACGTAGTCGCGCACGAACTCCTCGCGCGCGTCGGTGACGATGCAGTCGACCGCGCCGGTCGCCTTGGCCTTGTCGGGCAGGCCGTCCAGCTCTTCCTGCTGGCCGACGTCGCAGGTGAAGGCGACCACCTCGCACTCGTAGCGCTCGATCAGCCAGCGCAGGATGACCGAGGTGTCGAGGCCGCCGCTATAGGCGAGGCAGACGCGGCGCGGGTGCGCGGGGGTCATCGGGATTCCTCCGCGGCGCAGTCTAACGCAGCAGATCGGCACCCGGCAGCGACCGCGAGAGGCCCCCTAGTCCTTGAATTCCACCGCGTAGAGCTCGTTGTCCTCGATGATCTGCTGGATCTCGTCGTCGCCGAGGGTGCCGGTGGCGTTCACCGTGATCGACTGTTCGCGGCCGGTGGAGCGGTCGAGGGCGGACACGCTGACGATGCCGTTGGTGTCGATGTCGAAGGACACCTCGATCTCCGGCTCGCCCTTGCGCGCCTCGGGGATGCCGGAGAGGATGAACTCGCCCAGCAGGTCGTTCTCCTCCGCGACGTCGCTCTCGCCCTGGAGCACGCGGATCTTCACCGCGCTCTGGCCGTCGCGCGTGGTGGTGAAGACGTGCCCGCGTCGAACCGGAAGCGTGGAGTTGCGCTGGATCAACTTGGCGAAGTGTCCGCCGTAGGTGCCGATGCCCAGCGACAGCGGCGTGACGTCGAGCAGCAGCATGTCCTGATCGTCGTTGAGCAGGGCCTCGGCCTGGAGCGCCGCGCCCACGGCCACCACTTCGTCCGGGTTGACGCCCTTGTGCGGGCGCTTGCCGAAGAACTTGGCCACCGCCTCCTGCACCAGGGGCATGCGCGTCTGCCCGCCCACCAGGATGACCTGGTCGACCTCCTGGGGCTTCAGGCCGGCGTCGCTGAGACAGTGCTGGACGGTCTCGATGCTGCGCTCGACCACCGCGCCCACCAGCTTCTCGAGCTGCTCGCGGGTCAGCACCATCGATAGGTGGCGCGGGCCGCTGGGATCGCTGGCGATGAACGGCAGATTGATCTCGGCGGTCATGCTCGACGAGAGCTCGCACTTGGCCTTCTCGGCGGCGTCCTTGAGCCGCTGCAGGGCCATCGACTCAGAGCGCAGGTCGATGCCCTCGGCGCTCTCGAAGTGCTCGAGCAGATGGTTGACGATGGCGTGGTCGAAGTCCTCACCGCCCAGGAACGTATCGCCGTCGGTGGCCAACACCTCGATCACACCGTCGCTCATCTCGAGGATCGAGACGTCGAAGGTTCCGCCGCCGAGGTCGTAGATCAGCACGCGCTCTTCGGAGGCGCGGCGCCCGAAGCCATAGGCGAGCGCCGCCGCCGTGGGCTCGTTGATGATCCGCAGCACCTCGAGACCGGCGATCTTGCCGGCGTCCTTGGTGGACTGACGCTGGGCGTCGTTGAAGTGGGCGGGCACGGTGATGACCGCCTCGCGCACCGGCTCGCCCAGGTGCTCCTGGGCCACCCGCTTCATCTCGCGCAGGATGATGCCGGCGATCTCGGGACAGGTGAAGAGGCGATCGCCGAGACGGATGCGCGTATCGTCGTTGGACCCGCGCACGATCTCGTAGGGGCAACACTCGCTGGCGCGGGACACCTCGGGCGAGTCGAAACGGCGCCCGATCAGCCGCTTGGACGCGTACACGGTGCGCGTGGAGTTGGTCACCGCCTGACGCTTGGCCAGGTGACCGACCAGCCGCTTGCCATCTTCGGAGATCGCGAAGATCGACGGGGTGGTCTTGTAGCCCGCCGTGTTCGGGATCACCATCGGCTGGCCATTGTCGACCACGGCCACACACGAGTTGGTAGTGCCCAGGTCGATTCCGATTACCCGGCTCATCGTCTTCCTCCAAGCCAACTGAAACGTCCACCGAGCGCGCCCATCGTGCGCAGCTCGTCTCTGGCCTCTTCATCCATGGGGTCGCGTTCGAGTGCCGCCTGCAGCTCGCGGCGCGCGTTGGCCTCGAGTCCGGCAGCCTTGTAGATCTGGCCGAGCACCCGGTGGTACACGCTCTTCTCCGGCGCGATCTCCACCGCGGTCTGGGCCCACTCCTTGGCCTGGCGCAGGTCCCCGCCGGTGTGCCACGCCAGACGTCCCGCGCGGTGCAGCAGCTCCGCGTCGGACGGGCGGAAGTGGATCGCCTCCTCGAAGGCGCGCAGCGCCGCCTTGTAGTCGCGCAGCTCGAGCGAGGCGTCGCCTTCCTTGATCAGCTGCAGCGCGCGCGCCTCGTGGGCCTTGCGCTGCACCTGGGCGAAGCGCTGCTTGTAGTCCTCGTTCCAGGGGTCGTAGGCGATCGCCAGGCGAACCGCCGACGAGGCCTCGAACCAGCGCTCCTCTTCGAAGGCGGCCACACCGGATGCGAAGAAGGCCTTGGCCTTGGCGCGGCGTTTGCGGAGCTTGGGATGGTGCTTGGCAAAGACCCGTGAGCCACGTCCGGGCACGAAGCGCGGGCGCCGCGGGCGCTCGGAGGCCGGCTCGCTCGTCGCGCGCGCCCGCGCGGTGGGTGCCGTGTCCCATTGGGCGGCGGCCGTCAGCGAGCGCTGTACTTCCGCCCGCGCGGTCGGATCCGAGAGCAGCTCATAGGCCTCGACGATCTTGGTGAACACCTGGTCCAGCAGCTCGGCGTACGGCCCCACGTTGCGCCGGAAGTAGCGGTCCGGGTGGAACTGCTTGGAGAGCGCGAAATAGGCGCGCTTGAGCGTGCCGCGGTCGGCCTCGGCATCGACGCCGAGCAGCTCGTGGTAGGGGCGCGACGGGTCGAAGTCCTGGAGACGGCGCTGGATGTCCAGCGGAAGCTCGAACGTCTCGTCGATGCCGATGCCGTAGGCCGCGTCGTCGTCGTGCGCACCGGCGTCGGTCGATGCGCCCGCCGCGGGGCTCGTCGCCAGCGCACCCTCGCCCGGGCCATCGATCACCAGCGCGCCGGCATCCAGCCAGCGTCGCAGGCATCCCTCCACCTCCTCGGGAGTGACGCCGCCGATGGCGCGCAGGGCGCTCCACGACGTGTGGCCGTCCACCTGCGACAGCAGGAAGCTCTCGGACGGAGAGCGCGCGAGCTGCGCGGGATCCACGTCGCCGGCAAGGCGCGGTACCGGGTCTGCCCCGGTGCTGGGCTTGGCTCGTGCCTGCATGCGTTCGCCTCGGAGTCGCCACCACCGCCCCCGGTACGGGGAACGCGGGGACCTCTCCTCCCCTCAGGCTCCTCCCATCGGCGGATCGGGGTCCAGAGCTGAGCAGGGACGGTGCGATGGAGGACTGGAATGCAGACGGCCGAGACCCCCGCGGGGAATTCCAGGCGACGGGGCCCTCGGATGGGCCGGGATCAGCGCGGATTGCGCAGCAGGCGCTCGAGGATGGCCTTCTGGGCGTGCAGCCGGTTCTCGGCCTGGTCGAA
Organism: Myxococcota bacterium; assembly: GCA_041577695.1. GTDB lineage: Bacteria > Myxococcota_A > UBA9160 > UBA9160 > PR03 > JASJBO01. The sequence goes on along the minus strand of JBFGIM010000127.1, from coordinate 3,976 downwards.
GACGATGCTGCGGGGGCCGTCGAGGACGTCGTCGGTGATCTCCTCGCCGCGGTGGGCCGGCAGGCAGTGCATCACCCACGCCTCGGGGGCCCGGCGCAACAGCCGGGCGTTCAGCTGGAAGGGCTCGAAGAGCGCGCGGCGCCGCTCCGACTCGTCCTCCTGACCCATGCTGGTCCAGACGTCGGTGTAGATGAAGTCGGCCCCGGCGACGGCCTCGGCCGGATCCGAGGTCCACTCGAGGCGCGCGCCGCTCTTCGCAGCCAGCGCGTCGGCGCGCTTGCGGATCTCGGCCGCCGGCCGGTGCGAGGGCGGCGTGCAGAGTCGCAGCTGCCCGCCGAGCACCGCCCAGGCCTGCAGCAGCGAGTGGGCCACGTTGTTGCCATCGCCCAGGTAGGCCACCACGACCTTCTCCAGCTCGGCCCGCTCGGTCACGGTCTGGAGGTCGGCCATGGCCTGGCACGGGTGCAGCAGGTCGGTGAGTCCGTTGATGACGGGGATCGACGCGCCGCGGGCCAGCTCCAGCACCAGCCCGTGGTCGAAGGTGCGCGCCACCAGCCCGTGGACCCAGCGCGAGAGGCTGTGGGCTACGTCGAAGGCGGTCTCCCGGGTCCCGATGCCGACCTGCTCGGGCCGCAGCAGGATGGCGTGGCCCCCGAGCTGGGTCATGCCCGCCTCGAAGGTGACGTGGGTCCGCAGCGAGGGCTTCTCGAAGTACATGGCCAGGGTGCGCCCCTGAAGCGACTGGGTCGGCTCGCCGCGGCGGTGGCCGCGCTTCAGCTCGTGGGCGCGCTCGAGCAGCGCGCGCACCTCTTCTGCCGGCCAGTCGGCGAGCGAGATGAAGTCCTTGGGCGCGCTCATGCCGTGAGCAGCGTGCCCACGCCGCCGTCGGTGAAGATCTCGAGCAGCACCGCGTGGACCACGCGGCCGTCGATGATGTGCGCTCGGGGCACGCCAGACTCGACGGCGGCCGCACAGCACTGGACCTTGGGGATCATGCCGCCCCGGATCGCGCCGCCCTCGATGCCCTGGCGCGCCTGGGCCAGCGACAGCTGCGGGATCAGCGCACCGCCCTCGTCGAGCACACCCTCCACGTCGGTGAGCAGGATCAGCTTCTCCGCCCCCAGCGAGGTGGCGATGGCTCCCGCGGCCTCGTCGGCGTTGATGTTGTAGGTGAGTCCGTCCTCGCCGACCCCGATCGGCGCGATCACCGGCACGAAGCCGGCCTCGGTCACCGCGCGGATCGCGGCCGGCTCGACCGTCTCCACCTCGCCCACCCGACCCAGGTCGCGGCCGCCGGGCGTCTTGCGGCGCACGCGCAGCATGCTGCCGTCGCTGCCGGTGAGGCCCACCGCCTGCGCCCCGCCGCGCTGCACCAGATCGACGATCTCCCGGTTGACGCGACCGCCGAGCACCATCTCGACCACCTCCATGGTCTCGTCGTCGGTGACGCGCAGCCCGTCCTCGAAGCGCGACTCCTTCCCGAGGCGCTCCAGGGTGCTTCCGATCTGGGGGCCGCCGCCGTGGACGATCACCGGACGCACACCGATGTGCTTGAGCAGCACCACGTCCACGGCGAAGGAAGCGCGCAGCTCCGCGTCCTTCATCGCGGCGCCGCCGTACTTGATGACGATGGTCCGGTCGAAGAAGCGCCGCATGTAGGGCAGCGCTTCGATCAACACCTTGGCCTTGTCGATCAATGCCTGCATCGGCGGGCCTCGCGGGGGGAAGGGAGGGACGGTAAGACAAGCCGCCGCGCCGCGCACGACACCCCTCGGAATGCGGGTAGCGGCGGGGGGCGGCTCAGCCGGCCTTCGAGCCCGCCGCGCGGCGCGCCTCGGCCAGCTCCTCGACCGAATCGACCAGGCTGCGCGTCAGCTGGACGTTGCGCAGCGCCACCGACAGCACCGCACCCAGCACCTCCGCGGTGCGGGGCGACAGGCGCAACGGATCCGCCGAGAACGCCCGCAAGACGCCCAGGGTCCGGTCGCGGAAGCGCACCGGCAGCATCCATACGGCGCCGGGAGTGCCGCTCTCGGGCACGTCGATCTCGGCATCGAAGCGCGGGTCGGCGGCGGGCTCGTCGGTGACGATCGGGTGGCCGCTGGCGTAGCAGGCGCCGGTCAACCCACGACCGGTCTCGAGTCGCGGCTGGTCGGAGGCGCCGGCGCCCTCCCACTGGGCTTCACGGACCAGCGCCCCGGCCTCGGCGCGCCACAGGAAGAGCGAAACCGGCTCGGCCCGGAGCTGGTCGCCCGCAGCCCGCAGCGCGGCGCCGAGCACGGCGGCGGCATCGACTTCCCGCGTGATCGCATCGCAGACCGCGCGCGCCAGCTCGGCATCGGCATCGGCGTCATCGCTCGCCACGTCGAGCTCGGCGTCCGGCTCGGCATGCGGCTCGGGCTCCGGAACCGGCTCGCTCGGCTGCTCGGCTCGGGGCGCGAGCGCGGCAGCGCCGAGCCGGCCCAGCAACCGCAACAGCGCCAGGTCCCCGGGCTCGAAGGGAGCGGCATCGGGACGGTCGGTCGCGCACAGTGCACCCCAGGCCTCGGGTCCGTCGCCCAGCGGTACCACCACGAACGAAGCGGACTGGTAACGGCCCGCCGGCGCCGCTTCGAAGCGTCCGTCCGCAGCGATGTCGCTCACGCACAGGCCCTCGCCCCGCGCCACGGCGCTGCCCGCGACGCCGCGCCCGACCATGACCGTGTCGAACTCGTCGCTGCTCTCCTTGCGGCCCACCGCCGCCACTACACGCAGACCCTCGCCACTGGCGTCGCGCAGCAGCACCGAGGTCTTGCCGGCGCCCAGCACGCGCGCCGCCTCTTCCGCCAGCCGCGCCGCGTGGGCGGACGGCTCCACGTCGTCCGCGGCCAGGCCCTCGGCCGCCTCCACCAGGGCCAGCAGGCTGCGGCGCAGCTGGCCCCAACCCACCGCGGTGCGGTGCATCTCCAGCGCCCGACGCACCGACAGCAACAGCTCCTCGTCGTGGAGAGGCTTGGCCAGGTAGTCGCAGGCACCGAGCCGGAGCGCCTCGAGGACGTACGCCTCCTCGTTCTCCGCCGCGAGCACGATCACGCCCACCTCGGGGCGCGCCTCGCGCATGCGCTGCAGCACCTCACTGCCACTGCGGTCGGGCAGCTGGACGTCCAGCACGACCGCGCCGATTTCGGGATCCTCGGCGCGCTCGAGCGCCTCGGCGCCGTTCTCTGCCAGCACGCACTCGATGCCCGCAGCCTCGAGCTGATCGCGGATGCCCTCGCGGAAGAACCGCTCGTCGTCGACCACCAGAATCCGCTCAAGCGCACCTGCCATGGCGCCTCCGCCGTCGTTCACAGGATGAAACGCGACACGTCCTCGTCGCGGGAGAGGTCGGCCAGCCGCTCCCGCACGAAGTCCGCATCCACAACGATGTGTTTGCCGCTCAGGTCCGGGGCCTCGAAGCTGATCTCCTCGAGCAGCTTCTCCAACACCGTGTGCAGTCGCCGCGCCCCGATGTTGTCGGTGCGCGCATTGACGGCAGCCGCGATCTCGGCCAGCGCCCGGACCCCGTCGTCGCGGAACTCGAGCGCAACCTGCTCCGTCTCCAGCAGCGCCACGTACTGGCGCACCAGCGAGTTGTCGGGCTCGGTCAGGATGCGCACGAAATCCTCTTCGGCGAGGCTCGCCAGCTCGACCCGGATCGGGAAGCGACCCTGCAGCTCGGGGATCAGGTCCGAGGGCTTGGCGACGTGGAAGGCGCCCGCCGCTACGAACAGGATGTGGTCGGTGCGGACGGGACCGTGCTTGGTCTGCACGGTCGAGCCCTCGACGATCGGTAGGAGGTCGCGCTGCACCCCTTCGCGGGAGACGTCCGGGCCCGAACGGCCCTGCTGCGACCCGGCGGCGACCTTGTCGATCTCGTCGATGAAGACGATGCCCGACTGCTCGACCCGGTCCACGGCGAGCTCCCGCACCCGGTCCATGTCCACCAGGCGCCCGG
>JBFGIM010000126.1:0-8791 GCA_041577695.1 Myxococcota bacterium | reverse complement strand
TCCCAGAATGAAAAGGGCAGGGGCGGCTCCCCCGCGAGCTCGCGCCCCAGGTTGGCGGCCACCCGCTTGCCCTGTTGGATCGCCGTCTGTGCCACCTGGGGCAGATCTTCCGCGCCCGCCACCAGGGCCATGTCGCCGATCACCGACACTTCGGGGTGCCCGGCGAGCTGGAGCGTCGAGGCGACCGGCACGCGTTGGCCGCGCCCGCGCTCGATGCCCAAGGCCGCGCCCAGATCGGCGCCGCGGATACCGGCGGCCCACACCACGGTGCGGGCGCTCAGCCGCCCACCCCCCTTGAGGGTCACGCCGTCGGCATCCACTGCATCCACCAGGGTCTCCAGGCGCACATCGACCCCCAGCTCGCGCAGCTGCTCCAGGGCGCGGCGGCGCAGCGAGTCCGGGAACGCCGCCAGCAGCCGATCGCGACCCTCGAGCAGCATCACCCGCACCCGGCTCTCCAACCCGGGGAAGTCGCGGGGCACCACGTGGCGGCGCAGCTCGGCGAGCATGCCCGCCAGCTCGAGTCCGGTGGGACCGCCGCCGACGATCACGATCCCCAGCAACGCCTCGCGCTCGGCCGGGTCGCCGCTCTCGGCGGCGTGTTCCAGGCAGGTCAGCACGTGGTTGCGGAGCGCGGTGGCCTCCTCGACGTGGTGCAGCGAGAAGGCGTGACGTGCCGCGCTCGCGTTCCCGAAATGCTCGGTGGTGCTGCCCGCCGCCACTACCAGATAGTCATACGGGATGCGCGATCCGTCGGCCGCTTCGAGCGACCGGCCCGGAAGGTCGAACGCCGTGATCTCGGCCATCCGGAAGCGCGCGTTGGGGATGCGGCGCAACAGCGCGCGCACCGGATGGGTGATGTCCTGGGCCGACAGTCCCGACGTCGCCACCTGGTAGAGCAGCGGCAGGAACGAGTGGTAGTTCTCGCGGTCCACCACCAGCACGTCCACCGGCGTGTCGCGAAGCGCGCGCGCCACGGCCAGTCCGCCGAAGCCGGCGCCCACCACCACCACGCGCCGGCGCGTGCCGTCGCTTCCCACCGGACGCAGCCACACCTCGCGCCCGGCCCACGCCAGGCAGAGCACCAGTGTCGCCGCCAGGGCCGAGTGGAGGCTCGTGATCTCGACCGGCAGCCCGAGGGTCACGTTGGCGATTCCCACCCCGATCTGGAGCAGCACCAGGAGCAGCGCCAGCCGGATCGGGCGGGCCACCCCCGCGTGGCTCCGCGTCAGCATGGCCGCTGCGGCCACCGCCAGCACGAGGGCGTAGCCGTTGGTGCGATGCGCGAGGTGGAGACCCACCGACCCCCGCCAGGACGGGAACCAGGTGCCACCGTTGCACGTGGGCCACTCGGGACACGCGAGGCCGGCGTAGTTCGACGAGACCAGGCCGCCCAACAGCATCTGGAGCCCCAGCAAGACGGCCGTGGCCCACACCGCGCGGCGCGCTCCGGTGGGCAGCACCGGGCGCGGACGCGGGTCGGCCCGTTCGCGCACGGCCAGCGCGATCACCAGCAGGGTCGCGTTGAAGGCGTTGCCGGTCAGCAGGTGGGCCGTGACGGTCCAGGACTCGAGCTTCAGCAGCACGGTGAGGCCGCCCAGCACGATCTGGACGGCCAGCAGCAGGGCGGCAATCGCGAGCGGCCGACCCATCGCGCCGCGCGTGCCCCGCCAGCGCCACACGAGCAACCCGGACAGCGCGGCGAAGCCCACGGCGATCGATCCCGCCAGCAGCCGGTGGCCCCATTCGAAGGCAACCTTCAGGTCCATCTCCGGCAGCCAGACCCCGAAGCAGCGCGGCCAGTCCGGGCAGGCCAGTCCGGCATCGTGGGCGCGGACCAGGGCGCCCAGGACGATGAGACCGGTGGTGGCGAACACCAACGCGCCGAAGCCCCACGCCAGGCGTCGCGCGCGCCGGGCGGCCGCCTGCGGCTCACCGCCCGGGGGCAGGGAGCGATCGTCGGGGATCGGGGAGCGGGGGCTCGGCTCGCGCAAGGAGCCTCCGTTGCGTAGCGTGTCGGCGCGCGTCGGATCGGCCGGGAAGCCGGCGGAAGGCCACGGGTTCCCGGACAGTAAGGAATGCGGCGCGGGGCAACAAACGCGGCCGGGGTGTCCGGGGGCGCGGGCGAGCTCCTCGCTTCAGGTCCGGTCGCGATGCGACGATACGGAGGCCATGGCAGCTCCCATGTCCCGCCTCGACGGCCAATCGGACGACCCGCGTCGCCTGCGGGTGCTGATCGACCGCGCCCGAGAACTCGCCGCCGGCCACGACGTGGTCACAGTGGCGGTCGGATTCGTCGCGCCCGAGCAGCACCTGCTCTTCCCGGAGTTCGTCGATTTCATGGAGAGCGAGTTGCGGGTGGAAGACTCGGTGTTCCGCATGACCCGCGAGCGCGCCGTGCTGTTCCTGGCCGACACTTCGCACGAACAAGCTGCGACCATCGTCGAGCGCCTGATGGCGACCTTCGAGGCCGACTTCCCGGTGTCGGACCCGGCTCCGATCCGCGTGACCTATTGCGAGCTTCGGCCCGAGGATTCCGATCTCTCGGCCAAGAAGTTGCTGCCCGCGCTCTTCGCCACGGCCGAAGCCGAGCCCAACTAGAGCCGACCGTCTGCGTCAGGATCCGTTGCCGGCCAGCTCTGCCGCCAGAGCCCCGGCGAGGTGCGGGTGCGTGAAGGTGAAGCCCAACGCCTGGGCCCGGGCTGGCACCGCGCGCCGGCTCCCCAGGAGCTCGTCCGACAACTCACCCAGCGCGATGCGCAGCGCGAAGCCGGGCACCGCGAGAATCGCGGGCCGGTTCAGCACCGATGCCAGCTCCCGGGTCAGCTCCAGGTTCCGGACCGGGTGGGGCGCCGTGGCGTTGATCGCGCCGCTTGCCGCCGGCTCGCCCAGGGCGAACGCGATCAACCCGACGACGTCGTCGGCGTGGATCCAGGGGAACCACTGCTGCCCGCTGCCGAGGCGACCGCCCAAGCCGAGACGGAACGGAACGGCCATGCGCGGGAGCGCACCGCCTTCGGCGGCCAGCACGATCCCGATGCGCAGCGAGACCACCCGTACTCCGATCGCCTCGGCGACGGCGGCCTCGCCCTCCCAGTCGATGCAGACCTCGGCGAGGAAGCCGTCACCCGGGGCGGCCGACTCGTCCAGTACCTCCTCGCCGCGCGATCCGTAGTACCCCACGGCCGACGCGCAGATGAACACGCCGGGCCGCTGGTCCGGCGCCAGCACGCCGAGGCTGCGCACCAGCTCCCGGGTCGACACGATACGGCTGTCGCGGATGCGCGCGCGGCGCGCCTGGCTGAGCCGGCCGGCGAAGACGGGCTCGCCGGCCAGGTGGACCACCGCCGTGGCGCCGGCCAGCGCTTCGGACGTCAGCCGGATCCCGTCCCAGCCCACCGCGGTGCATCCCGGCGGCAGTCGGGTTCGCTCGGGGCTCCGGCTGACCGCCTCCACCCGCCAGCCGGCCTCGACGAGTCGCGGCAGCAGCCGGCCTCCCACCAGGCCGGTGGCACCGGTGACCAGCACCCGGCCCGTGGCAGTCAGCTTCCCGCTCCCGCTGGCGCCAGAGCGGCGAAGACGGCCTCGATGCTGGCGCGGTCTACTGCCAGCGGTGAGAGCACGGGAGTCGTCACGCCGGCGGCCACGAACTCGGCGATCTGCTCGCGACAGCGCTCGGCGGGCCCGAGGATGGCGATGCGGTCGATCAGCTCGTCGGTCATCGCCGCGGCAACGCCCGCGCGGTCGCCCCGTGCGAAGGCCTCGGAAACCGCGCGCGCCTCGGCCTCGAAGCCGCACCAGGCGAAGTACTGGTTGTACACCGGGGAAGCCACGTATCCGCCGAAGGCCATGCGCATCACATTGCGGGCGCGCTCGACGTCGTCGGTCACCAGCACCTGGAAGCGGCACACCACCTCGTCCTGCGAAGCGTCGCGGCCGGCGCTTCGGGCTCCCTCGCGATAGGCGTCCAGGATGCGGGGCAGGGCACTGGCCGGGAAGAGGTTCAGGATCAGGCCGTCGCCCAGCTCGCCGGCGAGGCGGAGCATCTTCTCGCGCAAGGCCGCCAGGTAGATCGGCACCGGTTGCGCGGGTCGGTTGCCCAGCCGGAAGCCCCGCGAACGCAATACCTCACCCTGGAAGTCGGTCTTCGTCCCGGTCAGCGCCTGGCGCACGATGGCGACGCTCTCGCGCACGTGGGCCAGCGGGCGCTCGAAGGGGATGCCGTTCCAGTCGCCGACGATGGCGTGGCTGGACGATCCCAGCCCCAACACGAAGCGACTGCCCGACAGCTGCGCGATCGTGGCGGCCGACATGGCGAGCACTGCCGGCGTGCGGTTGTAGACCGGGACGATGGCGGTGCCGATGGTCGCGCGTTCGGTCGCCTGGGACAGCGCACCGGCCAACCCGAACGAATCGGGGCCATTGGTCTCAGCCAACCATATGGCGTCGTAACCCCATTCGCGCTCGGCGCGCACGCCCAATTCGACGCAGGCGGCCGCATCGAACGTGGGCACCGGCAGGCTGATGGCCAGGCGTCCGAGATCCACCGGTCGCTACCGCGACTGCGCGCCGTCGATCCGGATCGCCTCGATGCCGCAAATCTCCATCCTGGCTCTCCTCTTGCTCCCGTGCTGGCGCCGCGCAGCTTAGTCCCGCAGGTAGACCTGCGCGAGCCGGCCCGCCCAGGGGCCCGGACGGCCATCGCCCACCGGGCGGCCGTCGAGTGCGACGATGGCGCGCGCACCGCGCGCTCCGTTCAGCGCGACCAGCTCGCGCGCCGAGGCCAGCGCGACCTCGTCCACGTCTCCCTCGCGCAGCTCCGCCACGCGTTCCAGCGCCACTTCGCGCGCCACGCCCGCGACACCCCCGCGCGCGATCGGGGGCGTGCGCAACGAGCCGTCCCCGCAAACCACCGCCAGATTCGAACGCGACCCCTCCACCAGCCAGCCGGCCGCGTCGAAGAAGATCGCCTCGTCGCAGCCCGAGGCCCGCGCCTGCGCCGCGGCTTCGGCGAAGCGCAGCCGGTTGGTCAGCTTGACGCCGGGAAACGGACCGGGTCCTTCGTGCGGATAGGGCGCCCGGGCCGCGCGCCACGGGTCGGGGTCGGGGCCCAGGGAGCGGGCCGTGGCCAGCAGACGCGGCGCGCCGTCGTGGCCCGCGCTCACCTGGACCCGGACGATGCCCTCGCCTTCGGGGAATGCCGCCTCGGCCAGCTCACAAAAGGCCCGCACACATAGATCGGGATCGAGAGCTGCGAAGCCGAGCCGCCGCGCGTCGCGGCACAAGCGCCGCACCTGGCGCTCCAGGTGCAGGGGCGCCCCGCCCGTGACGCGTGTCGTGCCGTAGCAGCCGCGGCCCTCGCGCAACGCGCTGTCGTCGAGGGGCAGCACCGGAGTTCCGGGTGCGACCAGCCGTCCATCGAACCAGCCGAGAGAAGGCCGCGCAGGCGCCAGGGGTCGCTCAGCGCTCGTCGAGGGGGACGTATTTGCGCTCGGTCTCGCCGGTGTAGATCTGTCGCGGCCGGCCGATCTTGAAGTCTTCGTCGCGGTGCATCTCCACCCACTGGGCGATCCAGCCCGGCAGGCGTCCGATGGCGAACATGGCGGTGTACATGTCCTCCGGCGTGCCGATCGCGTTGTAGATGATGCCCGAGTAGAAGTCTACGTTCGGATAGAGCTTGCGCGACACGAAATACTCGTCCTTGAGCGCGATCTCCTCCAGCTCGACACCGATCTCGAGCAGCCTGGAGTGCACGCCCATCTTGTCGAGCACGTCGAAACATGCCTTCTTGATGATGCGCATGCGCGGGTCGAAGTTCTTGTAGACCCGGTGGCCGAAGCCCATCAGCCGCGAGGTGTCGTCGTTGCTCTTGGCGCGTTCGACGAACTGGCTCGCGGTGAGGCCCTCGTCGCGGATCGCCGCGAGCATCTTGATCACGGCCTGGTTGGCGCCTCCGTGCAGCGGGCCCCAGAGCGCGTTGATCCCGGCCGAGATGGTCCCGAAGAGGTTGACCATCGACGAGCCGCAGAGCCGCACCGTGCTGGCGGAGCAGTTCTGCTCGTGGTCGGCGTGCAGGATCAGCAACAGATCGATCGCCTTCTCCACGACCGGGTCGACCTCGAAGTCCTCGCAGGGCGTCGCGAACATCAGGTGCAGGAAGTTGCCGACGTAGCTGAGCCGGTTGTCCGGGTACATGAACGGCTGGCCGATCGAGTGCTTGAACGAATACGCCGCCATGGTGGGCAGCTTGGCCAGCAGGCGGTGGACCGAGATCTCGACCTCGACCGGGTCGCGCGGGTCGAGCGAATCGGGGTAGAAGGTGGCCAGCGCGCCGACCGCCGCCGAGCACGCCGCCATCGGGTGCGCGTCCTTGGGCAGCGCCGAGTAGAAGCGGTTGAAGTCCTCGTGGAGCATGGTGTGGCGTCGGATCGATCCCTCGAACCCGTTCAGCTGGTCGCGGGTCGGCAACCCGCCGTAGATCAGCAGGAAGGCCACCTCGAGGAAGGTGCTGTTCGCCGCCAGCTCCTCGATCGGATAGCCGCGGTAGCGGAGGATGCCCTCTTCACCGTCGATGAAGGTGATCGCGCTGCGGCACGCGCCGGTGTTCGCAAAGCCCGGGTCGAAGGTGATGTGTCCGGTGGACGAGCGGAGCTTCCGGATGTCGAGAGCGCGTTCACCTTCGCTTCCGACCACGATCGGAAGCTCGATGACCTTGTCTCCGATGCGCAGCTCTGCCGAGTCGGCCATGGGGGGCGTCCTTTCACTGGAATTTCCGGGATTTCGGGCCGACCGATACTAGCTGAACGCGCCTTTGGAGAACAGACGCGGCGCGTCAAGGCGTAACGCGTTGCGGCGTGACGACGACGAGGTCGCGGCGCCCCTCACCTGCGTCGAGGCGGACCTCCACGGGCCGGGCGCTGCGCAGGGCGTCCAGATTCTTCTCGGCCAGCAGCAGTACGGATCCCCCCTCGTCGAAGAAGCGCTCCACCTGCTCCTGACTGAGGAAGAATGCCACGGGGCGGCCGCCGTAGTAGCGGATGCCCCCGATCAGACTGCGCTCGCGCCACAGACCGATCGGCTGGCCGGGCGGGGTAAGCTCCGCTGCGATCTCCGCCGCTGCACGCACCGATTTCTGCGGGTTGTAGGTGGGAAGCGCGACGGCGAAGACGCCCAGCTCGACCATGTAGGCCATGGCGACGGGAACCAGCAGCAGGTAGCGGCGCGGCGCGCGTGCGCGCACGAAGCTCAGCCAGACCGCGAGGCACCCCACCACCGCCGCCACGGCCCCCACGCCGAACGCCAGCGACACGGTGGGGTCGTGCAGTGGATCCGACAGGGCCACGAAGATGCCGAAGCCGGCGATGACTCCGGCCACCGCGCCGACCACGATCGAGAAGGTGCGCGGCGTGTCGTGTCCGCCCTCCACCCAGTCGCGCAACGCGTCGGCGCAGAGCAGGGCCGCCGCCGGAAACATCGGGATCATGTAGACGCCGCGCTTGCCGCTGGACAGCGAGAAGAAGACCAGCGTCGTTGCTACCCAGGCCAGCAGGAAACGCCATGCGCGTTTCCGCTCGGGGCTCTCGGCAGCGGCGAAGCTGCGCCGCCGCGCCGCCCACACCACCACGGGCAGCGCCAGGATCCAGGGCATGAAATCGAGCGGGAACTGGTAGAGGTAGTAGTAGAAGGGCCGCTGATGCGAGGTGCCCTCGAAGAAGCGGCCGAAGATGTTTTCGACCACCGCGTCGTCGAAGAAATCGGGCGGAGCCACCGCCACCGCCGCGGCCAGCCACAGCAGTGCCGGCCCCAGCGATAGCAGCGGGCCCCACCAGGGGAAGGCGCGACGCAGGTCGCGCAGGCGCCCCTCCCAGGCCAGGAAGGCGGCCATGATGAGGATCGGCACCAGGAAGCCCACGGGCCCCTTGGTGAGCACCGCCAGACCGAGCGCGGCGTGGAGCAGGATCTGGTTCGGCGCGCGCCTCCCCAGCCCGCGATCGAGGCGCCAGAAAGCGAAGAGCGCCGCGGTCTCGGCCAGCGCCAGCAGGGCGTCGAGCTGGACGCGGCGCGCGTAGCGAGAGAACTCGTAAGTAGTCAGGAGGAGCGCGGCGCCCAGGGTGCCGCTCGCACCGCCGAGCAGACGCGAGCCGAACACCATCACCAGGGTGACCAGTCCCAGGCCGGCCAGCGCCGAGGGCAGTCGCGCGGCCCACTCGGTCACGCGCCCGAACGGTGCGCCCACGGCGGCCGCCAGCCAGTAGTAGAGCGGCGGCTTCTGGGTGTAGACCTCGTCGTTCAGGTGGAGCAGCACCAGGCCGCTTGGGCCGTGCTGCATCGACCGCATCTCTTCAGCCACCTGGGCGTAGCGCGGCTCGTCGGGGGTCCAGAGATCCGTGGCGCCCAGACGCACCAGCAGCAGGAGGGCTGCGGCGGCGACGAGCAGGATCTGGGAGCGGGTGCTGGCGGGCGTAGCCTGCAGGGCGGGTTCCTCCCCGGACGGCGCGGCGGGCCGGCGCGGTCCGTGAACGGTACTCTTCAGAAGAGGAGGTGCCCATGGCCAGCAACCACGATTCCGATCCGGGACACGCCTTCCTGAAACAGCTCCGCGAGCCTGGAATGAAGCCGCTCGAGCTGGCGCGCTTCCTCGACGGGCTCTCGCCCGAGGAGCGGGTGCGCACCGTGCGCTCGGTCGGCCGCGCCGACCAGAAGCGGCTCTACGAGGCGGTGCAGGGCTTCCGACCGCTTCGCCTCAGCGACATCGTGCCCGCCGCCGTCGCCGACATGACGCCGGTCCGTC
>JBFGIM010000125.1:0-8813 GCA_041577695.1 Myxococcota bacterium | reverse complement strand
GGCATCGGCACCTCCTGGGCCCATGATACTCCCAGCCGGCGGGATGCTCAGTCCGGCTCGAAGAGCCCGCCCAGCAGCCGCGCCGCCGTGCCCATCACCGTCGCGTAGAGACGTCCATGGAAGTGTGCGTCGAAGCGCGCGAGCGCCACGTCGAGCTCGGCACGGCGGTAGAGGCGCCCGTCGGCCAGCACCGCCTCGATGCGGCCCAGCGCCGAGAGGTCGCCCCGCGGATCGTCGCGCAGGAACAGCAGGTCGGCCGGTGCACCCACGGCGAGCGTTCCCAGGCCCGGGACGCCGAGCGATTCGCCGGGCCCGCGGCTGGCCATCGCCCACGCCGCTTCGGGCGCGATTCCCGCGCCGACCAGGTCGGCCAGCTCGCCGTGCAGACTCGAACCCGGCGCCACGAAGGGCATCAGCGTGTCGGTGCCCGCGTGCACGCGCACCCCCGCCGCGTGGAGACCCGCCGTCATGGCGGCGTGGCGCGCGCGGAAGCGGTCGTACGTCGCCTCGCCTTCGGCATCGCCGGCTGCGAAGGGCGGACCCCACAGCAGTGCCCACACGCGGGACCAGAAGCGCGGCAGATGGCGCAGGCCCGTGTCGCGCGCGACGGCCGCGTCGGCGTCCACGAGCAGGCGCCGCATGCGCGCGTTCACCAGGGTGGGGGTGTGCTCAATTCCCTGCGCGCGCGACACGCGAGCGGCGTACGCGATGCGGTCGTCGTCCACCGTGGCCCAGTCTTCCGTGCGGAAGTCGAGCCGCCCGATCCGATCGCGGTCGACGAGCACCACACCGGTGCCGTGCTGGAGATCGCGGATGCCCACCTCCTCGAGCGGAACCGAGTGCGGCGCGTGGCCGATCACCGGAAGCCCGGCTTCGGCCGCCGCTGCACGGATCGCGGCCAGCACCTTGGGCGCCAGCATGTTGTAGACCTTGATGCAGTCGGCCCCGCGCGCCGCCTGGTCGGCCACCGCGGTGCGCGCCTCGGCCGGCGTCTCCACCACCCGGTTCGAGGGGAACGAGGGCCGGGGCCCGTCGAGCATGGCCCCGCAGGCGAAGATCCGCGGACCGGGGAACCCGCCGCTGCGAATGGTTTCCCGCACGTCGAAGACGCTGCCGTCGATACTTCCGGTTTCGCGGATCGACGTGACGCCGTGGGACAGGAAGAGCAGCGACCAGAGCTCGGCGTTGCCCACTGCCACCGCGGGCGGATAGTGGACGTGCATGTCGACCAGGCCCGGAACCACGAAGAGGCCGGCGAGGTCGGACGCCTCGGCGCCAACGTTGCCCTCGAGTGCGCCCCCGCTGCGCGAGATGGAGCGGATCAGCCCCTCGGCGACCCGCAGCGTGGTGGCGGGACGCGGCGGCTGGCCGGGCTCGAGGAGCACCACGTCGCGGAACACGTGGTCGAGGCGCGCGGGCACCGCGAGTCGCGGCGGCTGTAGCGCCACGAAGAGCGCCACGCCGACGGCTGCGAGCACTGCGACGCCGAGCGCGAGGATCGACACGAGCCGCCTCACGGCGACTCCGCGCGGACGGGTGCGGCCGCTTCGGACGCGAACGCCTCGCGGACGATGCGCGTGAGCAGTGCGCGCACCCGGGCGCGGATGGCCTCGGCATCTTCATCGTTGGGGAGCGTCGCCCGCGCCAGCCCCATTCCCTGGAGCACCTGGAACAGCAGACTCACGTAGACCGGGAAGTCGGGCAGCCGCGCGGCGACCTCGGGGAAGAGCTGCTCGGCGAGGGGCTGGTGACCGAGATCGAAGGCGCGCGCCTCGGACCAAACCGACCAGCTCAGCTCCGGCTGGTTGGCCGCCGCCAACCAGAGCTCGAGTACCGCCTTGAACTCCGGCGCTCCGAAGGCCGACCACATCAGATCGATCAGCGCCTCGACCCGTGCGTCGCCGGCGGGAAGGTCCTCGAGCCCGGCGACCACACGTTCGCGCAGACGGGCGTAGACCGCCTCGAGCGCCGCGCCCAGCAGCCGCTCGCGGGTGCCGTAGTGGTGGAGGAGCGAGCCGTGCGAGACGCCGGCGCGGCGGCAGACCGCGAGCGTGGTGGTGCCGCTGTAACCCTGCTCGATCAGGCACTCGACGGTGGCTTCGAGCAGGCGCCCGCGGGTTGCGGCGCTGCGCTCGGCCTGGGTGCGGCGGCGCGGGGTCGGAGATGCGGAGGGCATGCGCCGCAGGATGCGCGACCGTAAACATTTAGTCAACCCGCAATGTTTATGACCCTGCTTTCGCCGTGTGGTGTATCTGAAATCATCTCATCGACGCTGGGTTGCGCTGTGACTTGCGGATCTGTCCCACAGCCTCACGCGCCCAGGAATTGACCCGGTAGTCGCGATCGCGCTGGAGTTCCTTCAGCCGCGGAAGTGCCGCGGCGGCGGGAGCGCCGATCGCGCCCAGGGCCACCGCGGCGTAGCCGCGCGCCTCGGGGCTCGGATCTTCGAGACCGCGGATCAACGGCGCGACTGCCGGGGCCGCCGCGGGCCCGAAGCGGCTGAGTGCGTAGGCGGCGGCCGATCGCCCTGCCGGGTTGCGACCCTCGAGCAGTGCCACCAGCTCGGGCAGGACGGGAGTCGGGTCGCCGTCGAGCGCCTCGGCGAGCGCGCCCGCGGCCGCGAGCCGGGTTTGCAGATCGGGGTGATCGAGCTGGTCGAGGAGCGCCGGCACCTGGTCGCGGGCCGCGGGGCCGAGGCGGCCCACGGCGTGGAGTGACTGGAGCCGGGTCAGCAGATCCGGGTGATCGATGCGGGCACCCAGGGCCGCCACGGTCTCCGGCGAGTCGGCGCCGATGCGGCCGAGCGTGTCGGTAGCCATCCCGCGCATGCGCGGATCTGGATCGTCGAGGAGCTCGCGCAGCACGGGAAGCGCGGGCGCCGCCGCCGGGCCGAGCCTCACCAGCGCGCGCGCCGCAGCCAGGCGCACGTTCTCGTCCTCGTCCCGCAGCCGTCGGGTCAGCTCGTGGGGCACGCTCGGGTGGCGCTCGCTCACCCGCGCCAGCTCGCTGCCCGCGCCGCTCCGCACGATGACGTCCTCGTGGGCGAGCAGCGCGTAGAGTGTCGGCAGCAGGAGCGCCCCGGTCGGATCGATCGCCTGCAAGGCGTCGGATGCGCTCGAGCGCACGCCGGAGTCGTCGTCGTCGAGCGCGGCGAGCAGTGCCTCGGTGGCCGGACTCGCCGCCGCGCCGAACCCCGCCAGCGCCCGCGCCGCCGTGCGGCGCATGGCGAGATCCGCGTCTTCGAGCTGGCCCGCGATCGTCTCGACCGCGATCGCATCGCTGGCCCCGATGACACCGAGCGCGTGCACGGCTATCACCCGCATCTTCGGATCGGGGTCCGCGACGCGTGCCAGGAGCGCCCCGCGCGCGGGAAGGCCTGCGGTTCCCAGGAAGCCGACGAGACTCGCCCCCTCGAGACGCCGGGCGGGATCGTCGTCCGCGAGCCGCTCGAGCAGCAACGGCAGCAGATGGCCCGCATCCCCGCGGTGAAGCGCCAGGGCGTTGCGAAGATCGGTCTCACCCAGCGCGGAGCGCGCCGCCCCGCGCACCGCCGCGTCCACCAACGGATCCTCGCCCACCGCGCGCAGCGCCGGCTGCGCCGCTTCGGCGAAGGGACCGATGTCGCCCAGCGCCGCCGCAGCGCGACGCGCCACGTCCGGATCCGCGTGGCGCAGCAGCTCGATCAGCACGGGAACCGCCCCGCGCGCATCGTGCGCCAGCTCTTGCAGCGCATACGAGATGGCGCCCCGCACCTGGACATTTGGATCCTCCAGGTGCCGGGCCAGCGGCGTGGCCGCGGGTGCCGCCCCCGACCCGATGAACGCCAGGGCGCGGGCCGACTCCCGACGCTCGCGGGGTGACTCGGCGTCGAGGCCTCGGATCAGCGCGGGCACGGCCGGCGCTGCTGCGGGTCCGATCCGCGCCAGCGTCTGCGCCGCGAGCATGCGACCCTGCTCGTCGTCGCTCTCCAGCAACGAGACGAGCGCCGGCACGGCGGGCGCTGCGGCCGGGCCGAGGTCGCCCAGGAGCTTGGTCGCGGTCAGCGAGGCATAGCGGTGCTCGCTGCCCACCAGCGGCAGCAGCAGAGGCAGCGCGCGCGCGGGATTGCGCTCCACCACGCAACGCAGGCGGGACCAGGGCGCCATCGCCTGCATCGGATGCTCCGCCTGGCGGAGCATCTCCACGAGCTGGGCCAGACTCGACGCGGTCTCGGGAGGATGCCTGTCGCAGCCGGTGGAGGGTCGCGGCGGATCCTCCACGTCCGTGGCGCGGGCGGGGGCTGCCAGCAGGAGCAGCCCGACTGCGAGGCAACCCAGGATCGAGAGCGGGTGAATCCTTCGCGTCATCGGCAACTCCTCTGCGGCGTAGAGCAGAGATCGGCAGGCCGGGACGAGGGCCTGATACCGGGTTCGGGAGAGCTGCTTCGCGCTACCCTCGCGATTCGGAGGCAGGGATGCACGTTCGCGCCATCGCGCTCGCCCCGCTGGTCCTGGCTTCCCTGCTCTGGGGCAGCGCTGCCCTGTGGATCGACGGACCGGCGGCTCGCCCTCTCGCCGGGCTGCTCGCGGCGGCTTTTGCTGGAACCGGCCTGGTACTCCTCCTCTTCGTGCGCTCCCGGGGTCGCGGCCTGGTCGCCTACGCAATCTTGCTCGCGCTCGTTCTCGCCTGGTGGCTCTCGATCCCGCCCCGCAACGATCGCGATTGGCTGCCCGAGGTCGCACGGCTTCCCTCCGCCAGCATCGACGGCGATCGCGTCACGATCCGGAACGTGCGCAACTTCGACTACCGGGCGGTGGACGACTTCGACGCCCGCTGGGAGGAGCGCCGCTACGATCTCGCCGACCTGCGCGGCGCCGACCTGTTCCTCTCCTACTGGGGCTCGCCCTGGATCGCCCACACCATCGCGAGCTGGGACTTCGGCGAAGGCCGGCATCTCGCCATCTCGATCGAGACGCGCAAGGAACGAGGCGAGTCCTACTCGGCGCTACTCGGCTTCTTCCGCCAGTTCGAGCTCTACTACGTGGTCGCCGACGAGCGCGACCTGATCCGACTGCGCACCAACCACCGCAATGAGGACGTCTACCTCTACCGCCTTCGGGCTACCCCGGAGAACGCCCGTCGCGTGCTGCTGGACTACCTGGCGGAAATCAACGAGCTGGCAGAGCGTCCGAAGTGGTACAACGCGGCCACCCACAACTGCACCACGACCATCCGCCATCACGTCCAGCACGTGGCGCCCGGCAACCCCTGGGATTGGCGGATCCTCGTGAACGGGAAGATCGACCGGTTGGGCTACGAACGCGGTAACGTCGATACGAGCCTGCCCTTCGAGGATCTGCGCGCCCGGAGCGCGGTCTCGGAGCGGGCGCTCGCGATGGATCGCGCGGCCGACTTCTCCACGGAGATCCGCGCTGGTCTGCCGGGAATGCCTGTGCCATGAGGGAGATCGGCCGGTTGAAGTCGGGGCGAAGCGCGATGCTGCTGGCCAGGGTGGCCATCCTGTTCTCGATCGCCGCCGCCTCGGGCTGCGCCACGCCCGTCGGTGTGCACCGCGTGGACGAACGGAGAGTCCACCAGATCCTCACCGCCAACGTCCTGTCGACCGGCGAGCCCAGCGTCGCCTCGCGCCAGGTCCTGCTGCGGCTCGGACTCTTCGACAGCTTCCGTGAAGATCCCGCTCGAACGCTGGCCGTGCTCCACGCGCGCACGGTGGAGGAGATGAACGCCGACCGGCTGTTCGCGCTGGCGGAGTACTCGTTCCTCTACGCCGAGGACATCCTCAGCCGGGGCTACTTCGTCGCCGCCTCTATCTATGCCTACGCCTTCTTGTTTCCCGAGCAGGGCAGCCCGCCCCCGAATCCATTCGATCCCCGCCTGCGCACCGCGGTGGACCTCTACAATCGGGCCATCGCCGCTGCACTGGTGTCCGACTCGGGCGAGGTCGCGCTCCGGGAAGCCGACTTCTCCTTCCACCTGGGCACGCTCGAATTCAGGATCGATCCGGACGGCTTCCGCTGGGCAGATCGCAGGCTCTCCAACTTCGTGTCGGCGGCGGAGCTCGAGGTGCGCGGACTGCGCAATCGCTACCGGCGCGCCGGCATCGGCGCGCCCTTCGTAGCCGAGCCGGTCATGGAGGGCAGCGGCGGGCACCGGATCGAGCACTCGCGCGTCGCCGAGGGTGCCAGGGTCCCGGTGACCTTCTTCGTCCGTTACTTCGATGCGCGCGACGCGCTGCGCACCGGGCGATTCCCCGCGACCCTCGAGTTGTACAGCCTCGATTCCGCGACCGAGATCGAGGTGGCGGGACTGCGTGTGCCTCTCGAGTTCGAGACCACCTCGGCGCTCGCCTACGGGCTCGAGGGCGCCGCCGTCTGGGACTTCGCGCTACGCGGCTATCTGCGCGGCGACGTCCTCGCGGGCCAGGACGGCCTCTTCATGTTGAGGCCCCACGTGCCGGGGCGGGTCCCGGTGGTGCTCGTCCACGGCACCGCGTCGAGCCCGGCGCGCTGGGCCGAGCTGCTGAACGAGCTGGAGAGCGATCCGAAGCTGTCCGATCGCATCGAGATCTGGTTCTTCATATACACCACGGGCAACCCGATTCTCTATTCGGCGAGCCTGCTGCGTGATTCGCTGCGCAGCGCCGGCACCGAGTTCGGTGGCGCGGAGCGCGATCCGGCCCTGGGACAGATGGTCTTGATCGGGCACAGCCAGGGAGGACTGCTCGCCAAGCTCCAGGTGACGTCCAGCGACGATCTCTTCTGGCGGAACGTGAGCGATCGCTCCTTCGAGGAATTGTCGCTGGAGCCCGAGACGAGGGATCTCGTCGAACGCGCGGCGTTCTTCGAGCCCCTGCCCTTCGTGACGCGCGTGATCTTCATCTCGACGCCCCACCGCGGCAGCTTCCTGGCCGGTCGGCGACTCGCCCGCCTCGCCTCGAACCTCTTCACGGCGCCGGGCAAACTGGTGCGCTCGGGGCTGGATCTGGCCCGCGCTGGCGTCGACCTGGCGGGCGCGACGATCGATCGCGCGAGGGGCGACGACGATGCGGTACTGCGTCGGGAGATGGAACGGATTCCGAGCAGCGTGGACAACATGGATCCGAGCCATCCCTTCTCGCGCACCATCGGCAGCATCCCGGTGGACGGCGGCGTGGTCGCACACTCGATCATCCCCGTGCGTGGCGGCGCTCCGCCGGAAGGGCAGAACGACGGCGTGGTCGGCTACGAGAGTGCCCACATCGAAGAGGCCGCCAGCGAGTACGTGGTCTTCCACAGCGGCCACTCCGCACAGTCCCATCCCGAGACCATCCAGGAGGTGCGCCGCATCCTGCTCGAACATCTCGCGGCGATGGACGCCGCCCGCTAGCGCGCGGCGAACGCACAGGGGGAACCCTTGGAACGCAGCAACTTCGCCTGGCTCTTCTGCGGCATCCTCCTGCTGTTGGTGCTGGGACCGATTCTCCAGCAGGCGCACCTCGCGACTCCCGTGGCGATGCAGGCCGCTTTCGCTTCCCTTCTTCTCGTCGGGGCCTGGAGCCTTCGATCTACGCAGCGCTGGTTCTTCGTTGCGATCGGGCTCGGGATGGTGAATCTGGTCTCGCTCGCGATCTTCCTCGCCAGTGGCAGCGAAATCTGGTCGCTCCTCTCGACCTTGTCCCTGATTGGGTTCTGCGTGCTCTGCGCCATCCTGTCGATCCGCTTCATCTTCTCCCACAAGGTCATCGACCTCAATCACGTGATGGGAGCGCTCTCGGTCTACCTGTTGCTGGGAGTGATCTGGGCGCTGCTGTTCTCGATCCTGCGCCGCTTCGACCCGGGCGCTCTCAGCAACATCGCCTGGCCGTCGGGCCATCCGCAAGAGCTGCGCGAACTGCTCTACTTCAGCTACGTGACGCTGACGACCCTCGGCTACGGCGATGTCACGCCGGCAGGTCCAGTGGCGCGCATGCTGGCGGTACTCGAAGCGGTGACCGGTCAGCTCTTCATCGCCGTGTTGATCGCCGGTCTCATCGGCCGGGTCAGGCACACGACGGATTGAGCTGGCCCGCCGCGGCTCGGACCAGCTCGCTCAGATGAGCTCGCTCAGATCAGCTCGGGATCAGCGACGATGTCCACCAGCGCCGGTCCGTCGGCGGCGAGCGCCTCGCCGAGCGCCGCGTCGAGCTCCGAGGCCGCGCGCACCTCGATCCCCAGCGAGCCCGAGATGCGCGCGTACTCGGCGAAGCTCGGGTTGTGGAGCGAGGTCTGCCACACGTCCCACTGACCGGCGCGCTGCTCCTTGGTGATCTTGCCGAGCTGGCCGTTGCGGAGCAGCACGTGGGTGATGTCCATGCCGTACTTCACCGCGGTGAGCCAGTCGCCCAGGTACTGGCCGAAGCCGCCGTCCCCGGACACGGACACGACCTTGCGGCCGCGGAAGCGGGGATCGTCCTCCTGGGTGGCCGCCCACGCGCCGAGCGCCGCGGGCAGCGAGAAGCCGATCGAGCCCAGGTAGCCCGACATCAATACCGACTGGCGCGCGCACTCGAAGTAGCGGCCGAAGGAGTAGGTGTTGTTGCCGACGTCCACCGCGAGGATCGCGTCCTCGGGGACGACTCGGTTCAGGCTCGCGAAGATCGCAGCCGAGTTCAGCCCGTGGCCGCGGTCGTCGGCCTCGCGGCGACGCTTCTCGGTGCGCCAGATCTCCCAGCGCTGGGCGATCTCGGGCCGTTGGTCGGTGGCGCGCACGCGGCCCGCCAGCCGGTCGCGCAGGATCGCCACGGTGGCGGCGATCTCGCCCCAGACCGGCACGTCCACCGCGTGGAACTTGCCGAG
>JBFGIM010000124.1:0-8992 GCA_041577695.1 Myxococcota bacterium | reverse complement strand
CTTCTCGAAGCCGGCGCGGTCCTCCGGGTGCATCTCGGGCTCGTATCGGTCCACCCGTCGTCCGAACTGGGAGACGTGGGCGCAGAAGGCGCGCGTCTTCGCCTCGATCGTCGCCGAGATGTCCACGTAGTAGTTCGGCTCGGCGCTCTCGAAGAAGAAGCACACCGGCACCGCGTGGGGCTCCAGCCCGTCGTCGAGCAGCTCCGGGAAGTACAGGTGCCACGGGGATGCGCGCAGCGCATCGGCGGTGACGAACGCCGCGCTGCGATGATCGCTCTTGTGCCACTGTTCGAAGCGGGCACCGGGATCGAAGGAGAAGACCGCGTCGGGGCGCAGGCGACGGATCACGGCCGTCACCTGCTTCACCAGCAGCCGGCGGTCGACGTATTCGAGCTCACCGTCGCGGTGTCCCAGCCAGTGCAGGTGCTCTACGGGAATGCCGAGGCAGCTCGCGGCGGCCTCCTGCTCGGCGCGCCGGATCCTTGCCAGGCGCTCGCCGGTCATGGAGCGGTCGTGCGAACCCTTGTCGTCGTTGGTGTAGATCACCAGGTGGATGTCGTTGCCCGCGGCGCGCAGACGCGCAAAGGTGCCAGCGGCGTGCAGATCGTCGTCGGGATGGGCCCCGAAGCAGATCACGGTTCGTTCCTGCCAGTCCTCGATGCGCTCGGGAAGCATGGGTGATGACTCTCCCCTTCGGTGGCTCCGGGGCCGGCGCCGGTCAACGGCAGCCCTCGAATGGGACTGGTCTATCATAGGAGCGGGTCCGATGTGGAGGATTCCGATGCCCGAGTTCTGCAGCGCCCAGCGCGACGGTCACGTTCTGACGGTCACGATCGAACGCCCCGAGGTGATGAACGCGCTTCATCCGCCGGCCAGCGCTGAGCTGGCGGCGGTCTTCGACGACTTCGTCGGGGACGACGATCTGTGGGTCGCGATCCTCACCGGCGCCGGCGATCGCGCCTTCAGCGCAGGCAACGACCTGAAATTCCAGGCTGCCGGCGGCCGGATGGAGTGGCCGGCCAGCGGCTTCGGCGGCATCACCAACCGCTTCGACAACTTCAAGCCGATGATCGCCGCCGTGAACGGCGTCGCCATGGGCGGTGGCTTCGAGCTGGTGTTGGCCTGCGACCTGGTGGTGGCCTCGGAGAAGGCGACCTTCGCGCTGCCCGAGCCTCGGGTGGGGCTCGCGGCTCTGGCCGGCGGTCTCCACCGGCTGCCGCGTCAGATCCCGCTCAAGCAGGCGATGGGGATGATCCTCACCGGCCGTCGGGTGGACGCCGCCGAGGCGCACGCGCTGGGTCTGGTCAACGAGGTGGTGGCGCACGAGGATCTGCTGTCGGCCGCCCGCCGCTGGGCCGACGCCATCCTGGAGTGCTCCCCGGTGTCGGTGCGCACCAGCAAGGAGGTGGCGTCGAAGGGCCTCGCCCACGCATCGGTCGAGGAGGCTGCGACCGCGCGCTACGACGCCATATCGGCGCTGGTGAGGAGCGAGGATTTCGTGGAGGGACCGCGCGCCTTCGCGGCGAAACGTCCGCCGCAGTGGAAGGGGCGTTGAGCCGCGTCTAGCCGGGCTCGCAGAGCGCCTCGAGCAGCACGCCTTCCCGCAGGCCCCAGTCGCTCACCTCGTAACCGTCGAGTTCGAGCATCTCGGCGACCGCGACCAGGATCACGGCGCCGGCCGGGATCAGGTCCGCGCGCCGCTTGCGCATACCGCGCATCAGAAGTCGCTCCTGATGGGTCGACGCCATCAGCCGCTCCTCGAGGCGCCGCAGCGCCGACAGCGACAGGGTCTTGGGCCAGCCCGGCGCCGGTCCGCGCTGGGCGTGGCGCTCCTCGTGGATCCGAACCAGGGCTCGGATCGTTCCGCCGGCAGCGATTGCGCGCACCCCGCGAGCGCGGAACTGGTCCAGGTGGGGCTCCAACGCGTTCCGCACCCGCTCTCTCAGCCAGCGCCGCTCGCTCTTCTTCATCGGGTCGCGGCGAAGCTTCTCGCCGTGCAGCCGCGCCACACCCAAGGGCAGCGTCACCTCGCGCTCCACGCCGTCACGGTTGCCCAGGGCGAGCTCGATGCTTCCGCCGCCCAGGTCGAGCCCGAGCACCCGGCCGCGACCGAGCGAGGCGCGCTTCTGGAACGCCCGGAAGATGGTCCGCGCCTCGGCCTCGCCGCTCAGCACGCGGACCGGAGTTCCCAGCGCGCGGCCGATGCGCTCGGCCAGCGCGGCCCCGTTGCTGGCCTCGCGCAGTGCGGAGGTCGCCACCGGCAGCAATCGCTGCACCTTCTCGCGCTCGGCCACCTCGCGCAGCTCGCGCGCCACCTGGATGGCGCGCTCGGCGACCTCCTCGGGGATCTCGCTCGCCGTGGCGATGACGGCACCGAGGCGCAGCATCACCTTCTCGCGTACCACCGGATGGATCTTGCCGTGGCGCTGGACGTCCGCGATCAGCAGGTTGAACGAGGTGCTGCCCAGATCGAGCACCGCCGCGCGGACGCTCTTGGCCCCGTTCTTGCCCGGCTCGGTGAAGCGGATCCGGTCGGGCCGCACCACCGGCTCCCGGTACTCCGCGTTGGTGGGAGAGTACCCCGGTCCCTCGAGCACCCAGATCGCGCCCTTCTTGCAGCTGGGTGCGGCGTCGCCGTCGACCAGCTCGAATAGCCGGAGCAGCGATTCGATCGGTTCCCGGTGGCTGCAGAAGAGCACCGGACCCTCGTCGTAGGCCGGCATCAGCTCGAGCAGGCGTTGCGGGCTCTCGTTGGCCCCGAGCCGCTCGTCGACCTCGACGCGGACGTCGTTGCGCAGCGCCAGCCGCTCGACGGTCTGCTGGCAGCGCAGCGGTGGCGCGCTGACGATGCGGCTGATGCCCGCCTGGGAGAGATGCTCGGCGAGGGCCTCGGCCTGCCGCTGGCCCGTCTCGTCGAGAGGACGGAGGTCTTCCTCACCGGCCCATCCGTCCGGAGCGCTGCGCGAGGCTCGCGGCTCGGGCCGCGCGTTGCGTACGAGATACAGCCTCACAGGCCTCCCCACTGCTTCAGCAACAACCCGACAACACTGCGCTCGCTTGGGGGAGAGGGCGCGGCGCTCAATCTAGCACGGATGAACCGCGCTGCGCGCGTTGCCGGGCCAGCTTCTGGAGCTCTTCCTGGGCCCGAAGCCCGCGCTTGCGGATCGGCGGATTCCACGATCCTTCGGCGTCCAACTGCCAGGCCTGGGCGTCGTCGGCCAGCAGAAGCTGGAGGATCTCTTCGAGGCGGCCCTGGAGCGCCGGGTCTTCGATCGGCGCCACCACCTCGACCCGCCGGTCGAGGTTCCGGGGCATCCAGTCGGCCGAGCCGATGAAGTAGCGCGGCCCGCGCGCCTCGCTGCCGAAGCGGAAGATCCGCGAGTGCTCCAGGAAGCGGCCCAGGATCGAGCGAACGCGGATCCGATCCGAGAGGCCCGGTACGCCGGGCCGCAGGCAGCAGACGCCCCGCACGATCAGGTCGATCTCTACGCCGGCCTGCGAGGCTTCGTAGAGCGCGTCGATCAGACGCGCGTCCACCAGTCCGTTGCACTTCACCAGGATGCGGCCGTCCGGTGCCTCCATCTCCTGGCGGATCTGGTCCAGCAAGCCGCTGCGCAGCGTATCCGGCGCCACCAGCAGCTTGCGGTACTCCGGGTGCCGGCTGTAGCCAGTCAGGTGGTTGAAGAGATCGCTCAGGTCGGCGCCCAGCTCGGGTGACGCCGAGAAGAGCCCGATGTCCTCGTAGTGGCGCGAGGTGGCCACGTTGTAGTTGCCGGTGCCCACGTGGCAGTAGCGGCGAAGCTGGCCCTCTTCCTGGCGAACCACGAGCACGATCTTGCCATGGGTCTTCAGGCCCAGCAGCCCGTATACGACGTGGACGCCCGCCTCCTCGAGCTTGCGCGCCCATTCGATGTTGGTCTGCTCGTCGAAACGCGCCTGCAGCTCGACCAGGGTCACTACCTGCTTGCCGGCGTTCGCCGCCCGGATCACCGTGCGCGCGATCGGGTTCTCGGTGCCCGAGCGGTAGAGGGTGTGCTTGATCGCCACCACCTGCGGGTCGTCGGCGGCCTGGGTCAGGAAGGCGCCCACCGAGCTCTCGAACGAGTCGTAAGGGTGTTGGACGAGAACGTCACCTTGGCGCAGCACGTTGAAGAGGTCACTCTCTTCGCCGTCTCCGGCCCCCAGCTGGGCCTGGGTGCGCGGTGTCCAGGGTTCGAGCTTGAGCTCCGGTCGCTCGAGGTTGTAGAACTGGCCAAGGTCCGAGAGATCGAGCATTCCGCGCCGGACGTAGACGTCTTCCTCGCGCAGCTCCAGCTCCTCCACCAGCAGGTTCCGCGCTTCGGAGCTCATGCTCTCGTCGATCTCGAGTCGGACCGCATCGCTGAGCCGGTGGCGACGGTGCAGGCCCGACTCGATCGCCCGCATCAGGTCGTCGGTCTCGTCGTCGAGGTCCATGTCGGCGTCGCGGGTCACCCGGAAGAAGAAGTGCGATTCCACCTCCATGCCCGAGAAGAGGCGCTCCAGCCGCGCGGCCAGCACCTGCTCGATGGGGATGAAGCGCTCGCCGTCGGAAAGCGGCAAGAAGCGTCCCAGCACCGGCGGCACCTTGATCCGCGCGAAGCGCACCGCCTTCGTGCCGGGATGGCGCACCAGCACGGCGAGGTTGAACGAGAGGTTCGAGATGTACGGGAACGGGTGGGCCGGATCCACGGACAACGGCGTCAACACCGGGAAGATCTTCTCCTCGAAGATCTGCCCGAGTTGCTTGCGATCGCGCTTGTCGAGATCGTCCCAGCCCACGACCCGAATGCCCGCGTCGGCCAGCTCGCCCAGCAGCTCCTTGCCGATCTGCTCCTCCACCTCCTGGAGCTGGAGGATCCGCGCGCGAACCTCGGCCAGCTGCTCCGCGGGGGTGCGGCCGTCCGGCGAGCTCGCGACGAGACCCGCTTCGAACTCGGCGCGCAGCAACGCCACCCGCACCTGGAAGAACTCGTCCAGGTTGCTGCCGAAGATCGAAAGGAAGCGGACCCGCTCCAGCAGCGGAAGCTCGCGGTCGGCTGCCAACGTCAGGACCCGGCGGTTGAAATCGAGCCAGGAAAGCTCGCGATTCAGGTAGCGGGCGCGCAGCTCTAGCGCCGCTTCGGAGACTTCTGTTGCGGGTGCGAGCTTCTCGTCCGTCTTGTTCTTCTTGCCGATGGTGTTGCCTCCCCGTGGCGGGCCCGATGACGATTCCGTGGAGCCGGCCTTCTCATCTTACGGTCCAGAATGCTTCCCGGCGGGCGAACGCCTTCCACCGCTTCGGCAGATCGCGCTCCCGATCCCGCGCGGATCGCGCGATCCAGCCTTCGACGAATCCGGCGGCGCGGTGCAGGTCGCCGTCGACCTCGGGCCCCAGCCGCTGCAGCAACTCGCCCAGCAGGCGCTGGGCGGTCGCGCTGTCGTTGAGCTCCCCGAGGGAGCCCTGCAAGCGGTTCAGCCGACGCAGGTAGCGTCGCGCGCCGCCCTTGTTCGAGTACAGCCCACCGAGGAACTCGGTCGCGTAGCGCAGCTTCTTGACCTGGATCCGCAAGGCGTGGCGCTCCCCGAGCGTCCGGTGGGCGATGTCGCGTCCGAGTCTACGCGCTTTGCGCGCGCGCCGCTGGAGCAGCTCGGCCCCGATTTCCCGCGCCGGGGCGAAGAGCCGCGCCGAGCGGGCCGAGAGCGGCTGGTCCCGCCAACCGCGCCCTGTGATCCACGCACCGAGCTGCAGCGCAAGTCGTGTCGCGCGGGGGTCGTCGAGGGCGCGACGCAGGGTCGTGTGGGTCTCGGCCTGCCGCGCGCGAACCTCATCGCGAAGGCGCTTCAGGCCCGGATCGCTGGAGAAGCGCCGCTGGAGCGGTTCGATCATCTCCTCCGCGAAGACGTCCCAGTCGCGGGTCTCGCCGAGCTCGCCGCCGAGCCAGCGCAGCTCGGAGCGCAATGCATCCTCCCGCAACACATCCGAGAAGAGGCTCAGTGCCGAACGCAGACGCCGCACGCCCACGCGCATCTGATGGACGCCCTCCGGGTCGTGGCCCTGGTAGGCGACTTCCCAGTTGGCGAGGATCTGCCCCAGGCAGCCGACGCCCAGCTCCGCCAGCACGTCGTCGACGGAGGCCTGCGCCTCGAGCCGCACCGGCTTCGCCTTGCGCGGCGACTCCGATCCTCCCGTGATGAGGGCTCGCCCGCGCGCATTCCTGCTCTTCAGGCTGATTCGCAGCTCTGCAACCTGCTGCAGCTCCAGCGCGAGCTCATAGAGGGTCTCCGGCTTACCCTCCAGCAGCTCGAGTTCGAGCTCCCGGATCGGGATCTCGCCCGCCCGGGTGCGGAGCCGTCCCTCGTCGAGCGCGACTTCGATGCGACTGCCGCCGAAGCGGAGTTTTCGTTGCAGCCGACGTACCTCGGTCTCGATGACCGGCACCAGCGCCTGGGCTTCGCGGATCCGTTCGATGCGCGATCGCAGCGACGGATCACCGAGCCGCTCGAGGTCGGGCTCCTCGCTGGGGACCGGCCCTTCGATTTCCTTGCGCTCCAGATGGCCCGCGGTGGCTACCGGATCGCAGTGAACCGTCTGCACGAAGCCGCGGCCTGCCTGGCGCACGCGCAGCGCGATGCCGGCCTCGGCCAGAGCCAGGTCCGCCGTATCGAAATAGAGCGAGCGCAGCTGGCGGGTCGTCGCACGATCCCCGCCGTAGCGCCGGAGCACGGGGCTCTGCCACAAGATGTCGATGGCTTCGCTGCCGACCTCGAGTTCGAGTCCGATCTTCCGCACGATTCACATGCCACCTGACGGCCGCGCTGCGCCGCCGGGGAAGGGGGTTCACTTCGAGGATAGCGAACCTAGACGAGCTCCTTCGGCGTGCTGAAATCGGTCAGTTCGCCGCTGCGGAGCGCGAGCTCGCCCCAGCACATCCTGGGGAAACACAACTCCGCCATCGCGCCGGTGGGAAAGCGCCTGCCGAGGCGCTCGAGCGCGTCCCGATCTCCGCGCCGTGCCAGGCCTCGCGCGAGCTCGGCGATCCCCGGATTGTGGCCGACGAGGAGGGCGCTCTCCACGTCCTCGTCGATCTGGCGCATGCGTTCGAGCAGCGTCGCTGGGCTCGCCAGATAGAGGTCGTCGTCGAGAACGACCCGGGGCGCCCGCGGCAGCTGCGCCGCAACACAGTCGAGCGTCTGGACGGCGCGGCGCGCCGACGAGCAAAGCGCCAGCGCGGGCTGGCACCCGCGCTGCACCAGATACGCACCCACCAGCACCGCGGCGCGCTGACCGCGCGACTCGAGCGTCCGGCCGTGGTCTCCTTCCCCGCCGGACTCCAGGCTGGCCTTGGCGTGACGCAACAGCCAGAGCGTCTTGCCACCACGTCGATCATCCGATGCCGCCATCACATCAAGGTAGGGTCCGGCCCCCCATCTGCAACGAGGCTTCGATACCCTGCGGGCTCGCAACCGGAGGAACCCGTGGAGACCGACTGGCTGCGCCGCACCCTCGACCCCGCACTCTTCTCGGACACCGCCGTCGACGCGGAGACCGCGAGCATCAACGCCGGCGTCGAGGCGGTACTCGCCAAGCTTCCCTCGCAGCTCGAGCGCTCACCGGCACAGCTGCGCGCCGAGCGCGAGGCGGGGGAGGGCGTGTGGGGACCGCTCGAGCTCGACCCAGCCGCCGTCGAGCGCCAGATCCCCGGACCGGCCGGGCCGGTGCCCGTGCGGATCGTGGCACCGGAGCGGCCGCGCGGGGTGTATCTGCACTTCCACGGCGGGGGCTGGGTGCTCGGCGCCGCTCATCATTTCGACCGCATGCACCGCGCCATCGCCGACACCTGTGGGCTCGCAGTGGTGAGCGTGGACTACCGGCTCGCGCCGGAGCACCCCTATCCGGCCGGACCCGACGATTGCGAGGCCGCTGCGCGCTGGCTGATCGAGCACGCTCCCGCGGAGTTCGGCACCGACCGGTTGATCGTGGGCGGTGAATCCGCCGGCGCCCATCTGGGCGTGGTGACGTTGCTGCGCCTGCGCGACCGCCACGGCTTTCGCGGCTTTCGCGCGGCCAACCTGGTCTACGGCTGCTACGACGTCGGACTGACGCCCAGCGCGATGCGCTGGGGCGAGCGCAACCTGATCCTGAGCACACCGATCCTGCACTGGTTTGCCGACCACTTCGTTCCGGTGGAGCGGCGCCGTGAGCCCGACGTCTCGCCTCTCTACGCCGACCTCACCGGAATGCCGCCTGCCCTGATCACGGTAGGGACGCTCGACCCGCTGCTCGACGACTCGCTCTTCCTGCACACGCGCTGGGCGGCCGCCGGTGGAGAGGCGGAGCTCGCGGTCTACCCGGGCGGCATCCACGGCTTCAACGCCTTCCCCAGCGCGCTGGCCACGCGCGCCAACGCGCGGATCGCGGCATTCCTGCGCGACGCGGCGTAGCGCAGGGCGCCGCGCGGCGCGTCGCTTCCCGCTAGACTGTTTGCCGAGGAGCGAAAGCATGGCCCGGCCGCTCAACCGCATCAGCCGCCGCATCACCCAGGAGAAGTCCCAGGGGGCTTCCCAGGCGCAGCTCTACGCCACCGGTCTGACGCGCGAGGACATGGAGAAGGCCCAGGTCGGGATCGCCAGCGTCTGGTACGAGGGCAACTCCTGCAACATGCACCTGAACGAGCTCGCCGCGGCGGTGAAGGAGGGCGTGGTCGAGGCGGGGCTGGTGGGGATGCGCTTCAACACCATCGGCGTCTCCGACGGTATGTCCATGGGCACCGAGGGGATGAGCTATTCGCTGCAGTCGCGCGACCTCATCGCGGATTCGATCGAGACGGTGATGCGCGCCCAGTGGTACGACGCCAACATCTCCCTGCCGGGATGCGACAAGAACATGCCCGGCTGCGTCATGGCCATGGGTCGCCACGACCGCCCTGCGCTCATGGTCTACGGCGGCACCATCCGGCCGGGCTGGGGCACGGTGTGCGGGGTCGAGCAGACG
>JBFGIM010000123.1:0-9126 GCA_041577695.1 Myxococcota bacterium | reverse complement strand
CCATCTTCTTGATGCGACCGCGCGCCTTGGGCCCGGTGGGCATCCGGCCGGCGCCGGGCGCCCCACCACTGCGGCGCCCGCGGCCTCGGCCGCGCGAGCGAGGCGCGCTATAGCGGTCGCCGGACACGAATTCCTGCTGGAACAGCGCGATCGGCATCAGCAGATCTTCGAAGTCGTCCTTCTCGGGCGAGAGCAGCACCTCCTCCTCGCCCAGATCGGAGATCGTGTAGCGGAGGCCGGTGTTCTTGTGCGTGACCCGCGAGCCGGATTCGAGTTCTTCGAGCGACAGCATGGTGCACCTTCTCGCGCTGGACCCGCCGTTCCGCACCGCGGCTGCCCGCTGGAACGCGTTCGGCGGTTGTCTGGGGACTCCAGGGCTCGGGCGGCAAGCCCGGTTCCAGGGGAGCGGAGCAGGATAGAGCACCGCCCCGGGGTGTCAAATTCCGGCGGGGACGCGGGAACTTGCGTCGGCTATCCTCGTCTCGCACCCGCGGGGCCGGAGGATTCGTGTCGACCGCACCCCATCGCGCCGTCTTCTTCGATCTGGGCGGAACGTTGTTCAGCTACGGCTCGTTCCGGGACCATCTCGACACCCTGTGCGAACGCATGGCCCGCGGCCGCGGGATCGCCGCCCCGAGCGAGATCCTGCAGCAGCGCTACCGGACCAGCATGCTCGAGACCATGCTCGAGTACGCTGGGCGTTCCTATTACCTGCACCGCGACATGTTCAACGACGCCCATGTCCGCTTCCTCTCCCACTTCGACGTGGTCGCGCGACCGGAGGACCCGGATGTCCAGCTGGCCAGCGGCGAGACCCTCGAACAGCCCGGGATCGCGGCCCGTCCCGACGCCGCCGACACGCTCGCCGAGCTGCGCGCCCGGGGGCTCCACGTGGCGGTCGTCAGCAACATCGACGACGACCAGCTGGCGGCCGTCTGGCCCGGCGTCGGCCTGGCGGAGCTGGTCGACTCGGTGACCACCAGCGAGGAGGCGCGCTCCTGCAAGCCCGATCCCGGCATCTATCGGCTGGCCCTCACCAAGGCCGGCAACCCCCACCCGGCGTCGGTGGTCTTCGTCGGCGACTCGGTGGCCCACGACGTGGCGGGCGCCAACGCCCTGGGCATGACCAGCGTGCTGATCGGCGCGTTGCCCGCCGACCCGGGCGCCGAGCGGACGCCTTCCCACGTGATCGAGAACCTGGCCGAAGTGCTCGACGTCCTACGGGTCTGACCGGGAGAACGGCCTTGGCGCACCACTACGGAAGCTGCCACTGCCGACGCATCCGCTTCCGGGTGGAAGGCGATCCCGAGAACCTGTCGATCTGCAACTGCTCCATCTGCCGACGCACCGGCTACCTGCACTGGGAGGTCGAGCCCGAACGCGTCCAGCTCGAGACCGCCGACGGCGACTGGCAGACCTATCGCTTCGGCACGGGCGTGGCCGAGCACCGCTTCTGTGGGACCTGCGGTATCTCGCCGTTCCGCGTAGCGCGCTCGTCGCCGGACCGCGTCGACGTGAACGCTCGCTGCCTCGAGGACGTGGACGCCGAGACGCTGCCCCGCACGGTCTTCGACGGCATCCACTGGGAGGAGGGCTTCCGCGCGCGGCAGCAACGCGAGGGAGGTTCGTGATGCGCTGGCAGGTCGGCACCAGCGGCTTCAGCTACGACGCCTGGAAGGGCTCGTTCTATCCGGAGGACCTGCCGGCACGCCGGCGGCTGGCCTTCTATGCGGAGAGGCTGCCGAGTGTCGAGATCAACAACACCTTCTACCGGCTGCCGCGGGCCGCGATGCTGGCCGGCTGGGCCGAGCAGGTGCCCGAGGACTTCCGCTTCGCACTGAAGGCCTCGCGGCGCATCACCCACTTCTCGCGCCTGCGCGAGACCGACGAGCTGGTCGGGGTGCTCTTCGGGGCCGCCGAAGCATTGGGCCCGCGTCTGGGCTGCGTGCTGTTCCAGCTGCCTCCGAACTTCGAGAAGGATCTGGAGCGGCTGCGCCGCTTCCTGGGCAGCCTGCCGGCCGGGCGGCGCGCCGCCTTCGAGTTCCGCCACCCGTCCTGGCACGATTCCGAGGTGGAGGCACTGCTGCGCGAGGCAGACGCGGCCTCGTGCGTCGCCGATACCGAGGGCGGCGGACCGCCTGAGCGGCTGCCGGCAGCGGGATCCTGGGGATACCTGCGACTGCGCGGCGAGCGCTACGGCGACGACGCGCTCCGGGCATGGGCCAGCGCCGCGGAAGCCCAGGGATGGGACGAGGCCTACGTCTTCTTCAAGCACGAGGACGAGGGTGCCGGGCCGGCGCTGGCGTCGCGACTGCTATCGCTGGTTCACGGGGAGGCGCGCCGCGGACCCCAGCGCGCGGCACGACCGCGGCGCCCCGCCGCCCGGGTTGGTCCTTCCGAGCGCGGCACTCGCAAACGCTCCTGAGCTCTTCCGCTAGCGGGGCGGGACGATCTGCGGCGCCGCTCCGCCGGGTCGACTCCGGCGCGGGGCTGGCCGGACCAGCGGCGCGACACACACGTCCACCAGGTGGGCGAGGTAGGTCTGGCTCTGCTCGGGGCTCGGCATCCGCTCGGCGACGAAGCTCTCGACCAGCCAGTAGTTGGTGAGCGCGTGGACGAAGTGGGAGGCGAGCAGCCCGGCCTCCACCCGCACCCGGCGCTCCGCCGCCTCGGTCTCGATCGCCTCGGTCACGGCTTCGATGCGCTGCTGGATGTGATCGGCGAAGAGCTGCTTCACCCGCCGCGAGGTCTCGTCGGTGGCCGGACCCAGGCTGTGGCGCGCCAGGATCAGTGCCAGATGGGGCGGGCGCCGCATCACGGCCAGGTAGTCGGCGCCGACCTGCTCGAGTCGCTCGCGCAGGGAGCCGGCCCCGCGCAGCCGGGCCCGCACCGCCTCGCCGTCACTGTGGGCACGCCGGAAGATGGCGGCAAAGAGGGCGTCCTTGCCGGAGAAGTAGTGGTAGAGCGTGGCTTTGGTGATGCCCACCGCCTCGGCCACGTCGCGCATCGTGGTGCCGTCGACACCCCGCTCGGCGAAGAGGCGCAGGGCGGCCGCCAGGAGGCGCGCCTCCTTGTTCGAGGCCTGCCGACCGCGAGCCGTGGGACGCGGCATCGAGTCCCCCTTTATCAATCAATCGAACGGTAGGTTGATTCAATTGAAGAGACAACTCCCGGAATGGGGCAGCGAACAGGACTCAGGCGCGGGTCAGCGCTCGAGCGACGAGACCGGCCAGGACCGGCACGATCAGGCAGATCGCCCAGCGCAGCAGGGCCAGGCGCGGCCCCAGCAGCGGCATCTCCCAGGCGACCAGGCGGTGGAGTGCCAGCAGCGACCACCCGGTGACGTACGCCACGACGGGCCCGGCGCCCGCCCCGGTGCGAATCAGCGAAGCGGCGATCGGCAGGGCGATGAAGGGGCCCGAGGGCGTCAGCGCCCCGGCCGCCGCCGCCAGGACCAGCCCACGTACCCCCGCCTGGGCGCCCAGGCCCTGCTGGATCCAGCTGCGCGGCACCAGCGCTTCGGCCAGCCCCACAGCCAGGAACGAGAGCGTGATCAGCAGCGCGTAGCGCCACAGCAGGCCGGCCCCGCCGCCGAGGCCGGCGCCCACCAGCTCGGACCCGCCGCGCCACCAGGCGACGGCAGCGAGACCGACCACCACGGCGGTCATGACGATCAGCGCGCCGTCGATCACGGATCCCCGCCCCGCCATTTCAGTAGTACGGCGTGCACGTGCGATGACGGGGGTGCGCCTTGATCTCGGGCCGCTGCCCCCGCAACCACAGCACCTGATCGACCTGCCGGGCGCTGGCCGTCCCACCGTTGCGGCGGATCGCGTCGACGATGCCTTCCACCGCGTGCAGCGCCACGGCCCGGATCTCCACCTCTTCGGGCGAACCGGGTGCCAGCCGGGTGCCGGCCTCGATCCGCGCCAGGAGAGCAGCATCGTAGTCGAGGGCACCCTCGAGCCGCAGCACGTGGGGCACCAGGTTGTCGGCGAAGAGCGTCAGCGCGTCGAGGTCCCGGAAGTGGCCGGGGCCCTTGCCGTCGAAGGCGAGCGCCAGGTCCGCCACGGTGATCTGCGCGCGTTTGTAGAAGGGGACCTCGCGCCCGAAGTACCAGGACACGTCGCGGTAGAGCGGCATGCGGGCCAGCGCAATCACCAGCGCCTCGGCCGAACCGCCGGCGCCGGCCACCAGCGCCTCGAAGCTGCCGCCCCAGGCGCCTTCCAGCAGCAGACCCAGATCGTTCAGGGCACGCGCCTGGAGTGCCATCAACTCCTCCACCTCGGCACTGCCCTCTTGCTGGCCCAGCACCCGCGTGAGGTCCGCCGCCGAGAGCGCCATCAGCTCGCCGGCGCTCCAGGGGCCGTGGGACTCGAATCGGTCTCGCAGCCCCATGGCGATGGTGTAGTAGCCCGAACGACCGTCGCGCTTGTGCAGCGACGGGAACCAGCCCGAGCCGAAGTTGACGGCGTCCAGGGTCACCACGTAGGCCAGCAGCGCGGCTGGCGGCCCCGTGTAGTGGGTGGCGCCGTCCCAGGCCCCGGGCGCGGCCGCCTCGCTCGCGAGGCGATCGGCCAGCGCTGCCAGGCCGTCCGGGTTCACGCGCACGAAGCGCGCCCGGGCGCTCACATCGGCCGCGGCGGCGCGGATCGCATCGAAGAGACCGCTCACGCGCGCAACCGGAGCGCGCCCGGCAGCACCTCGAAGCGGGCCGGCAGCATCCCGAGCGGGTCCCCGTCGAGCTCCACCCAGACCGTCTCGGGCGAGTCGATCTCGACGAACCGTCCGCGGCGGCTGAGGATGCCGGGGTCGTCGAGATGATTGCCGCCGTAGACCCTGGAGAGCAGCCGCAACATGTGGAGCTTGCGGGTGCCCGGAAGGACGATCACGTCGAAGAGTCCGTCGTCGGTCTCGGCCAGCGGCGCGACGTGCATGCCGCCGCCGAAGTAGGAGCCATTGGCGACCGCGGCCACCTCGAGCGGCCCGTCGTGGAGCAGATCGCCGTCCACACGAATCGTCGCCGGGACCGAGCGCCAGCGGGCGATCCCGCGCAGGGTTCCCATTAGGTAGGAAGCGGTGCCCCCCAACGCCTTGGGCGCCTCGGCCACCAGCCGGGTGATCATCGCCGAGATGCCGACGCTGGCGATGTTGACGAAATGGGTGCGGAGCGGCGCGCCCGCGAGCGAACGCATCTCGACGCGTCCGGCGTCGAGCGGAGACGATTTCCCCGCGGCGATGCGCGCGATGGCCGCATCCACGTCGGCGCCCAGCCCCAGGCGACGCGCCAGGTCGCCGCCGCTCCCCATCGGCAGCAGCGCCAGCTCGGCGTAGCGACCCAGCCCGGCGCCGAGCAGGCCCGCCGCGACCTCGCCGACGGTGCCGTCCCCGCCGACGGCTACCACCAGGTCCGCGCCGGCGCGCACCCCTTCGCGGGCGATGCGCTCGGCATCCCGGCGACCGCGGGTGAACTCCACGTCGACGGCGCCCAGCGCGTCGCGCAGCTTGGCCTCGACGGCGGGCCAGCGGCGGCGCGTGGCGCCGCCGGCGCTGGCGGGATTCACGATGACCAGGCTTCGGCGCGACACGCCGACAGGGTACCGGAGCCGATCAAGCCGCGTGGCGCGAGGAGGGGACCGAGGCGACGATCTGGTAGCGGCGCCGTACGGCCGCCACGTAGGCGGCGGCTTCGTCGGAGGCGCGTGCCGCGTCCCAGCCCTGGGCCCGGGCCGCCACCTCCGCGATCGAGGCGATCTCGGTCAGGCCCTGCCCCTCGGCGAAGAGCGCCAGGCGCAGGCGGCGCTCCAGCAGATCACAGAGATTCGCGGCGCACTCGGTTCGGAACGACCAGGGGATCTCGGCGTAGAGGTAGCGCGAGCTGCCGATCGGGCGGCGCCACTCGGGCGCGCTCTCCTCGAGCAGTGTCGAGGCCGCGGCACCCCAGCTCCGCACCAGCGCCTCGCCGTGGCGCTCCTCCAGCGCGTAGCGGCCGCAGAGCTCCGCCGCGAGCGCCGAAGCGTCGAAGTCGTCCTCGCGCAGCGGCAGGGTGGCCGTGCGGCTCGGACCGGCCGCGCGGCGCCGCTCGCGGGGCAGTCGACCCAGGACCCGATCCACCACCTGCTCACCGGTGGCCCGGTAGGTGGTGAGCTTGCCGCCGGCCACCGAGATCAGCCCCGACCCGGACTCGCTCACCTGGTATTCGCGCGACACGTCGGAGGGCGGCGCGTCGTCTTCGCCGCTGGCGACCAGCGGTCGCACCCCCGCCCAGACGCTGCGGATGTCGTTGGTGGTGAGACCCGCGCGCGGGAAGGCCTCGTTGGCGGCGGCCAGCAGGTAGTGCACCTCGTCGATGTTGACCGTGGGCTCGTCGATCTCGTCGGTGAAGGTGTCGGTGGTGCCGATGAAGGCGATGTCGTCGAAGGGGCACAGGAAGAGCTGGCGCCCGTCCGCGGCCTCGAAGGTGACGGCGCCTTCCGCATGGATGCGGGCGCGCGGAATCGCGATGTGGACGCCCTTGGCCGGACGCATCTCGTGTTGCGCATTCGGCTCGTCGAGGCCGAGCACCCGCTCGATCGCGGGACCGGCGGCGTTGATCGCAACGTGGAAACGGACGCGCACCGTGCGTCCGGCCAGCCGATCGCGAACGTATGCGGTCTCGATGCGAGCGTCGGCGCCGCGACGGAACTCGACCACCTCGGCGTGGTTCACCGCTTCGGCGCCCAGGCGGCGGGCGCTCTTCAGCGACTCGATCACCAGCCGCGCATCGTCCACCTGTCCGTCGTGGTAGAGCCCGGCCACCCGGAGGCCCTGCTTGCGCAGATCGCGCGAGAAGTGCTCGACCTCTTCGCCGCGGAGCATGCGGAAGCGGGCGCTGCGGCGGAAGTTGGCCAGCGCCGCGTACAGGCTCAGCACGGCCCGCACCTGCCACGGGCGCACCTTCCCGCCTTCGTAGGAGGGCAGAAGGAAGGGCACGCGGCGCACCAGGTTCGGATTCAGATCCGCCAGGTTGTCGCGCTCCCGGCACGACTCGCGCGTCAGGCCGAGCCGCCCCTGGGCCAGATAGCGCATGCCGCCGTGCACCATCTTCGAGGAGCGGCCCGAGGTTCCGCAGGCGAAGTCTTCGCGCTCGACCAGCAGCGCGCGCAGGCCGCGACTGGCGGCATCGCGCAGCACGCCGGCGCCGGTGATGCCGCCGCCGATCACGAGCAGGTCCACCCCGTCGCGCTCCGCACGCGAGAGCGCCGCCGTACGCTGGGGCAGACTCCAGTTCACAGCAGCTTCTCCGGGTTCATCACCCCGTCGGGGTCGACCACGTGCTTGAGGCCGCGCAGCGCCGCCAACGCGAGCTCACCCTTCTCGCGGGGCAGCCACGGTCTGTTGTCGATGCCGACACCGTGGTGGTGCGACAGCGTGCCCCCGGCATCGAGAATCGCCTCGCTGGCAGTGGCCTTGAACTCACCCCACTGCTCGAGCTCGCGCTCGCGGTCGAGTGGATAGAGCACGGTGAAATAGAGGCAGGCGCCGTCGTGATGGCTGTGGGACAGATGCGCCATGGCCAGCCCGGCGCCCGCGTGACGCTGGAGCGCCCCGCGAAGCGCGCGCAGGATCGCCTGGTGTCCCGCCTGGAGCCGCGACCAGGAGAGCGACGTCTCCACCGTGTCGACCGCCACGCCCCGATCGAGCAACCAGTCGCGCAGGTAGGGCGTGCGGAAGCGCTCGCGGCGCCACGAACGCCCGGGCCCCCGGCCGAGCGGCAGCCCGCCGTGCCGGCGACCGGCGGCACGCGCCCGCGCCAGGACGGCGCGCACCCCGCGCGCGCTGGCGCCCTCGGCGCCGTAGATCAGCACGCAGCGCCCCTTGCCGTAGCCGCGCCGCGCCGCGGCGGCCAGCGCCAGGGCGGTGGGATCGAAGCGGCGCTCCGGATCGTGGCGGAGCAGCAGGCTCAGCTCGGTCTCGTCCGCGTCCGCGAGCCGCAGCATGCCGATCGGCAGCTCGCTCTGGGCAATCTCGCGGATCGCCGCGACGCCGTCGGAGAAGCTCCGGAACAGCATGCCGCGGTCGTCGTGCGCCGCGGGGCTGGGCCGCACGCGCAGGGTGGCCTCGACGATCACACCCAGGGTGCCTTCGGACCCGAGAACGACCTGCTTCAGGTCGGGGCCGGTGGCGGCGTGCGGCACCGCCAGTGTCCGGATCACACCCTCGGGCGTGACCACGCGCACCGCCACCAGTAGCTCGTCGATGGCGCCGTAGCCGTCCGACTGCTGACCGGCCGAGCGGGTCGCCACCCAGCCGCCGACCGTGGAGTGCTCGAACGACTGGGGAAAGTGTCCCAGGGTGAATCCGTGCCCGGCGAGTGCCGCCTCGAGCGCCGGCCCGTCGATCCCGGCCTGCACGGTGGCGGTGCCGCTCTCGGCATCCACCCGGAGCAGCTGGTCGAGGCGCGTGGTGTCGAGACACAGGGCGCCGCCCTGCCCCTCTCCCGTGCGCGCATCGACGCCCCCCACCACGCTGGTGCCACCGCCGAACGGAACCACCGCCAGTCGCGCGGACCGGGCCAGCCGCAGCACTGCCGCGACGGCGCCCTCGTCGGCGGGGTAGACCACCGCCTCCGGCACTGCCTCGACGTCGCCTCGCCGCAACCGGAGCAGATCCGGCAGGCTCTTGCCCAGCGCGTGGGTAACGCGCTCGAACGGGCTGGTGCGCACGCCTTGCTCGCCGCACGCGGCGCGCAGCGCCGCCAGGGACGCCGGGTCGAGCTTGCTGGGCGGCAGGCGGACCTCATCGAGCTCGACCGGCGGCGGGGTGGGTTGGAGCTCGCGGCCGAGCCGGCTCGCGAGTGCGTCGAGCAGCGCGCGCTCGCGCGCCGACGAGAAGGACGCGGCTTCACCCATCCGGCCCCAGCCGTTCCAGCGCAGCTCCTCGCGGGCGATGCTCACTGCGTCGCCCCGGCGACGCGGGGCCCGATCACGCCCGCCTCTTCGAGCCTTCCGATCTCGTGCAGGATCGCCTCTTCGCTGTACTGGAGCATCTCGCCGACGACGTTCCGCGCCTGCGCGCCGTCGCGGCTCGCGATGGCCGCCAGCACCGCCCGGTGGTTGACGATCGAGCGGCGGTGGTCGCGGCGCT
>JBFGIM010000122.1:0-9136 GCA_041577695.1 Myxococcota bacterium | reverse complement strand
CAGCACCTGTTCGGGCTGACAGGCGATGCCACGGCCGGCCAGCGACCGCGCGATCGCATCGCGCAACGGCGCGAAGCCGAGCGGGTCGAAGTCGTTGGCGCTGTCGCGAAGCGAACGACCCAGCGCGCGCTGGTAGGCGCCCTGGAGCTCGGCCACGGGCAGCGCCTCGGGATCGACCCGGCCGGCGCGCAGGTCCAAGCGCACGCGGCTCTCGTCGATCAGCCTCAGGCCCCGCGGAGCTCCGGTCGAGCGAGCGCGTCGCGCCAGCAGTGCCTGCCAGGCGAAGCGGGTGGCGCCAGGCTGGGCCGGGGCGCGGCCGTCGTCGGGAGCGCGGCCGCGAGCCACGAAGGTGCCGCGCCCGACGTGGGCAGCGAGCAAGCCGCCCTCGCCCAGGGCCTCGTAGGCCCGGGAGACCGTGTTGCGGCTCAGTCCCAGCGCTTCGGCCAGCTCGCGGGTCGGCGGGATGCGATCGCCCACCGGAAGCCGGCCGGTCTGGATCAAGGCGGCCAGGTGGTCCGCGAGCTGCCGGTAGACCGGCTCGGGAGAGCCCCGTTCGGCGCGGAACGCGAGGTCCAGCATGGACCCAGATTATTGGATCCAATCATCGATAGAAAGGACCAATTAGATCCAAAACTGGGGAGTCAATCAAGCGGTCAAAAGATGATCAAAGATCATTTTTCGTGATCGGGGGATCGCGAGACCGCTATCGATCCGCGCCGTGGAACGGACCGAGCCCGGTCAACTGGAGCGCCAGGGCCTCGCGGAGCCGGGTCTCGAACTGAACACGGTTCACCTGTCCGCTGCCCAGCCAGGCCTGCACCCAGAAGGCGTAGTGGGCGAAGCAGGCACGGGTGGCGCTCGCCACCGACACGTCGGCGCGCACCTCGCCCCGCTCCTTGGCCGCCGCTACCAGCTTCGCCAGGTGGCTGGCGTGCTCGCGGCTGAAGGCGCCCATCCGCTCGGGCTCGTGGGGCCGCAGGAAGAGCTCCTCGAGGATGGACCGCGCCAGCGCCGGCTGCTCGGCGTAGTAGTCGAAGAAGGGCCCGAAAAGCGCCAAGAGAGCCTCGGGGAGGCTGCGGGCCCGCGACGCAGCCCGGGCTCCGCGCTCGAAGAGCCGCGTGGCATCTGCAGCCAGAACCAGGAACAGCAGCTCGCGCTTGTCCTCCACGTAGAGGAACAGGGTGCCCGTGGCGACGCCGGCGCGACGGCTGATGTCGCGGGCGGTTGCGCCCTCGAAGCCCCGCTCGGCGAAGAGCGAGCGCGCGGCCTCGACGATCCGTGCGCGCTTTGACTCGCGATTGCGCGCGCGGCGGCTGTCGCCCGCAGGAGATTTTTCTGATCGGTGTTCATCTACGGCTATCGGTGCCATGGAGCTTTGGTTAGCAGATGTTGATCATTGTTCAATAGATGATGAACAACGGTCACTATATTCTTGGCGGGATCAAGGCGGGACGCAGCAAGGCGATACTCGCTGGCCACGGCCGTCGACGGCGGCGGCATCGAGGTGCCGAGTGAGGGGCTCCGCGACGTTGGAAGAGCGCATCCGCGCGCCCTCTACGGGCCGGTCGATCTGGCTTGCGACGAGGGCGTAGTGCACGTGACGGCCGTATGGCGACGCGCCGAGGATCGGCTCACCACGTTGCGGATCTGCGAGGCGACACCGCCGAGCGAGACCGATCGCTTCGCGCTGGCCCTGGCCCGCGCCCGCGCGGACGCGATCGTCACCACCGGGCGCATCCTGCGCGAGGAGCCGCAGCTCGACCACGGGCTGGAGCTGGCCGGGGACGCCGCCGGGGCCCTGGCGGCCTGGCGGCGCGAGCGGCTCGGCCGCGGCGAGCCGCCCTGGAGCGCGGTGTTGACGTCCGGACGCGACCTCGATCCGGGCCATCGGCTCTTCGCGGGGCCCACGCGGCCGCTGGTGCTGACTTCGGCGGAGGGTGCGCGGCGCCTGGAGGGCGTGGCCGCGGGCGGAGCGATCGAGGTGGCGGTTCCCCCCGAGCCGGGGGTGCGCGGGGCCGTGGCGTTCCTGCTCGCGCGGGGCTGTCGTACCGTCTCGATCGAAGCGGGTCCCTCCACCTCGGCCGAGCTCTATCGGTCCCCGCTGCTGGTGGACGAGCTGCTGCTCTCGATCTACGAGGAGCCACATCTGGACGACGCGGTGCGCGGCCGCGACTTCCTGCCGCTGGCCGAGCTCGAGGCTCAGCTCGGCGCAGCAACCCGCGTCGAGCGGCGCAACGAGTCGGGTGCGCGCTGGTCGTTTCGCCGCATGCGCCGCGCGGCCAGCCCGGCGAGGACGAGCAGGGCAGCCCCCGGCGCATCGCTCTCCGGCACCTGAATCACCGTGAACAGGCGCTCCGCCACCTGGGGCGCCAGGTCGGCGCGCCGTGCCGCCAGCGACAGCTCCGAGGCTTCGATCTCGTCGCAGGTCATCACCAGCTGGGTACTGGGCGGGACGATGATGATGCGATTGGGGTCGGTGCAGGTGCCGCTGGCCGGGACTTCGATGCAGTTGTACGAGATCCAGTAGTAGGGGCGTCCGGTGACCGGGTCGTTCTCGAACTGGGTCCCGGCCAGGTTCACCAGCGCGCCGGTCTGCCCCGGCACGAAGCAGCCGTATCCCTGCGGATCCTCCTCCAGGTCGCTCAGCAACGGGGTCTGGGAGAAGATGTCGCGCTGCGGCGAGTCGATGTTGAAGATCAGGTCATAGACCGGCAGTGCAGCCACCGCGTCGGCCACCGCCATCGTGCCGGCGATCACCTGGCCGAACACCGTGAAGCCGCCGGCGTTGAGCGGGCTGTCGAGTCCGATCGAAACGCTGTTCTCGCGTCCGCCGTTGTCGGCCAGGTTGATGAACCACTGGCTGACGGCGCTGTCGGGGTCGCCCCCCTTGGCCATGGCGACGGTGCCGCGCAGGTTGCAGCGCTCTGGCAGCACGCCGTCGCAGTCGGGCTCGTTGTCGACGGTGGGCGACGTTTCGTCGAAGATCGGCTCGTAGTCGGAGGCGCGGAAGCCGCCGCCCTGGATCACGAAGCCCGGTACGCTGCGGTGGATGAAGGTGCCGTCGTAGTCGCCGCGCTCCACGTAGCCGAGGAAGTTCACCACCGTCAACGGCGCCAGCGTCGCAAAGAGCTGGATGCAGATCGTGCCGAGGTCCGTCGCCAGGGCGACGACGGGATCGCCGTCGACCTCGGTCGGGCAGGGTGCGGCGGCCGCGGGAGCTGCGAAGCAGGTGAGGGAAAGCGCCAGCACCAGGCCGCGCCGTAGCGGACTCATCGTGGATTTCTTTCCAGGGTTGGGGATGACGGGCTCACTCGCTCAGGGTGTCGATGATCTCGGGTGCGCCCTCGATCGCAGTCTGGTAGAAGTGCAGGCGTTGCTCGAACGCCTCGATGGCGGTCTGGGCGCAGAAGTGTCCTTCGCTCTGCCCCGTCGACAGGCAGCTCGGCGTCGTGGCGGGATCATACTGCACGTAGCCGGCCGTCAGCCCCGTCCCCAGATTCTCGGACAACGGTGCCGCTACCTGCTCGAGACCCGGCACCGGAACCAGCGCCGGACTCACCTGGGGGATGCCCAGCTCCCTCGCGGCGGCGCGGCTGGCGTTGTTGGGCACCAGCGTATCGCCGATCCCCTCGGTCCAGATCGTGCTCGGCGGCGTCACGTCGCTGCTCCCGGCGAAGGGCAGCAGCGGGTCGGCGTAGAGGTGACGCAGGTAGCTGTGGCCGTCCTGGCGGTCGTAGCCCGCCTGGAACAGCGAGAGGCCGATCCAGGTCTCGACCGGGCGGAGATCCGGTAGGAAGACGCGGAGCTGGGCCAGCAGCTCCGCCGCGCTCTGGTGGATCAGGGTCTCGCCGAGCCGCGCGCCGCCCACCGTGGGCGCCGCCGCCAGCAGCTCGGGGGCGAAGGGAAGGAAGCGCTGGGCATTGTTGCCGCCCTCGCTGATGCCCTTGTAGAGCAGCACCGACGGATCGATCTCGGGATTGCCGTCGGGGCCGATCTCCGGGCTGCCGTCGGGGCCGGCGCGCAGCAGGTCGAGATCGCCCATGCCCTGGATCGCTCGCAGGAAGTGGATCATGTCGGCGCCGGTCTGGTTCCAGTAGTCGGGCAGTACGGCGATCTGGGCGATGAAGAAGAAGATCGCCTGGACCTGGATGTCCTGGTCCTCTCCGAGCTCGCGATTGAGGGTGTCCTGCATGCCCACCAGCGCGAAGCCGGCGTCGTCCAGGTGACCGTTGGTGAAATTGGCCTCGAGCTCACGCGGTGACCCCGGATTGCCGTGCTGGTACATGATCGGGAACACCGGCCCGTCCAGCGCCTGCAACGGCAGGCTCAGCACGAAGGGAACCTCGACCAGGGTCTGTGGCACCGGGATGCCGGTGTCCGGGTCGCGCACGAACAGGAAGTCGGCGCCGCGGTAGTTCGGCAGCAGCACCTTGCCGCGCACCACCAGGGCCCGCCCCGCACGGAGCTCGATGCAGAAGTCGTCGGCGGGTCCGCTACAGGCGCCCTCGCTCGCGTCCGGGATCAGCAGCTCCGGCGGCGGTGCCGCCAGGGCCAGCTCCTTGATGTGGATCAGGTCGTCCACCGATGGTGCGGTGCGGATCGACACCGGCACCACCAGCGCCAGGTCCTCGCGCGGGATCGGCGCCACGGGCAGCTCTCCCAGGATCCGGACCACCGGCTCGACCTGTCCTCGCGCCCGGGCGATCGCGGCGCTCTCGCCCGGCAAGGGCAATCCCAGCACGCGTCCGAAGGCCTGGGAGGGACCAAAGGGCCGTCCCGGCTCGTTGCGTGCGTAGGCGCGCCGGGTCACGACCACGGCGTAGTGTCCGCGCTCGCGCAGGTCGATGGTGGGGAAGAGCAGCGCCACGTCATCGAAGGTGAAGTCGGGCGCGAGATCGCGGCGCACCAGCATGCGGTAGGGGATCCGCGCGCCGAAGTCAGGGCTGTCGGGGTCCACGTCCACCAACACGATCGGCGCGAACGGATCCTGCGCCTCGATTTCGTCGGCGGGCACCGCGCTCTCGTCCAGTCGATGGGAGAGCGCGATCACGATCGGCGGCTGCCGGCTCCAGCCGTCGACTCCGATCGTCTGGCTGGTGAGTCCGGTCCACACCTGCCGCTGGAACTCGTTGGGGAACGGCGGCAGCGGCAGGTCCACCTCGATCTGCGCCGGAAGGTCCGTGTTCACCCTGGTGAAGTA
Source organism: Myxococcota bacterium (assembly GCA_041577695.1). Lineage (GTDB taxonomy): Bacteria > Myxococcota_A > UBA9160 > UBA9160 > PR03 > JASJBO01. The sequence goes on along the minus strand of JBFGIM010000122.1, from coordinate 3,936 downwards.
GTCGTCGGGAAAGGGTGCGATCGAGAGCGGGTCGTCGCGGTCGTAGAGCACCGACGCGCCAGCGCCGGCCGCGTTCGCCGCCACCGCGAAGCCGGTCTCGCCGACGCTCCCGTCGGAAGCCAGCCACGCGATCCGGCAGTTTCCGCCGGGCGGCAGCACGCCGTGGGGGTTGAGGATCACCACGCCGTCGGACAACGCATGGGCGGCCCGGCCGATCCGGTGGCCGTTGCACTCGAGACCGAAGCCCCAGCTCGTCAGCGCCGACGCGTCCGGCTCGGACGCCAGTTGCAACCGCAGCCAGCCACTGCGCGGCAGCGGCGACGCGGGTGCGATGCCGATCACCTCGGGCGCCGCGGTGGGCGACGAGAAGGTGTGGCGCAACGTGAGCGGGAAGTGGAGCCCCGGCAACACCATCACGGGTCGCGTCATCGAGAGCGTGTGGGGGCCGGGGCCGGGGAGCGGCAACGCGCCGATCAGACCGGGGCCGCCCGGCGCGAACGCCCCGGTCACGTCGTTGCCGTCGAAGTCGACGGTCACCGAGGCCGGATCGGTCTCGTCCGGAAGCTGGATCTTCACCGGCAACGTATTGCCGCTGGGAATCCCGATGCGCAGCGGCAGCTGGCAGGGCCCGATTCCGAGCAGCAGGAGTGACAGCAAAAGACCGGGAATCGCGAGGGAACGGCGCGCCGGACGCGGGTCGGGTCGGGGATGTCGGCGGGGCCGGGTCAGCATGCGCGCTCTCCGCGGGAAACCGGAATTGTACCACCGCGAATCCGTCGCGGGTTCTCAGCCGAGCTGCGCCAGGCGCTTCTCCAGCAGGCGCGCGGCGGGATTGTCGCGATCGAAGCTCGAGGCCTCCGGGATCAGGCCGTAGTGGATCAGCTGCTGGCCCACGCGGATCATGATGGCGGCGAAGCGGAAGGCCGCGAAGATCTCGTAGTACTCGAGATGTTCGACCGGCCGTCCGAGCGACTGCTCGTAGCGCGCCACCGTCTCCTCGCGTCCGGGGAAGCCCGGCAGACGCTCGGCCTCCACGCCCTCGCTGTGGTGGGCGTCGAGGTACAGGAACCAGGCCAGGTCCTGCTCCGGGTTGCCGAGGGTCGCCATCTCCCAGTCGAGCACCGCGACGCAGCGCCCATCGCGGAAGATCATGTTGCCGATGCGTGCGTCGCCCCAGCAGAGACCCAACGGTTGCGGCGCCTGCGGCCGCTGCGCCACCAGCCACTCGAAGGCCCGCTCCGGAACCGGCTGTGGGCGCTGGCGCCACGCGTGGGTCCAGTCGAGGTAGCGACGCCACGAATCGAGCTGTGCGCCCAGCGGGTCGTCGAGTGCCGCCGGCGGGACCAGGTCCGCGAGCCCCAGTCCGCGCCAGTCGCAGCGGTGGATGGCCGCCATGGACTCGAGGCCGCTCCACCAGATCGAGGCGCGCTCGGCGGGCTCGATCTCGGTCATCCAGCCGCCCATGTGATACGGGGGGTTGTCGGGGGGAATGCGGCCCTCGACGCGCTCCATCACGTAGAACGGCACGTCGAGCGGGCCGTGCGAATTCTCGAGCCAGTGGACGTGCGGCACCGCGACACCCGCCCGCGCAACCGCCTGCATCACGCGGGCCTGGAGCGCCACGTCGTACTCGGGAAAGACGCCGAATCCGGTCGGCTCCAGGCGCGCCACCAGCTCCAGGCGACGCTCGGCGCCGTCCTCGCGATAGCAGGCGTCGAAGAGCAGCGTGTCGCTCGAGAACCCGGTGGTCGCGGGTCCGGACAGGCTGGAGACGTGCAGCTCCTCAGCGGCCGGAAGCCGGGTGGTGAGCCAGCTCTCGAGCTGCTTGCGGGTCTGCTCGAAGTCGCGTTCGCGCGGCGCGGGCATGGCAGGTGCTTCCCCCGGATCTCCGGTTTCGACGCGTCCCGGATTCAGGGCCCGCGCAGGACTTCGAGGCTACCCGGCTCGCCTTCCAGCAGCTCGCCCACCGTGGCGTGGGCCGGTGTGCCGCGGCGTTCGAGATCGGCCAGGAGCGCGCGCTCGCCCGCGGCCGGGACGGCCACCAGCAGTCCGCCGGAAGTCTGCGCGTCGCATAGCAGCACCCGCGTGCCCTCGTCCACGTCGGGCTCCCAGCGGGTGTGCGGCTCGATGTAGGCGCGGTTGCGCCCGGTTCCGCCGGGCACCAGGCCCTCTGCGATCAAGGCCTCGGCGAAGTCGAGGCGCGGCACGGCGTTGGCGAAGACCCGCGCCGCGCAGCCGGCGCCCAGCAACAGGTGACGCAGGTGACCCAGCAGACCGAAGCCGGTCACGTCGGTGGCGGCACGGGCACCGGCGTCCAGCGCGGCGTCGCGGGCGTCTCGATTGAGCGCCAGCATCGAGTGGACCGCCGCGTCGCGCTGCTCCGGCGTCAGGCGCTCGTTCTTCAGCGCCTGGGCTGCGACGCCACCTCCGATCGGCTTGGTCAACACCAGCACGTCGCCGGGACGCGCCCCGGTCTGGGCCAGGCTGCGCGCTGGATCGACGGTGCCGATCACGCACAGCCCGTACTTCAACTCGGGATCGATCACCGTGTGGCCGCCCACCACCGCGCAACCCGCTTCGGCAGCCTTGTCGCGACCGCCGCGGAAGATGCGCTCCAGCACCTCGAGCGACACGCGGTCCTCGGGGAAGCCGCAGACCGCCAGCGCCACCTGCGGCTCGCCTCCCATGGCGTAGACGTCCGACAGCGCGTTGGCCGCGGCGATGGCACCGAAGATCTCGGGCTCGTCCACCACGGGCGTGATGAAGTCGACGGTGAAGGCGAGGGACGGACCGGATTGCGGGCGCAGGAGTGCCGCGTCCTCCAGGGGGCCCATGTCGGGTACCACCCAGGGATGGTGGAAGGGCGCGATCTTTCGCAGGACCTGGACCAGGTCCTCGGCACCCAGCTTGCGGGCTCAACCGCCTGCCGGGACGAGCGACGTCAGTCGCACTTCGTCCATGGCGTTCTCCTCGGCGCCTAGCATAACCGCGTCGCCGGGAGTGGGGTCGAGGACGAGACCGGAGGGTTCAGGCGGCGTCGCTGCCGAGGACCTCCCAGTCCTCGCCAGCCTGCTCGAGGGCGCGGGCCCGCGCGGAGTCGTGATCGGGGGCGGTCACGGAGATCGTTCGCGAGCGCGAGCTCTCGGTATGTCGGATGCGCACGCGGAAGCGCGCCGCCTCGGCCTCTGGCGCCGCTTCCGCCGGCTGCAGGGGCTGCGACGGGTTCGCGTCCGGCGACGGAGCCCCGACGCGCGGGCCGGCTCCCAGCTGTTCGTAGTATGCGTCCGGTGCCTCACAGATCTCGAGACCGATCCCCGAGGCGGAGAGGCTGGCGAGATGGGGCGGGATGTTCTTTCGGCGTGCTACGCGCGTGCGAAGGTGGATGGGCTCGTCGCCCCCGGCGCCCAGGATGCGAACCGACACCGCGGTCTCCCGGGCCAGCTTCGCCGCCGTCTGGACGAAGATCCCGCTCGGGGACATGTCCAGCACGATCCCCGAGAACCGCTGATCCTCGGCGACCAGCTCGCAGGTCACGCGCCGTCTGACCCGGTCTTGTTTGCGACGGTTCATGGCGCCCCTCCCCATCCCGGTCGCGCCCGGAGGTCGGCCCCAAACCTGTTCGGCGTAGGTGCGGGCTCGCTTGAACGCGGGCGGCCCCACGGGGACTCTCCAGTTCCGTTGACGTCCTGCCGAGGCTCACCTATGGATAGGACGATCATGGCGCAGCGACGGCAGCAACTACTCCTCATCGACCTGCTTCTCGGCAGGGCGGGAGAGGTGTAGCGCTCAGTCCAAGGACGCCGAACGCGAAACCCTCTCCCGCCGAGCCCGGCCGGAGAGGGTTTCGTGTTTCTGGCTCCCCGCACTCCACCCTCCGACGCCGGGCCCGGCCGAAAGGAGCCGCGATGAAGACCGGGATGGCTGCCCATCGGAAGT